>CAMNNM010000069.1 GCA_946545425.1 uncultured Blautia sp. | reverse complement strand
ATGAAACTCTCATCGCTTCTGGAACGAATCGAATATCAATGCATACAGGGCAGCACGGACACGGAGATCACTTCTCTGGTAAACGATTCCCGGAAAGCATCGCCGGGATGTGTCTATATCTGTATCCGTGGCGCGTCCTTTGACGGGCATGCGTTCATAGGGGAGGTTGCGGCAAAGGGAGCCGCCGCCTTTGTGGTGGAAGAGCTGCCTGAACAGCTTCCCGAAGGGGCGTGCATCATACAGGTAAAGGATACCCGCTACGCCATGGCGTTTATCGCCGCGGCCTGGTACGGATATCCCGCAGAGCAGTTGAAGACCATCGGCATTACCGGAACAAAGGGAAAAACGACTACAACCTACATGGTCAAGTCGATCCTGGAAAACGCCGGGTACAAGGTGGGACTCATCGGAACCATCGAGACGATCATCGGTGAAAAGCGGATTCCCGCAGCCAATACAACGCCCGAATCGGTCACCATTCAGGAATATTTCCGGAGAATGGCCGATGAGGGATGCGACGCGGTGGTGATGGAGGTGTCATCCCAGGGACTCATGCTGCACAGAACCCAGGGATTTGTGTTTGATTACGGCATTTTTACGAACATCGAACCCGACCATATAGGACCCAACGAGCATAAGGACTTTGACGATTATCTTCACTGCAAGTCGCTGCTGCTTAAACAGTGCCGTGTGGGTATCGTAAACCGGGATGATCCCCATTTTGAACAGATCATTAAAGGCAGTACCTGCCAGCTTGAAACCTATGGCTTTTCGCCGGAAGCGGATCTGAGAGCCGAAGACTGGCACCTGGAAAGCGGAAAAGGCTGGCTCGGCATCGCATATCATGTGAAGGGACTTCTGGACTTTCCGGTGGAGATCGACATTCCCGGAAAATTCAGCATCTACAATTCCCTGACCGCCATTGCCATATGCCGGCATTTCGGCGTTTCCGAGGAGAATATCATTTCTGCGCTGCGGCAGGCAAAGGTGAAGGGGCGGATCGAGATGATCAAGGTATCGGATGAATTTACCCTGATGATCGATTACGCGCACAACGCCATGGCGCTCCAGAGTCTTCTGGAAACACTCAAGGATTATCATCCCAACCGTCTGGTATGTCTGTTCGGATGCGGCGGAAACCGCTCAAAGCTCCGCAGATATGAGATGGGAGAGGTCTCCGGACGTCTTGCCGATCTGACCATTATCACCTCGGACAATCCAAGGTTTGAGGAGCCGGAAGCCATTATCGACGACATCGAGACGGGTATCCGCAGAACCGAGGGGAAATACATCCGGATCAGTGACCGGAAGGAAGCCATTGCCTACGCCATTCATCATGGAGAGCCCGGAGACATCATCGTCCTTGCAGGAAAGGGACACGAGGATTATCAGGAGATCCGCGGGGTAAAATACCCCATGGACGAACGGGTGCTGATCCAGGAAATCCTGAGAGAGGACAGTAAATAATCGGATTATGCTGTATGCAGACATCGTCATTGACATTTCCGGCGGAGACCTGGACCGGAGCTTTTCATACCGGGTTCCTGAGAAGCTGGAAAAAGACATCCGTCTCGGCATGGTGGTCTCGGTGCCCTTCGGAAACGGAGACCGTGTGCGAAAGGGCTATGTCACGGGTCTTTCCGAAAATCCGGGATATCAGGAAAACCGGATCAAGGATATTCTGAGGATCGAAAATGATGCCCGCACCACGGAGTCGGAGCTGGTGGATCTGGCGGTCTGGATGAAGAATACCTATGGCTCCACAATGATCCAGGCCCTCAGGACCGTGTTTCCCATCCGGGAGCGGGTAAAGACCCGGGTACGGAAAGAGGCTGTCCTGCAGCTTGAGAAGGAAGAAGCCGAGGAGCTGCTGGGCCGGCTGAAAAAAACAAGATTCCGGGCAAGGATCCGTTTTCTCGAGGCTCTTTTACAGAGCGGCGGAAGAATGGAACTGGGAAGCACCGCCGTAACCGGCCTTTCCAAAGACGCGGCGGACTATTTTGAGCGGGAAGGGATCATACGGATCGGAACCGACGAGATACTGAGGGATGTGATAAAAAACGCATCCGAAAGCAGAAGGGACGAAACGCCGGTTCTTATGCCGGCCCAGGCGGAGGCCGTCAGACAGATCCGTAACGAATGGCAAAGCCCGGCGCCAAGACCTGTTCTGCTGCACGGCGTGACCGGGAGCGGCAAGACGGAGGTCTACATGGAACTGATCCAGGAGACCATAGACCGGGGAGAACAGGTCATCGTGCTGATCCCGGAGATAGCCCTTACTTTTCAGACAGTCCGGCGGTTCAGCGCCAGGTTTGGGAACCTGGTCTCGGTGATGAACTCCCGCCTTTCAAAGGGCGAACGCTACGAGCAGTTTGTACGGGCCGAAAAGGGGGAGATCCGCATTATGGTGGGCCCCCGGTCCGCCCTGTTTTCACCCTTTGACAATCTGGGACTGATCATCATCGATGAAGAGCACGAACCAACCTATCAGAGTGAGAACAGCCCGCGCTACCACGCCAGAGAAACGGCGATGCAGCGCTGCGCCATGCAGAACGCCCGGCTGCTTCTTGGTTCGGCAACGCCCTCTATGGAGGCATACAGCCGATGTGAAAGGGGCGAATTCCGTCTGGTAAAGCTGGAAGGCAGATATCAGCAGAGACCGCTTCCGGAGGTTTCCATCGTCGACATGCGTCAGGAGATGAAGGCCGGAAACCGTTCCATTCTCAGCAGAGAGCTTCAGAAGGAAATAAGAACCTGCCTGGACAGTGGATCTCAGGCGATGCTGTTTCTGAACCGGAGGGGACTTTCGGGGTTTGTTTCCTGCAGATCCTGCGGATATGTGATCAAATGCCCGCACTGCGACGTTTCGCTTTCGGAGCATGAAAACGGCAGACTGGTCTGTCATTACTGTGGTTTTGAGACGCCCAGGCCTGTGAAATGTCCGGAATGCGCATCTCCTTATATCGGGGGATTCAAGGCCGGGACGCAGGCGGCTGAACGAACCGTCAGGAATCTGTATCCCGACGCCAGAGTGCTGCGTATGGATTTTGACACCACCAGAAAGAAAGGCGGCTACGAAGAGATCCTTGCTGCCTTTGCAAACCGGGAGGCTGACATTCTGATCGGTACCCAGATGATCGTTAAAGGACATGATTTTCCTGATGTCACTCTGGTGGGAAGCCTGTGCGCCGATCTGTCCCTGAACGCTTCCGATTTCCGGTGCGCCGAGAGGACGTACCAGCTGCTGGTGCAGGCCTGCGGAAGGGCGGGACGGGGAGAAAAGCCCGGAAAGGCGGTGCTGCAGACCTATCATCCCGATCATTACAGCATCCGGTTTGCAGCCGGCCAGGATTTCGAAAGCTTTTATATGCAGGAATCTCAGTTCCGGAATCTGATGAAATATCCGCCCGGAGGATATATGACCGGGATATTCGGTCAGGCCGAAGACGAGGAAAAGCTGACGAAGGCCATGTTCTTCATACGGCAGTACATCGAAAGGATCTGCAGAGACCACGTGCCGAATCTGACCGGACCGGCCCCGGCGTCTGTCGGGAAGGTACGGGATATTTACAGACAGGTGCTTTACATGAGACATGAGAACAAAGACTATCTGATACGAATCAGGGAACGTCTTGAAAAATATATTGAAATCAATCCCGGCTTCCGGGAGATCAGAGTCCAGTACGGACTGATATAAGGAGGAAGTTGTAAAATGGCGCTTAGAACCATCAGAACAGAAGGAGATCCGGTACTTTCGAAGGTATGCAGGCCGGTCAGGGAGATTACCCCAAGGATCCGGACCCTCGTGGACGATATGCTTGAGACCATGTACGACGCCGGCGGCGTCGGGCTGGCCGCACCCCAGGTGGGAATCCTGAAAAGAGTTGTCGTGATCGACGTAGGAGAGGGCCCCATCGTCCTGATCAATCCTGAGATCCTTGAGGCCGACGGCGAACAGACGGGAGACGAGGGATGCCTGAGCGTTCCGGGTATGGCCGGCAAGGTTACGCGGCCCATGCATGTGAAGGTGAAGGCTCAGGATCTTGACATGAATGAACAGATCCTGGAGGGAGAGGAGCTTCTGGCCAGGGCGTTCTGTCATGAGCTGGATCATCTGGAAGGAAAGCTTTATACGTCTCTCGTGGAAGGAGAACTTCACGAAGTCAATTATGACGACGAGGACGGAGAAGAGGAAGAATGACAGACAGAACAAACAGAAATATCGTATACATGGGGACGCCGGATTTTGCGGTGCCCGCCCTTGAAGCCCTTATACAGGAGGGATACCATGTGGCGGCCGTGGTGACGCAGCCGGACAAGCCGAAGGGAAGGGGAAAGGTGCTGATGCCTTCTCCTGTCAAGGAAACGGCGCTGAAATATGGCATTCCGGTGCTTCAGCCGAAGCGGGTACGGGAAGAAGGATTCTTTGAAATCCTCAAATCCTTCGCCCCGGATCTGATCGTGGTGGCGGCCTTCGGACAGATCATTCCGCTTAGTATTCTGGAAATGCCGGAATCCGGATGCATCAACATTCACGCCTCCCTTTTACCGGAATACCGGGGGGCTGCGCCAATTCAGCATGCCATTCTGGACGGAAAAACAGAGACCGGCGTGACCATCATGCAGATGGGCGAGGGTCTGGACACCGGGGACATTATCTCTGTCCGTAAAGTGCCGATCCTCTTAACCGATACGGGCGGAAGCCTGTTCGATAAACTTGCGGGAGAAGGAGCGAAGCTTCTTATAGAGACCCTTCCATCGGTGCTGGACGGCACGGCCGGGCGGACGCCTCAGCCGGAGGAAAGCCCGACGCCTTATGCGGCCATGATCCGGAAGGAAATGGGAAGCCTTGGGTTTGAGCGCACGGCAGAAGAGCTGGAACGACATATCCGTGCCATGGATCCGTGGCCCGGCGCGTATACACATCTGGGAGGAAAAACGCTGAAGGTCTGGAAGGCCAGGGCTTTTATGGATGAGGAAACGGCAGAGAAGCCGGGAACAGTATTGTCTGCGGACAAAGACGGAATCCGGGCAGCCTGCGGCCGGGGAGTGCTTTCCCTGACGGAGGTGCAGCTGGAGGGAAAGAAACGCATGGAAGCGGATGCTTTTCTGCGCGGATTTCACGTGGAGCCCGGAACCCTTCTTTCGTGAAAGGAGCGGAATATGTATTACGGTAGAGGACTCAGCCTTATGTGGGATCCGACCTATCTTCTGATCATTATCGGCGCGGTGATCTCGATGGGGGCATCGGCCTTTATGAAGAGTACGGTCAGCAAATACAACAGGATCATGAGCGCTTCGGGCCTGACCGGAAGAGAAACGGCGCAGCGCATTCTCTCGGCGGCGGGAATCCGCAATGTGCGGGTCGGCGCCATACCGGGCGATCTGACCGATCACTATGATCCGAGGACCAAGGTGGTCAATCTGTCGCAGACGGTCTACGGCAGAAATTCCCTTGCGGCCATAGGCGTGGCAGCCCATGAATGCGGACATGCCATGCAGGACGCCGAGAACTATCTGCCGCTGCGTCTCAGAACCCAGATCGTGCCGGCGGTGAACATCGGTTCCACGCTTTCGTGGCCGGTCTTCCTTCTGGGCCTCCTGTTTTCGATCCGGCCGCTGACGACGGCGGGAATCATTCTGTTCTCACTGGCAGTCATATTTCAGCTGGTCACCCTGCCGGTGGAGCTGAACGCGTCCCGCAGAGCCCTGAAAATGCTGGAGGGGACGGGCATCCTGGGAAGAGAAGAAAACGCAGGAGCCAGAAAGGTTCTGACGGCAGCAGCAATGACCTATGTGGCCGCTCTGGCGGCGTCGGTCCTGCAGCTGCTCAGACTGGTTCTCCTTGCAAAAGGACGGAGCAGAGATGATTAATGGAATAAACGACAGGGAACTTGCCCTGAATATCCTTCTGGACATAGAAAACGGGGAACACAGCGATATCGCGGTCCGGGAGACGCTGTCCAAGCATCAGTTCCTTCCCAAACAGGAACGGGCCTTTATCACGAGACTCGTGGAAGGGACGCTGGAATATCAGCTTCAGCTGGATTATATTATCGATTTTTATTCGAACATTTCGGTCGATAAAATGAAGCTTCCGATCCGCGTGATCCTGAGATCGGCGGTATATCAGATTTTTTATATGGACAGTGTGCCGGACAGCGCTGCGGTAAACGAAGCGGTCCGGCTGGCGCAGAAAAAAGGATTCTTCAATCTGAAATCTTTTGTAAACGGAGTGCTCCGCAGCATCGTACGGGAAAAGGACAAGGTCACCTGGCCTCTCAGAGAGATGGACCCGGCAAGACATCTGTCGGTCCGGTACTCGATGCCTGAAGAACTGGTAAAAGAGTGGATCGAGGCCTATGGGGAAGAAAAGACGGAGACCATGCTCGCCGCATTTCTGGAAGAAAGACCTGTAACGGTACGCTGCCGTACCTATCCCTGGGATCCGGCGCTTGTAAGAAAAAGCCTGGAGGATCAGGGAGTCCACGTGGAGCAGGGACCGTATCTGCCCTATGCACTTCGCATCAGCGGCTATGATCATCTGAGAACCCTGGATGCTTTTGTGAAAGGAAAGATCCAGGTGCAGGACGTAAGCTCGATGCTGGTAGCGGAAGCGGCTGCGCCCGAAAAGGGCAGCTATGTGATCGACGTGTGCGCCGCCCCGGGCGGCAAAAGTCTCCACATCGCGGACAAGATGGAGGGCACCGGAATGGTGGAGGCCCGGGATGTCAGTGAGTACAAGAAGGGCCTGATCGAAGAGAACATTGCCCGTCTGAATTCCATTAACGTACAGGCAAAGGTGCGGGACGCCACCGTGTTTGACGCGGAGTCGGAATGCAGGGCGGATATCGTGCTGGCGGACGTTCCCTGCTCCGGATATGGCGTCATCGGACACAAGCCCGAGATCAAATACCGAAGGAGCGCCGCAGGGCAGGAGGAGCTGGTGATCCTTCAGAGATCGATCCTCAACACGGCGGCCGAATATGTTAAAAGCCGGGGCGTTCTGATCTACAGTACCTGCACCATCTCCAGAGCGGAAAACGAAGAGAACATGATGTGGTTCCTGAACAGTCATCCCTTCCGCCTGGAAAGCCTGGATCCGTATCTTCCCGAAGAACTCCACTGCGAGAGCACGGGCCTGGGATATCTTCAGATGCTTCCGGGCATACACGATTCGGACGGATTCTTTATCGCCAGATTCAGAAGGAACTTTTAAGAATGAACGAAAACGATATCAGCATGGAGCGGCAGGCACAGGATCTGAAATCCATGACGCTTCCCGAGCTTTCTGAATTTATGAAAGATCTCGGGGAGAAGCCTTTCCGGGCGAAACAGATTTATGAATGGATGCATGTTCACAGGGCATCTTCTTATCAGGATATGACCAGTCTGTCCCGCGCACTGCGGGAAAAGCTGGAGGCGTATCCGCTTACGGTCCTCGAACAGGTTACCGTACAGATCTCAAAGATCGACGGGACCCGGAAATATCTGTTCCGTCTGGATGACGGAAACGTGATCGAGAGCGTTTTCATGCGGTATGAGCACGGCTGCTCGGTCTGTATTTCTTCACAGGCGGGGTGCCGCATGGGCTGCCGGTTCTGCGCCTCCACCATCGGAGGACTTGTAAGGAACCTGAGACCCTCCGAAATGCTGGACCAGATTTACCGGATCTGTGAGGATACCGGGGAAAAGATCAGCAACGTGGTGGTCATGGGAACGGGCGAGCCGCTGGACAATTACGATTCCCTGCTGCGTTTCATCCGTCTTCTGACCGATGAAAACGGAATGAATCTGAGCCAGAGAAACGTGACGGTATCCACCTGCGGAATTGTTCCGAAGATCCGGGAGCTGGCAAAGGAAAAGCTCCAGATCACGCTGGCCATCTCTCTCCATGCGCCGAACGACGAGAAACGGCGTGACCTGATGCCCATTGCCCGCAGGTATGACATGGAAGAGCTCCTGGCAGCCTGCAGGTACTATTTTGAGCAGACAGGCAGGCGGATCACCTTTGAATACAGTCTCACCGCGGGAAAGAACGATTCCGCCGCGGATGCATACGAGCTTGCGGGCAGGATAAAAGGCATGAACTGCCACGTGAACCTGATCCCGGTCAATCCTGTAAGGGAGCGCGAATTTAAGCGGCCGGATCAGCGGGCGGTGGTCAATTTCAAAAATAATCTTGAAAAATCCGGGATAAATGTTACTATTAGAAGGAGTATGGGAAGCGATATTGACGGAGCCTGCGGCCAGCTGCGCCGCGGGTTTTTGGAAACGGGGCATCCCGGTGAAAGTGAGTAAAGATGAGGGTATTTTCGGCGACGGATGTCGGGAATAAACGCGACACAAATCAGGACTATCTATTCGTATCATCGGATCCGGTGGGCAATCTTCCGAATCTTTTTGTGGTTGCAGACGGAATGGGCGGCCAGAACGCCGGTGATTTCGCCTCTTCACACGGAGTGCAGGTGTTTGTGGACGAGATCCGCAGGGATATGGATTACAACCCGGTCAGAGTGATGCGCCATGCACTGGAAAAGGCGAATGCGGATCTGAATGCGCGAGCTTCCCAGAGTCCCGAGTTTGAAGGAATGGGTACTACTCTGGTAGCCCTGACGATTGTCGGAAAATATGCTTATATCGCAAATATCGGCGACAGCCGGCTCTATCTGATCAACAAGGAGATCCGGCAGGTGACGAGAGACCATTCTCTTGTGCAGGAAATGATCCGGCTGGGAGAACTGAACAAAGAGGAGGCCCGGACGCATCCCAAAAAGAACGTCATAACAAGGGCTCTCGGAGCAGAAAAGACTGTCAACGTAGATTTTTTTGATCTTGTTCTGGAAGAAGGATGCTCGATCCTGATGTGCACGGACGGTCTTACAAATATGGTGGAAGATAAAAGGATCGAGGAGATCATGCTGGAAAAACAGAAGACACTTGAAGAACGCGGCAGGATGCTTGTCCTGGAGGCAAACCATAACGGCGGTCAGGATAATATCGCGATCATACTGGCCGAACCGTTTGCAGACGAGGTGAACGCATGCTGAAAACAGGGATGGTTATAGCAGAACGTTATGAGATACTGAGCAACATAGGGACCGGGGGCATGGCCGACGTGTACCGGTCGAAGGATCTGAAGCTGAACCGTTATGTGGCGGTAAAGGTGCTGAAACCCGAGTTCCGGGACGACAAGACCTTTATCCGGAAATTCCGCAGCGAGGCACAGGCGGCCGCCGGACTGACCCATCCGAACATAGTAAGCGTGTTCGACGTAGGCGACGACGAAGGCGTTTACTATATTGTCATGGAGCTGATCGAGGGGATCACTCTGAAGGACTATATTTCCAAAAAAGGAAAGCTGTCCATCAAGGAAGCGACCAGCATTGCCATCCAGGTATCCATGGGACTCGAGGCTGCGCATAATCACGGGATCGTTCACCGGGATGTGAAGCCGCAGAATATTATCATTTCTACGGACGGCAAGGTCAAGGTAACGGATTTCGGTATCGCGAGAGCCGCCTCCTCCAATACCATCAGCTCCAACGTGGTGGGCTCCGTACATTACAGCTCCCCCGAGCAGGTGCGCGGAGGCTACAGTGATGAAAAGAGCGACATTTATTCGCTGGGTATTACCATCTATGAGATGGTGACGGGCAAAGTTCCTTTTACGGGAGATACCACTGTGGCCATTGCCATCAAGCATCTTCAGGAAGAAATGGTCCCGCCCAGCGCCTATACCCAGGACATTCCTTTCAGCCTGGAGCAGATCATTTACAAATGTACGCAGAAAAGTGTTGACCGGCGTTATCAGAAGATGGAAGAGGTCATTGCCGATCTGAAGCATTCGCTGATCGATCCCCAGGGGGATTTTGTCAAGATCGATACGGTGGACAAGGGCGCAAAGACCCGGGTCATTTCCGACGAGGAGATCGGCGAGATCCAGAAGGGCGGCAAGGCAAAGATCGTCCCCGAAGATGAAGATCCGGATGATGATCCCAGACTCGCCGAAAAGAGAGAACGGGAAAAAGAAAGACAAGCCCGGAAGGAAGCGCGAAAAGCCGCAAGGGCCGAAAGAGCCAGAAAAGCGGAGCAGCGCCGTCTGGAAGAAGACGAGCTGGATGAAGAAGAAGAGAGACCGCGGCGGAAAAAGAAGAAAAAGAGGAGGGGGACCGGCTTTGGCCTTTCCATTCTTCTGACGCTTCTTGCCGTTGCAGCCCTGGTGTTCATTATAATCTTTATCGGAAAACAGGCAGGCCTGATCCGGGACGGACAGGAAACGGACAGCCAGACTCCCGTGACGCAGACAGCCGCCGTGGACGACGGACTGATCGAGGTTCCCGATCTCGTCGGAAGGACGGAGGATGAGGCAAGAGAGCTTGCCAGCGAGAAGCATCTGGGCATCCAGATGGCGGGCGAGGAGCTTTCCGCGCAGCAGGCGGGCCGGATCGGCCGTCAGGACCCCGCAGCGGGGACAAGAGTGGAAGAAAACTCAACGGTCAAGTATTATATCAGCACCGGCGCATCCATGCCTGACGTGACGGCCATGACGGGAACCCAGGCGGTTGCCGCGCTGGAGAAGCTCGGTCTTACCGTTACCGTGGATAAGCAGTACAGTGAAAGCGACGATTATGGAAACGCCCTGGTCGAGCCGGGATATGTCATATCAACGACTCCTTCGGCGGGTGAGACCATTTCCGGCTCCTCCGTCACCGTGACGGTAAGCCGCGGTCTCGATTTCGGCGAGGAAGCCCTTGTACCCAATGTAGTGGGCATGGCGGAAGAACAGGCAGTCACGACGCTGGGCAAATTCCTGGACATCCAGGTAATGAAGGAAATGAACACTGAGGTGGAAGCCGGATATGTCTTTTCCCAGAGCATAGAGGGAGATACTTACGCAGATCCGGATCAGACCATCACCATCGTGGTCAGCACTGGAGCACAGGAGCCCTCGGCGTCCGCACAGGAAACACAGGCGGCCGCATCCGGGGAGACCTGGCTCTGCAACCAGAAGATCAACACGCCGGAGGGCTACGTGGGCGGACTGGTGCGGCTCGAGCTGGTGCAGACGGTCAACGGCCAGCCGGAAGCAAGCGTCATCGTGGACGGGGAACAGCTGGAATTTCCGTATCAGCTGAACATCGTAGGGGCGCCGGGCGTTGCGGACGGAACGCTTTATGTTTCCGAACAGGTGGACGGCGTTTACCAGGAACTGGGCCATTACCCCATCACCTTTACCAAAGTGGAGTAATGCATGCGGGGAAAGATCATAAAAGGGATCGCCGGCTTCTACTATGTATATGCGGAAGACGGAAAGACCTATGAATGCAGGGCCAAGGGCATCTTCCGGAAGGACGGAAAGAAGCCGCTGGTCGGAGACGATGTAAACTTTGAGGTTACCCATGAAAAGGATATGGAAGGAAACATAACGGCACTCCTTCCAAGAAAAAATTCTCTGATCAGACCTGCCGTCGCAAACGTGGATCAGGCACTTGTGATTTTTGCGGCGGCGGATCCCGAACCCAACTTCATGCTTCTGGACCGTTTTCTGATCATGATGGAGCA
>CAMNNM010000068.1 GCA_946545425.1 uncultured Blautia sp. | reverse complement strand
GGCAAATCCCGCCGATGGATTGAGTTTTTGTTGTAAAAAGTGTATAATGATTATTAATTAACACCCCTGTCCACCCACAGCCTGGTATGCCGGGCATCCAAGGCTTGAGGGTGCTGAACAACAGCAGATCGGAGGGACTTATGGATCAACAGTTTCAGTTCATGGTAAACGGTATACTGAGAACGACCAATGAAGAGAAACCGCTTCTCCGGTATCTGAGAGATGACCTCAGACTGTATTCCGTAAAAGACGGCTGCAGCGAGGGAGCCTGCGGTACCTGTACCATCCTGGTAGACGGAAAGCCCATGCGTTCCTGCATTTTTTCCACCAAAAGAGCAGCGGGTAAAAAAATCCTTACGGTAGAAGGGCTTTCGTTGAAAGAGAAGGAGGCCTTCGTTTATGCCTTCGGTTCCTGTGGTTCCGTGCAGTGCGGTTTCTGCATTCCCGGCATGGTCATGGCCGGCAAAGCCCTGATCGACGTGAACCCGGATCCCTCAGAAGAAGAGATACGGACGGCGCTCCGGGGGAATATCTGCCGCTGCACGGGCTATAAAAAGATCATTGAAGGCGTAAGGCTTGCCGCGGCAGTGCTCCGGGGCGATATGCAGATCGACCGTTCGCTGGAGCGGGGTGACGATTACGGCGTCGGAAAACGCGCCTTCCGCGTAGACGTAAAACGTAAGACTCTGGGATATGGAAAATACCCGGATGATATCGGACCCGAATACTTTGTCCCGGCAGGCAGCCAGGAGGCCCTCGAAAAAGCACGCCTTCTCACCGAGGCAGGAAAAGACGGTCTGATCGCCTGTCCCGATGCAGTCGTGGGTGAAGACGGCAGTCTGTCCCTGAAGGCGGACACCAGTGTCCGCCGGATCGATGATCCCGGCTGCAACGACTGCGTCATCGTGGACCCCGGCATGCCGCCCATGGCGTACTGCTCCGCCGTCAGATCCTCTTATCCCAGAGCCCGGGTTTTGAAGATCGATACGGCCGCAGCCGCATCCCTTCCCGGCGTCCTGGGCATTCTGACCGCCAAGGATGTACCCCACAACAAGGTCGGACATATTCAGCAGGACTGGGACGTAATGATCGCCGAAGGCGATATCACCCGGTATCTTGGCGACGCTATCTGCGTGGTCGTGGCTGAAACGCCCTATATACTGGAGGCAGCCAAAAAGCTTGTCAAAATCGAATACGAAGAACTGACTCCGGTCAGGAATATCAGAGAAGCCATGGCAGAGGACGCGCCGGATATTCACGAAAACGGAAATCTCTGTCAGTCCCGCCACGTGCACAGGGGAAATACGAAGCGCGCCTTCGCCGCGGCTAAATATGTGGTGACCGAAACCTTTAAAACGCCTTTTACCGAGCATGCTTTTCTGGAGCCGGAATGCGCTGTTTCCTATCCCTACAAAAACGGGATCAAGATCCTGAGCACGGACCAGGGCGCTTACGACACCCGGCGCGAAGTCGCCATCATGTTCGGCTGGGAGCCCGAACGGATCGTCGTGGAAAACCAGCTGATCGGCGGAGGCTTCGGCGGCAAGGAGGATGTTTCCGCCCAGCATATATCGGCCCTGGCGGCCTGGAAATTCAAACGTCCGGTCAAATGTAAGTTTTCCCGGAAGGAATCCATCATCTTCCATCCCAAGCGCCACGCCATGGAGGGTACCTTTACCCTTGCCTGCGATGAAAACGGGATCCTGACCGCTCTGGACTGCGAGATCAATTTCGATACCGGCGCATACGCGTCCCTGTGCGGACCGGTCCTGGAGCGCGCCTGCACCCATTCGGTCGGGCCCTACTGCTATCAGAATACGGATATCCGCGGCTACGGCTACTACACAAACAATCCCCCGGCAGGCGCCTTTCGCGGCTTCGGGGTCTGCCAAAGCGAATTCGCGCTGGAATCCCTTTTAAATCTGCTGGCTGAAAAAGTCGGCATCTCCCCCTGGGAGATCCGCTACCGGAATGCCATCGAGCCGGGCATGACGCTGCCCAACGGCCAGATCGCAGACCTTTCCACGTCTCTGAAGGAGACGCTTCTGGCGGTAAAGCCCTATTATGACGCAAATCCCGGACGGGCCGGAATCGCCTGCGCCATGAAAAACGCCGGTGTAGGCGTCGGTCTTCCGGACGACGGCAAGGTAAAGCTTCGCATCAAAAACGGCCTGGTCATCATCTGTACCGCCGCCTCTGATATCGGGCAAGGATGTCTTACCGTTTTCAGCCAGGACGTCGCCGAGGCCACCGGGCTTCCGCGAAGGCGGATCCTGAATGACGTCTCAAATACCGAAAACGCGCCGGATTCGGGCACCACGTCGGGTTCCCGCCAGACGCTGCTCACCGGCGAAGCCGTACGCGGCGCGGCATTCCTGCTGCGGGACGCTATGGTCGCGGCGGAAGAGGCCCGGAAAACAGGCCGCTCCGTAATGGATATCCTGAAGGAAGCCCCGGGCTTTGTCAATCCCAGAAAGGCGCAGAACTCCCGTCCTCTTTATGGTACAGCCATGGATAACGCGCCGGGCCTTGAGGATTCGCCCTATGTAAGCCCCGACATCGAGATTTCCGAGGAGGACCTTCTCATCCGGGGAGAAGGCTCCGGGCTCAACCAGGGCACCTACGGCGACAGCGGCACCCAGACTTCGATCAAAGGATCTCCGGTAGAGGATCCCGACGCCGCGCTTCAGGCTCTGGAAGGCTTTTCTTTCTATTACCGCTACTTTGAGCCCACCGACAAGCTCGGCGCCGACCGTTCGAATCCCAAGAGCCACATTGCCTACGGCTTTGCCACCAACGTGGTCATTCTGAACGACGAAGGCAGGGTCACGGATATTTACGCCGCATATGACGCCGGAAAGGTGATCAATCCCATATCCATTCAGGGCCAGATCGAAGGCGGTGTACTGATGGGCATGGGCTACGCCTTCACCGAAGATTATCCCCTGAAGGACTGTGTCCCCCAGGCAAAGTACGGAACCCTCGGACTCTTAAGAGCCAACCAGATTCCCGAGATCCATGCGATCTATGTCGAAAAGAAACAGCTCCTCGGTGTCGCCTACGGAGCCAAAGGAATCGGCGAGATCACCACGATCCCGGCTGCTCCGGCCTGTCAGGGCGCCTATTTCGCCTACGACCATGTTTTCCGCACTTCACTTCCCATGAAGGATACTTTCTACTCCAAAAAGAAGTGATTTTCTCTTTTCCATAAAAAGCGGGGCTGCTGCAATCATCAGGTTGCAGCCTGCCCCGCTTTCTCAAATCTCTCATTATATTCTCTGTTCAGCTCATCCACAGTTTCCAGGAACCGTTCAGGCGGAAGTGCCCTCGCAAAATAAAAGCCCTGCAGGTATCCGGTTCCCAGCCTGTCCAGACGTTCCTTCTGCTCCCGTGTCTCCACGCCTTCCGTGACCACCACATAGTTCATCTTTCCGAGCATGGTGATCATCTCTTCCAGGATAATATCCGCGTACTCTCCCGCTGCAGCTCCCAGAAGACTCTTGTCCAGTTTGACCATATTGAAAGGAAATTCCAGAATATAAGTAAAGTTGGAATAGCCCGTCCCGTAATCGTCCATGGTCAAAGAGAAGCCCGCCATCTGCAGCTTTTTAAGTACAAGACGCATCAGATTCATATTGTTGAAGACCGCGGTTTCCGTGATCTCCAGGTTCAGTTTATACGGGGCCACACCCCATTTTTCACATATCTCCGTAAGCCGCTGAGCCAGACGGACGTCCATACACTGGACTGCCGAAAGATTGACGCTGATCATACGGATCCCATGCTTTTCGGGTTCTCCCGAACTGATAAAACGGCATACGTCCTCAAATACCCGGAACCCCAGCTCCATGATGATTCCTGTATGCTCGGCCACCGGTATGAACTCTTCCGGCATCATGACCGTTCCGTCTTCACGACGGATCCGCGTCAGTGCCTCGGCATGGTCTGCCCGGTTCTCACGGGCATTCCAGATCACCTGATAACAGACCTCGTACCGGTTTCCGTTCAGTGCGTCCTGCACGGCCTTCTCCACTTCGTACTGATGCTGGAGATGACAGACCTGCGAAGGAGACACAACCTCCGCCATGCCGTATTTGTCATCGTATCTGGCGTCCACGATCCTCAGGATCCCATTCAGATCCTTCGCGTCGTCCGGCACATGGATCACGCAGATCTCGGCCGGAAAGGTTATCGTAATGTCCGGATCCTCCCCCTGACGCACCGTCCACGAGGAATGAAACCGGTTGCGGATCCTCTCCGCGATCTCATCGGTATTCTCATCCCCGTAAAAGATCCGGGCGTAATTTCCGTTGCCGCAGCTGAAGAAACGGTCCTCGGCGCTTCCGAAGGTGCTGTTCAGATATCCTGTCACGGCCTTTCTGATCTGATGCATGTTTTCGTACCCCAGTACCGCATTGTAATACTGGGCGTCCGGAAGCTTCAAAAGAACGATCCGTACCTTTCCGTTCATGGTCAGCGCACTGGAAAGCTGCTTGATAAAGCCTCGTCTGTAATAGGACTTACCGATATCCAGATATCCTTTGTTCTCGGCATCCGACAATATCGCAAGCCCGACGGAGGCGATTGCCTGAATATACAGTTCGATCAGATGCTCCGGATGAAAGCTTTCCCAGATAATGGACAGCAGCGTACTGATCATAAGAATGTTCAGCACTCTGGCCGAAGTTTTCGAAAACGATTCCCGGAATCTCTGTACCTGTATCGCACTGAAGATCAGATAAAAAAGCGCAATCGCATACAGGACCATCATTCCCCGGTTATGGCTGTAGATCCCGTTATCGTCGACCTGGTAGAGCAGACCGGTCCAGGAATTCGAAGCTACCAGAATGACGATCAGCAGGTAAGGGATGCCATAAAGCATCCATTTTCTGTCTGTTATGAAATGGCTGATCCGCAGCCGGAAAACAAAATAACAGAACAGAAGCAGCGCCGAAAACGTATGGGTCAGAAGATAGACATCCGTAACCAGAACCGTATAAAAAGGCTTCGCCGGCGTGATCGAACCGTTCAGGATCAGAGCGCTCACAATATCGGCCGCCTCGGCAATTAGTCCGCTGATCATGAAGGCCATCAGGAAACGGCCTGCCGTATCCTTCCATCGCCCCTGAACGATCAGAATAATGACGCCGGTAATCGATATGAAGATCGCGCTGGCGTCAAACCAGATAATGTAATGCATCGAATACCCACCTTTAAACATGTTGAAAAGGCCCCGGGAGAAAAACCTCCGGGGCCTGACTGTCCCTAAGCTGCAGAAATGGCATCAACCGTTTCCACATGGGTATTATAACATTGATCCAGGAAAATGAAAACCCGGAAAATCCGCACATTTCAGGGAGAATCCCCATCCGTATGGATCACAGGACATCATCCATCTTTCAGACGTCCTTTTCTGAAGTTCATGTGCAGATCATATAAAGGAGATCCCGTCTGTCCAAGCGGCCGGTATTCCTCTTCTGCAATATCAAAAATATACCGTTCATACGCGTTAATGATTTTCGTGCCGGAGGAATGTTCCATGATCCGCGGAACATCGGCTGCATAATTCATATGCACATGCCCATGCAGCATGTACCGGGGATGATAATGCTCCAGCAGACGGTTAAAGCATTCAAAGCCCCTGTGAGGAAGATCTTCAAGATCTCCGTGCCCGGCGGCCGGCGCATGAGAGACCAGTATATCAAATCCGTTTTTCAGAAACAGCTCCGGCTTCATTTTTCCGATCCGCTGTGTCATTTCCTTTTCGGTAAACATATCCGGCCGGTCCGGAATGTATCGATAAGAGCCTCCGAGCCCCAGAATCCTCAGACCTTTATAATTATAGACCCGGTCTTCGATACAGATACATCCTTCCGGGGGCGTCTGTGCATATCGGCCGTCATGATTTCCTCTCACATACAGAAGAGGGAGGTTTGTCATGGTCACAAGAAACTCCAGATAGGACGGTTTTAAGTCCCCGCAGGATATGATCAGGTCGACCCCCTTCAGTCTTTCCGGCTCATAATAGTCCCACAGTGCCTTGCTTTCCACATCCGCTATTACCAGAATCTTCATTTCCCCATACCTCTTTGCTACCTGACTTCGTTCGGGTTTCTGGTACCGGGCTCGTTCACTCCGCTTACGCTGATGATCCGCTGCGCGCTTCCGCCCAGTTCATCGGCTGGCGGAATTTCACCGACGATATTGTCATTCAGCCAGTTCATCGAGATGATGCTGTCTATGGTCAGCTCTTTTCCCTCTTCCTCCAGCCTTATTCCGTTCTGGTCGTGCATTTCACCCGAAAACGGCTTGACGTTTCCATTCATCACCGAGTATTTCAGCATATTCAGAAGCTTGACAGAGTAATAAGAAGGCAGGTCATCCGAAAGTATGACGTCCACGGCTCCCGATGATAGTCCGTACCAGTAATTCAGGGTCTTCTCCTTTTCCACACTGCTCCGGTCTCCCCATGTTCCGTTGAGGATCGTCCGGATGATCTTCTCGTAGAATACACCCCAGTGCTGAATCGGAGCGGCAATATTGAAAATGCTTCCGTCATCCCGGATCTGATAGATACCGTACCTTCTGGAGGGATCCTCCGGTGTGATCACGTCGGGACCCGAGACCATACGGATTCCGGCTGTGCGGATCTCTTCCTTATAATCCCGGTCCTTGCGCGTACTCCAGTACAGATGGATCTTTACCTCGGGGTCGATGATGCCGGCGCCTATGGCAAAGGCGTTGATATTGGCAATGGTACCGTAGATCGGGTAGTCCGCCACATATGCGATCCGGTGGTCCGGCGACATGCTGGCAGCCAGTGCTCCGAGAATATACTTGACTTCGTAAAGCCGGCAGTAATAGGTACGCACGGCACTGCTTGTCAGATTCAGCGAACAGTTCAGGATCTTCAGATTCGGATAGCGTACCGCTGCCCTTTGAGCAGCCTTCATCATGGACGGGGAGATGGTGATCACAAGCCCCGTTCCGTTCTGAGCCGCCCCTGCAAAGGCAGCATCAAAGCGTTCCTCTGTATCACATTCCTTGACCACATAGGTTTCCACCGCTCCACCGAATTTTTCCTGCACTTCATTCCGTCCCAGCTCATGCTGATATGTCCATCCGGAGCTTTCCGCCGTCTTGTCGTACAGAAAAGCAACCTTCAGAGGATTTTTCACAGAATAGGCCGGTCCTTTGCCCAGTACACCTGCCAGTGCTCCCGAAAGCAGAGTCTTCGGCTCGGGTTCCTCTTCGGGATTTTCCACATGTACAATGGCCTTCCCCGCAGTATTGGTCTTGAGCTCGTTCCACAAGGACTTTACCTGCCCTGACATTTCTCCCGGGTCCGCCTCCGGCATACCTGCGTCGTATTTATAGACGTCCAGGTAAATAGCAAAGGCATCGCCCTCCGAAATTTCAAGTCCCTCTCCGCCGATACTCCGGAATGCCGCCTGAAACTTATAAAAGAGGGACCGTACATCTTCGATCGTCTCGTCGTTCCATTTATCCTTCAGCGTCTGTCCGAAGCTGTTTGCGATCTTCGCATAGTTGCCCGGCTTGCTGCAGATGATTTCAAAAAGACCCGTCACTTCAAAAAAATCGACGAATTCATAGTATGCGATCGTCTCTTCGCTTCCGTCCCGTTCCGGAAGGATCCGGTAGACCTTTCCGTGAATGCTTTCGCCTCCCACGAACCGGGTGACCGATATCCGCTTGTTTCCCTCCTGGACATAAAAATGATTTCGGAACTCATATGCCAGGATTGGCTCGCGGATCCCTTCCTCCTGCTGGGAGTCATACAGCGCGCTCCACTTCTGTGCAAACTCGGAATTTTCATCCACGATGGGCATAAAATCGCTGGCAAACGCATTGCTGCGCTCCGCGGTCAGCGTGCCGGCGATCAGCGAAACCGGTATTTCACAAAGGCCGAGAGAAACCGGATTCTGCATCTTCTGACGCGGCAGAAAGCTTTCCAGCGCCAGTAGATACGGCGACCTTCCCTGTCTGATGTTTCTGCGGCAGGTTCTGAGCCCCATGCGTCTTGCCTTGCTGTAATCTTCTTTCATAAATCGTTTTATCCTCCGATTATTATGTCACAACTTCTATGCCGGTCCTCTCCGGCTCATCTGTTTCAAGTCTCGCTTGTGAGAATTGCGCGCCGTTATGTTATCATAAAACGTCCCTGATGTGTACTGGAGATTTCAACAAAAAAGTGGTATGATAGTCCCGGAATCAATGTAAGAACATACGGGAGGAATAATGTGAAAGTTCTGATCATAGACGGCCAGGGCGGCGGACTCGGAAAGCTTCTGGTCGAAGAATTGAAAAACGAAGCCGGCATCGAGATCACAGCCGTCGGCACCAACAGTTCTGCTGCCGCAGCCATGCACAAGGCAGGAGCATCGCAGACAGCCACCGGTGAAAACTCCGTGATCGTCGGATGCAGGAAGGCAGACGTGATCGTAGGCGCCGTCGGAATCGCGGTCGCGGATTCCCTTCTGGGTGAGATCACACCGGCGATGGCAGCCGCAGTCGGACAGAGCAACGCCAAAAAAATCCTGATCCCCGCAAACAAATGCGATATCATCATCGCAGGCTGCGAGCCGAAAACCGTGACTGCCTACGTACAGGACGCAGCGGCAAAGGTACGGAGCCTTTTATCCGGATCATGACAGCAAAACCACGCAAATGATCAGAGGGAAGCGCATCAGGCGCTTCCCTCTCGTGTTTCATTCAGCCGGTGTTCTTCCTCCATTGCCCTGTAAAGGTGCAGTTCAAAGATCTGCCGGTTATTCTGGTGCACTGAACGCAGTATCAGACCCGCAAAAAACGAGATGATTGCCGCCATTGCCACAAATCCGCACACGATCAGAGTCGGAAACCGTTCCACCATTCCGGTCTTCAGATAATCTGCATATACCGGAATACAGAAAACCGCCGCCAGCAGGACCAGAAACAGAGATACCAGCGAAAAGAACTCGAGCGGACGATAGGTACGGAAGAACCGCAGGATCGTTTTGAGGACCTTGGCCCCGTCGCTGAAGGTGTTCAGCTTGGAAACGCTGCCCTCCGGCCGGTCCTGGTACCGGATCACCACATTCTCCACCTGCAGATTATTATCGATTGCATGGATGCTCATTTCCGTCTCGATCTCAAAGCCCTTGGACAGGACGGGAAATGTCTTCACATAGCGATAGCTGAAGGCCCGGTAACCGGTCATGATATCATTGATATGGTTGCTGAACAGAAGGTTGATGCTCCCGCGGACGATCGAATTGCCGAAATTGTGAAACGGCCTTTTATTTTCTTCAAAATATGTCGAGGAAAGCCGGTCCCCCACCACCATGTCCGCATTGTGTTCCAGTACAGGAGTGACCATTTCACGGGCCTGATCGGCGGGATAGGTATCGTCACCGTCCACCACAAGATAGCAGGCGGCATCGATCTCGCCGAACATCCTTCTTAAAACATTTCCCTTTCCCTGCATGTATTCATGCCGTACCAGAGCTCCGGCTCTTTCTGCGATTTCGGCCGTCCCGTCGTCGGAGTTATTGTCATACACATAGATCACAGCCTCCGGCAGCGCCGCCCGAAAATCCTTCACAACCTTTTCTATGGTCCTGCTCTCGTTATAACACGGGATCAAAACCGCTATCTTATCCATTTGCAGTCTCCTCTTTCTCCCCTGCCGAAAGGCGATAATACCTGGCATAGGTTCCGTTTTTGTCCATCAGTTCCTGGTGTGTTCCTCTTTCGGTGATCCCGTTTCCTTCGATCACGAAGATTTCCCTGGCGTTTCGTATCGTCGACAGTCTGTGGGCGATCGTAATGGTGGTCCTGTTCTCCGACAGTCTGTTCAGGCTTTCCTGAATATACTGCTCGCTCTCATTGTCCAGGGCACTGGTCGCTTCGTCAAGGATCAGAATGGGCGGATTCTTCAGAAAAATCCTGGCGATGGAGATCCGCTGCTTCTGTCCTCCCGAGAGCCTTGTGCCCCGCTCTCCCACCTTTGTCTCATACTGCTGCGGCAGTCCCATGATAAATTCATGGATGTTGGCCTTCCTGGCGGCCTCCACGATCTCCTCAGACGACGCTTCCGGTTTTCCGTAAGCAATGTTTTCACGTACGGTCCCGTCAAACAGATAGACCTCCTGCTGAACGATACCGATGGCGGCGCGGAGACTTTTCAGCGTCACGTTCCGTACATCCTGTCCCCCGATCGTAACCGAACCTCCGGTCACGTCGTAAAACCTTGGGATCAGTGAGCAGATGGTCGTCTTCCCGCCGCCCGACGGTCCCACAAAGGCCGCCGATCCGCCGGCTTTCACCATAAAGGATACGTCTTCCAGAACTGTCTCGTTTTTCTCGTAGGAAAAGTCAACATGAGAGAAAACGATATCTCCTTCCGGGTTTCTTAAGGAAACCGCATCCGGTGCATCTTCGATCTCGGGAAGAATTTCCATGATCTCCCGGAATCTGCGGAACCCGGCCATTCCTTTCTGGAGCATCTCGGTCAGTTCCACCAGGATCTGTATGGGGCTGACGAATACGCCGATGTACAGCGCGTACATGGCAAGGTCCGCCGGCTTCATCTCACCCCTGGCAATAAAATATCCCCCGGCCACCAGCGTCACCGAATAGATCAGTCCCACAAAGAAGGTATTGCCCGCATGAAAGCGCGCCATGGCCTTATAGTTTTCATGCTTTGAGGCAAGAAATGCCTCGTTTCCGGCGTTGAATTTTTCCTGCTCCACATCCTCGTTGCCGAAAGCCTGCACCACCCGGATCCCGGACAGCGAATCGTTCAGGCTGGCGTTGATGTTTCCGATCTTCACCCTGTTGTCATCGAAGGTCTCCCTTTGCTTTTTTCTCTGGGCGAACGCCGTCAGGAACATGAATATCACCACGATGAACAGGATCAGCGCCAGTTTTTTCTGGATCAGAAACAGGAACACGAATGATCCGACGATCTTTACCAGAGAAATAAACAGATTTTCCGGACCGTGGTGAGCCAGCTCGGAGATGTCGAACAGATCCGAGATCAGCTTGCTCATCATCTGGCCGGTGTTGACCTTGTCGTAATACGAAAAGGAAAGTCTCTCGTAATGGCCGAACAGCTCCCTTCTCATGTCCCGTTCCATCTGCGCGCCCATCACGTGACCCTGACAGATCACATAATATCTGCAGAGCGTCTGCAGGATATACGCTCCCAGAAACAGAAGCGCGAGCCAGGGAAGCGCCGAAAGGATCACGGATGCGTCCCGGGTAAACAAAGTTCCCGTAAGCCTTCTGAGGATCTGCGGATACAGGATATCGATGATACTGATCACCGCAGCACAGAAAAGATCCAGAAAGAACACTTTTCTGTAGGGCTTATAGTATGGAACAAAGGCTTTTATCATATCCATGGATTTCAATTCCTTCCGGTCTGAAACAGCCCCTGATTCCCAAAAGCTGTGGAATCCGGGGCTGAAATATAAATCTTTGTTTCCGGGGCGTTACTTTTTATAGACCAGTCCGTAAGCAATGTTCACGGCGTGATCCGCACATCTTTCCAGGGCCGTGCAGAGATCCGTGTAGACGATTCC
>CAMNNM010000067.1 GCA_946545425.1 uncultured Blautia sp. | reverse complement strand
CCCAGACGGATGGTTTCCAGCATGCCCTGACGGACAGCCAGCGACGGAAGAATGGAATCCATGTTCAGCATATACTTCAGCTGACGTTCGCCGGCAAGCTCCTTTTCCTCCGGAAGATCCGGCAGGATCACCTTGGCCAGTCTGACGAACAGGTCCATCAGCGGATATCCGCAGACCACGGCGATAATGGCGAAGCAGGTATGGGTATTGGCGATCTGCCTTCCCACGCCGCCCGGCGACAGCTTCTGAATCAGATCCGTTATGCCGGGGATCAGCGTGATCAGGATCATGATCAGCGCGGCCCGGAACAGATTGAAGATCAGATTTAAAAGAGCGGTCCTCTTACCGTCCCGGTTTGCGGTCATTCCGGCCAGAAGGTTCGGAGCCACCGATCCCACAGCTGCGCCGATTACCAGATAAACGGCCGTATGATAGCTCAAAAGCCCCTGCATGGCAAAGGTCTGAAAGATGACAACCGAAGACGACGAGCTCTGCAGAAGCGCCGTAAATGCGAGGCCGAACAATATTGCCGGCACCGGATGATCCAGCGCTTTCAGAGCTTCCGCAAAGGTCGGGCTCTGTGACAGAGGCTGAATGGCCATCTTGATGATCCAGATACCTACGAACAGCATACCGAAGCCAAGAATGATCTCGCCGATATGCTTTACGATCTTTTTCTTTACGAACATATAGAGCACTGCCCCGATAAACAGAATCAGCGGTGTGTAGTCCGTAAGGTTGAACGCTGTGATCTGCGCCGTTACCGTGGTACCGATATTGGCGCCCATGATGACCGCAATGGCCTGCCCGAGTCCCATAAGGCCCGAGTTTACAAAGCCTATGACCATCATGTCCGTCGCCGACGAGCTCTGGATCAGCACCGTGACAACGACACCCATGATCACCGCCATAAAACGGTTGGAGGTAACCTTTTCAAGGATTTCTCTCATCTTGTCGCCGGCCGCGTTCGAAAGGCCCGCGGACATGACATGCATGCCGTAAAGGAAAAGTCCCACACCGCCCAGCAGTTTGAATACTTCATAAATCGTCATCTTTCGTTTTTCCTCCTCCGGCGCAGCTCATGATGCACCGGCAGCAGCAAAGTGCCATGCTGCTTTTCTGTTATAAACGCACATACAAAGTTATTATACTAGAGAAATTCCACGATTACAAGAAAAATCCATGTTCATCATATTGATCGGGTGCTGTTGACTTTTTTTCAGATAAATTATATGATGAACAGGCCGCAGACAGCTGTCCGCAGGCTAAGCCGAAGTGCTTTCAACCAATGTTTTGATATAGAAGGAGTCAGATCATTTATGTCCAAACCAAGCAAAATACAATCTGTCATCTCCATTGCTTCCTGCAAGCTGACCCGTCAGATCCTCCGCAGGACCGGACGCGGCGGCACCGCCGTTCCTGGCAAGGTCGCAATGAAATTTGCCCGTAATATCCTTGAAGTAACCTCCGATGGAATGGAAATCATTGTGGTCACCGGCACCAACGGAAAAACAACTACCTGCAGCATGATCGAACATGCGCTCACCTCTTCCGGCAGAGAGTGCCTGCTGAACAGATCCGGAGCCAATCTTCTGTCCGGCATCACGGCAGAGCTTACCTGCAATTCCACCTGGACCGGTAAACCGAAGACGCATTACGCCGTACTGGAATGCGACGAAGCAGCCCTGAAACAGGTCGTGCCGCTGGTACACCCCAAGGCTGTGGTGGTCACCAACCTGTTCAGCGACCAGGTAGACCGGTACGGCGGCGTACAGAACACCCTGAAGGAGATCCGCAAGGGTGTGAAGCGCGTACCCGGAACGACCCTGGTTCTCAACGCGGACGAGCCCCTCAGCGCATCCCTTGCGCTCAACGTACCCAACAAAGTTATCTGGTACGGACTGGAAAAAACAGTCGGCGTACAGGGAGATGTGGATCTTTCGGACGCAGGCGTCTGTCCGAAATGCGGAAAGCCTTACGCATATGATTATCATATCTATGCACATCTGGGCGGCTACCGCTGCACCAGCTGCGGATACGGCCGGAAGGATCCGGATGTTTCGGTACAGCACATTGACAAAGTCAGCGCCTCCGGCAGTACCATCCGCCTGAAGACGGACGGGGAAGAACAGACCGTACAGATCGCGCTTCCGGCAGTCTACAATGTCTACAATGCCGCCGCGGCCATCGGCGCCATAAAGGCCCTGGATCTTCCGGCTCAGGACGCCATCGATTCGCTTTCTTCCGTGAAGTCTGCATTCGGAAGACTGGAGACCTTCGATCTGGACGGACTGCGGCTTCAGATGATCCTTGTAAAGAATCCCGCCGGCTGCAATCAGGCCTTCTCGTATCTGACGGGACTTGACGAAGACTTTACCGCCGTCCTCTGCCTGAACGACCGGACCGGCGACGGACACGATATTTCCTGGATCAACGACACCGACTACGAAAAGCTGTGCCAGGATCCCCACATGAAGAAGCTGTTCGTATGCGGCGACCGTGCCCAGGATCTCTATGAACGTCTCGACAAGGCGGGCGCCGGAGACAGACAGCAGATCGTAAACGACTACAATGAGCTTCTTACCCTCATGAAAAAAGAAGGGCGTCCCATATTTGCCCTTCCCAATTACACAGCCATGATGGAACTCCGCAAGGTTCTGAGCCAGGCAACCGGCAAAAAGGATTTCTGGGAATAAAAAAAATAACGCGTGAAACATTGCGATTACCCGCTGTTTCACGCGTTATTTTTTCATCAGATTCCAAGTGCCGCAAACACGGCAAACGCTGCGATGGCCAGCAGTGTCGATGTCGACAGCGCCGACGATACATAAACCCTCTGGTCCGCGTCATCCGCAAATACCGGCAGCACAAACGGCGGCGGCAGAATGAACATGACGTTGATCGCCTGTGTAAGACCAGCCTCCGGCCACAGAAGACTGACCACCCATACGAGCAGGGTTCTGAGCACCATCATGATCACGAACCGCAGACCCACGACCTTCAGCGTCTCCTTCCACGGGATATCGTCAAAGACAAGATCGTATCCGATGGTCAGAAGGATGATCGTGCTGGTGGGTGCCGAAACAAAATCCGTGCACGAATCGATGATCGTACTTATGCCGGAGGGAACCAGTGCCTGATACAGCCCCGTCGCTCCGAGCAGCACGCCGGCTGCTATGGCAATAATGATGGGAGACAGGACCATCTCCTTCAGAAGTGTCCCGGCGTCTGTCCTTTCCTTACTGTCCAGTCCAAGAAGGATCTTGTACAGGGTAAAAACAAACAGCACCTGCCCCAGGTCGATGCGGGCGAACTCCGCCGTATGGCTGCTGCCGTAAAGCATGTTGAACAGCGCGTATCCCAGCATGCCAGCCTCAAAGCCTGTGGTCAGAAACGGAACGAAGCGGGAATTCATCTTCAGCATCTTCCCGCATACCTTTCCGAGGAACCATGCCGCCAGACAGATAGCAAACACCATCAGCGGTACGGCCACATCCATCAGCGTATACTTTGTGGTCGCGAAGGCGTTGATCAGAACAGCCGGCAGTGTAATGTTCACCACCACGTTTTTCAGGGCATTGATGCCCTCTCTTGAGATCAGCGCCCGGCTCCTGCAGTACATGCCGATCACGATCACCAGGAGCACCGGCAGGATCGTCCTGAGCACCTCAATACTTCTTGCCATTACTCTTCCTCCAGAACCAGTGTCTCAAAGGGTTTCATCGTGTACCTTCCGCTGACACCTTCTCCCGTATAAAGCGAACGCATGGGCATGCGGATATCCACGGTGCGGGCCCCGTCCATATAATTCAGCACAAAATACCAGTTTTTTCCGTCCTTTTCACGTCCGACGATCTGAACATCCTCCGGTGCACAGATCAGCTTTTCAAAGGGCTCCAGGATTCCTGTATACCGGAACAGTTCTCTGACCAGCTCCCGGTCAAAGCAGCCGCCAAAGTGGATCGTTCTGCCTTTCCCCGTCCGTTTTTCCGTCAATACAGCCTCCCCGGCATAATAGCTTCCCTGATAGCGGGACAGCACTTCCGTGCCCTCAAGGGGTGTCAGAACATCGTGGAAATGAGGCACCGGAAGACTCTTTCCATTGAATTCCGTCGTAACCGGATCTTCATTGGGACTTGCGCAGGTGAAATCTCTCACGTCGGTTCCTGTCAGCTCCTGAAGGAGTCCCGGCTGGGGAAGCATCACAAACCGGCCGGTCATATCCTTGCTGCCGCTCCTGCAGCCAAGGATCAGCGTACCGCCCTGCTCCACATAAGCTTTCAGAAGCTGCGCCCTCTCTTCCGTCATGATCATCGGATGCGGATAGATCAGCACCGGGTACCGGCAGAGATCTTCCAGTGTCGTCGTGTCTCTCAGAAAGACCTCATCGTAAGGCGTATGACTGATCTCGGAAGCGACAAAAATCTCCTTCAGGCTCAGATCATCCAGTCCCGCATGCCAGTAGTCGGCTCTCGTGTCCCAGATATTGTCATAATCTCTCAAAAGTCCGAACGAGGCAGTGTACTCCGCGCCGCAGAGCGGATCCAACTTTTTCAGCTTTGCATAGAAATCCTTTACCTCGGCCAGCTTCCGGTTGTCCCTGCTGTCATAGTCCAGAATTCCATGCCAGTACATTTCCGTTCCGAAGGTATTGGTACGCCAGCGGAAGAAGGAGATGAAATCCGCTCCCTGCGCCACGCTCTGCATGGCCCAGAGGGTAAGCTGGCCGGGTCTCGGCGCCGGCCCCTCCATCCGGGTCGCCCATCCGCAGGCGCCGGACTGCTGCTCCATGATTCCGAAATGCGGACAGACCGAACGGGTGGCGATCAGATTTCTGGTCCATTTCCGGTCGTTCAGATCCGTGGATTCCCTGGGTTTTCTGTCCAGACCAAAGGCGAAGCTCGGATAAGAATCATATGTGTAGACGTCCAGGCTCTCGTCTTCCATCTGATGGTTGTCCAGATTTCCAAACAGACCGTTGGTTGTGATAAAATCCCCCGGCTTTTTATATTTTCTCAGGATATCCGCCTGCAATTTGCAGAATCGTCTGGCACTCCAGGAGACAAACCGGAAATAATCCAGCCTCAGATGCGGGTTCCATCCCACATTCAATACCGTCCGCGGAACAAAGATCTGTTCCCAGTCGGTGTAGGTCTGGCTCCAGACGGCAGTTCCCCATGCGGCGTTCAGCTCGTCCAGCGTCTGATACTTTTCTTTCAGGAACATCCGGAAAGCTGCAGAGTCCGCCTCGGAATAGAATTCGTCCGTCTCGCAGTTGATCTCGTTGTCGATCTGCCAGCCGACGACCGCCGGGTGCTTCCCGTAATGCGCCGCCATCTGCTCCACGATACGTGCGGATAATTCCCTGTACTTTTCGGAATTATAATTGTAGTGCCTGCGGGCCCCGTGCCGGTAGGGAATTCCGTCGATGGTCCCGTTCAGAACCTCCGGATACTTTTCCGTCAGCCATGCCGGCGGCGTGGCCGTAGGCGTTCCGAGGATCACCTTCATGTCCTTCTGGACACACAGCTCCATAAACTCATCAAAGAAATCAAAGGAAAAGCTTCCTTCGTCCGGTTCGAAAATAACCCATGCAAACTCGGCGATCCGGATCGTCGAAATCCCTGCTTCCTTCATTCTGTCAAGGTCGCTTTCCCAAAGCTCCTTCGGCCAGTGTTCCGGATAATAGCAGGTTCCCATCGTCATGCTGTTCCATTTATAGTTCTGCATTTCATATCCCCCGGTTATCTGATTTATCCGGTCTTTCAATTATAGAGACCGGTATACGGGATTCATTATATCCAAGGTCCGAATGCACGTCAACAGCTGAAAACGGCTGTGGTAATCCGGTTGGTTTTCCGTTTCTCACAGCCATTCTGTCATCATTCTGATTCTGTTATGTCAGGAATCTCAATCTCTGCAAAATCATGTTTCCGTATCCGTACGGAACCGGAAAGAAGGTATGTTCTTTCTTCCGTTACCGTCACCGTCAGACTTCCGCCGGGCTGCCGCAGGCTTATGCTGAAGGGCAGGCCTGTATGTCCGGCAAGAAATGCTCCTGCGGCGGTCGTACCGCTGGCACAGGAATTCTCCCAGCACAGCGTGCCTGCTGCCGGAACATATACCAGCGGCGTCAGGCTGCAGGCTTCCCTGTCCAGAAACATAAGTCCCAGTGCATCCGCATTCAGATGCCGGCACCAGACAGGCGCTGCTTTTTCTGCCAGATCACGAGGCATCTTCTCCTCCACGATCACATGACAGATGCCCTCAAATCTTACTGCCGGGAGTGTCAGCGTATGTGAACTCTCCATATCCGTATCTGAACTCTTCATATCCGGGTCCGGAAACGAAATCATCTCTGTTTCTGCAGGCTTTGGCATCTCCACCGTACCGCTCCATGTTCCATCCGTCTGCATCTCGACCCGCGCCGTCACAGAGCCTTCCGCCCCGGATACCAGAAGCCGCATATCCCCCTGCTTTTTTCCGGCATCCGCCGCCGCGATCACGGCCGCACTCATGGATGCGTTCCCGCAGAATTCGCCGCCCGCCATGCGAAGCGCCATGTCGCAGCCATCCGCGCCGTAAAGAAAACCGACCTGCTCTGCAGAGGGTTCCATTTTCATCAGTTGTGACGCAATTTCCGGCTGAACAGCCGGAGGAACGGGTGTTGCTGCCAGAACCGTGATGTTTCCCGTCGGATCCAGCAGATAATACTCGAGTCTCATCGCTGATAATTGCGCAGGAACTGTTTTGTACGCTCCTGGCTCGGGGAACCGAACACCAGCTCCGGATCACCCTGCTCCACAATGACGCCCTTGTCCATAAAGATGACCCGGTTGCTCACGGCCCGCGCAAAGGGCATCTCATGGGTGACGACCACCATGGTCATCTTTTCTTCAGCCAGCTGCCGGATGACCTTAAGCACCTCGCCGGTCAGCTCCGGATCGAGCGCGCTGGTAGGCTCGTCAAAGAAAAGGATCGACGGCTTCAGCGCCAGAGCGCGGGCAATGGCGACTCTCTGCTGCTGACCGCCGGAAAGCTGGAAGGGATAGGCATCCGCGCGGCTTTCCAGATCCATCCGGCGCAGCAGCTCCATAGCCTCCTCCCGTACTTCCTCTTTTGGACGCTTCAGTACATGCACCGGGGCGTCCATCACATTTTTCAGTACCGAATAATGCGGAAACAGGTTGAACTGCTGGAATACAAGACCAAAATACTCCTTGACCAGCTTCAGTTCTTTATGCGGAACATATTCCGCCTTTCCCTCGTTGTTGGTCGTAACGGCCGCCTTGTCCATGTACCGGATTTCGCCGGCGTCAATTTTCTCAAGAAACGTGGCGCAGCGCAGCAGTGTACTTTTGCCCGACCCGCTGGGCCCGATGATGCTTACGACCTCTCCCGAATCCACACTCATGCTGATATCCTTCAGGACTTCGACGCCATCGAAAGACTTCCGGATATGATCCATTTGTAAAATCATGCGCCTTCCTCCTTATCTGTAATAGCTGAGCTTCTTTTCGATAAATTCCATGACAAATGCCACCACATAGTTTGCGATGAAGTAAAATACGCCTGCGATCACAAATGGCATAAACGAGGTCTGCGACGCGGCGATCTGCTTTGCCAGAGAGAACATCTCATTGTAGGCCAGCGTAAACGCCATGGAAGTATCCTTGACGAGCGTGATCACCTCATTCGTGACAGAAGGAAGGATCGTCTTGATCACCTGCGGCAGAATGATCCTGAAAAATGTCTGTGTCTTGCCGTAGCCCAGGATCTCGGCGGCTTCATACTGTCCTTTGGGAATAGCTTCGATTCCCCCGCGGAAGATTTCGGCAAAATAAGCCGCATAATTCATCGAGAAGCCGATGATGATCGCAGGAAAACGATAGCCTCGTATGGACATACCGAACAGATAATAGGGTCCGAAATACCAGGCCAGCAGCTGCAGCATCAGCGGCGTTCCGCGCATGACCGCAATATAGATCTTCATGACCGGTCTTAAAACGATGAGAAAACCGCGCCACAGCCGGACAGCCAGGGTCTTTAAGGTGCCTTCACCCCGCGGCACCTCGGGAAGCGGGCCGGGGCGCCGGATCAGCATGACGATCATGCCGAGCGGCAGAGAGATCAGAAGTGTCAGAATAAATATCAGGCATGTGCGAAGCATGCCCACGCCCATGGAACTCAGCATGGTGGAAAAGCTCATGACAGGTTTCTCCTTCTTTTTCAGCCTTTATCAAAGCGGGGATCCCGCTGAGATAAAACAGACCGGCCGGACTCGCACTTCATTCCGTACTGGCCCGGCCGGCTTACATCAATGTTGACAGATCCTGTCTGATTATTTGCTCTCGTTGGCGATCAGGAAGGAGCCTGCCGTCATGTCGATGGCGATGGCGTCGATAGCGCCGGCCTTCAGATCGTTGAATGCCACGGTATAAGACTCATATACCTTCAGTTCAGAGAACGTTCCGGCCAGATCTGCTTTGGAATCCTGCAGCATGTCGTATGCAGAGGTCGCGGTCTGTACGCCGACGATCTTTCCGCTCAGGTCGTCCAGAGTTTTGATACCGGAATCAGCTGCCACAAGGATGCCCTGGGTATTGTTGGAATAGGTGATTCCCCAGGTGTAGGCGTCCTCACGTCCTTCTTTTGTAAATCCGGACCAGATGCAGTCGCAGCTGCCGGCGTTCAGTTCCATGTCCTTGGCATCCCAGTTGAACGGAACCGCCTCGTAGCCCCAGCCAAGATATTCGCAGACAGCCTGGCAGAGCTCTACGTCAAATCCGCCGATGGAACCGTCGTCCTGCAGATAGGAATAGGGCGGATAGTCCAGGTCAAATCCGTGCTTGAAGGTGAAGCTGCTGTCGCCTGAACCCTCGGCCGGCAGAGAAGCTTCGTCGATTCCCTCTGCGGTCAGGCAAAGATAATCCTTGATATCGGGATAGTTCTCACCAATTGCTTCGTACGTTCCGTTGAGTACCAGAGCCTGAACGGCACCGCTTACGGTCTCGGCCAGTTCGTCGTCTCCTTTGCGGAAACCGATCGCATAGGATTCTACTCCCAGATCTTCCTCCAGGAAAACATAGGGTGCTTCGCTCTCTGCGGAAACAGCAGTCGATGCGGTCAGAAGCATAGCAGCGGTAAGAGAAAGTGCTATCAGCTTTTTCATAGTAAATCTCCTTTTGTTGATATTGTTTTTTTCGTTAGCTAGTTACCATATTATCACGTTAACACTCTAAAATAAAGCATTATTTTCATTTTCGCAAAAAAAGTTCCGGCAGTACACATCATGTACTGCCGGAGCATCCTGTATCTTTATGTCTTTCTGTGCAGATCACTGCTGCGGGACAGTCCGGTCATTAAGCTTTTTCACCTTTCCTCCCGACACCGTAATCTCCACTTTGTCGCCTGCTTTCAATTCGCTCCACCAGTCAAAAGGAAGATAAACGGTATAGCTCTTGTCTTCGGATTTCACGACGACGTTATAGACCTCGTACCGCTGGCCCTCTCTCTCATTTTCGGCAAGCGTCAGCTCGGGCCAGTAAGGCTCCGAGTCGGCTCCGCTGCTCTTCTCCGTCCGGTCCACGATCCATCTGTCAATATCATAATAATATTTTGTTTCAAACACGGGATCGCTGCGGTAAACCGGTTCTTCGTAATACTCCGTTCTGTATTCTGTCCGGTATTTCGGCCTGGAATGGGTCTCCTCGGTAAACGTGCCGTCTCCGTTGTTGGATAAAGTCGTATAGGTTTCCTCACCATCGTAGACCTGCTCGGAAACCTGCCGCGACCTGGTCTCATAGTGGTCCAGCACCTGAACATAGTGATGGACCTCAAGCCGCGAATCGGTCTTCCGCCCTCCCGCCGGTATCGTCCAGTCCGATTCCTGCACCGTCCGCAGTGCTTCGACGTCTGTAGATCGGGCCCATGCCGCCGTAGTGATCTCTGTTTTATAATGGCGCGGCCAAAGATTGAAGATCAAAATGCCGACAATGGCCAAAAGCGCGACGATAAGGAACACCGACTTCCTGCCGCCTCCGCCCCTGGATCCGCTGTCGGAATTGATGCTTCCGGAGGATTCTCCGGCCATGGCAGCGATCTTTGCTTCCTTTTCCGCCTTGATCGCATCCTGTTTCTCAGAGCTGGAGAAATAGTTGTCTTCCGATTCTTCCTTAGGTGCGCCGCAGGCAGCACAGTACTGGAAACGGATCCTGTTCAGGCTCTTGCAGTAGGGGCAGACCCAGTCGGGTCCCTGGCCATATTGCGAGGCCAGGTCCTCCTCCACGTATTTTTTTTCTTTTCCAATATAAAATCTGGTATCCGTATCCTGCGGATGCCCGCAGCACGGACAGCTCTTGGTAAGTCCTCCGATCGCTCTGGTATCGCAATATGGACAATCCCAGAGTCCTTCAACAATGCGGCGTGCCATAGTGATCTTTTCCTTTCCTTGCCTGCCAGAGCAGGTTTCTGCAAACAATTGATATGGTCGACAGAAACCACTTGGCGGAATGCAGTTTAACGTTGTATTCATATTATCATAAATCAGCTCTATCGTCATTATGAAATATGACAGGATTCTCACCTGCCGCATTGACTTGCGCCTTGTTTTGTTGTATAGTTGCTGACTGGAAAACGCGAATGATACAGCTCCCGGCATATTCCGGATTCTTCTGCCAATCCGAGAAAGAAGGCATTTTATGATTTTTGCACTTTTCAGCAAGCTGACCTCCATGATGCTTTTTGTAGTGGTCGGTTTCGTACTTGTAAGGCTGCGTCTTCTGAAAGTCGAGGACAGTCAGCCCCTCTCGACACTCCTTGTTTACGTCATGCAGCCATGCCTGATCATCAATGCCTTTCAGATCGAAATTACGCCGGAACGTCTCCACAACTATCTTGCGGCTATTATCTTTTCTACCTCGGTCTACGTGCTTTGGATCATCGTGGCATCTGTTGCCCGAAAAGCTTTGCATCTGAGTCCGGTCACGGAAGATACACTGATCTATTCCAACGTCGGCAACCTGGTTCTGCCGCTGGTCGCCATGGTTCTGGGCGATGAGATGGTCTTTTATGCCAGTGCGGCACAGATTCCTTTCAATATCTTCTTCTGGACCCACGGCTCCATCGTGATCCAGGATTCCCGGCAGATCAACTGGAAAAAGATCGTTCTGAATCCCAATCTGATCGCAGTATTTATCGGTCTGTTCCTGCTGGTTACCAAGATCCGGATCCCGGATATTCCCATGACCACGATCACCGGCTTCAGCAATGCCGTGGCCTCTGTTTCGATGCTGATGGTGGGAATCGTCATTGCCAAATCGGATCTTCTTGATCTGATCCGCTACAAAAAAACGTATGTCGTGCTGTTTGGAAGACTGATCATATTCCCGCTGATCGCGATCGCGGCACTTTACGTGAGCGGTCTTGCCAGAAGATTTTCCGAGTATCTGCCGGCTCTTATGACGGTATTTATCGGTCTGTGCGCACCGCCTGCCTCCTCCGTATCTCAGCTTGCGATCCTGTATGACAAGACTCCGGAAGAGGCAACACGCCTGAATGTGATGGGCATGTTTTTCTGCATCGTCACCAT
>CAMNNM010000066.1 GCA_946545425.1 uncultured Blautia sp. | reverse complement strand
TGGGGTCTGACCCCATTACGGAATTGTTAACTAGCGGGGTCTTACCTCCCGCACGTATTCGCCTACACAGGCCGGAGCATCCTTCCCGTGGGCCGCGATGACCCTGACGATGGCCGAGCCCACGATGACTCCGTCGGCAATGGCTGCCATTTTTGCGGCCTGGTCCGCAGTGGAGATGCCGAAGCCGATGGCACAGGGAATATCCGTGTTTTTCCGGACCAAGGCGACCATGCTGCCAAGGTCCGTGGTGATGGAGCTGCGGACTCCGGTAACACCAAGGCTCGAAACGATGTACAAAAATCCGGACGCCTCCCGGGCGATCATGGCGATGCGGTCTTCCGAAGTGGGCGCGATCATGGAAATGAAATCCAGTCCGTATTTCCGGCAGACCGTATCGAATTCTTCCTTTTCTTCAAACGGAACATCCGGCAGGATCATGCCGTCGATGCCGATGTCACGGCAGGCGCTGCAGAACCGTTCCGGTCCGTAGGAATAAACGACGTTTGCGTAGGTCATGAAAACCATGGGAACCGTCACGTCTTTCCGTACCTCCCGTACCATGTCGAAGATCCGGTCGGTGGTTGTGCCGGCCGAAAGCGCGCGGATGTTGGCCTCCTGGATCACGGGACCCTCAGCCGTGGGGTCGGAAAACGGAATGCCCAGCTCGATCAGGCTTGCGCCGTTTTCGGCGCAGGCGCGGATAATGGCCGCCGTGGTCTCAAGGTCCGGATCGCCGCAGGTCAGAAAGGGAATAAACGCCTTGCCGTTTTTGAAAGCTTCTGCGATTCTGCTCATTCGCTGATCTCCTCCCCTCTGTAGCGCGCCACCGACGCGCAGTCCTTGTCGCCCCGGCCCGAAATGGTGATGACCATGATCTTGTCCCGGCTCATCTGCGGCGCCAGCTTCATGGCGTACGAAACCGCATGCGCGGATTCGATGGCCGGAATGATCCCCTCGGTCCTGCTCAGATATTCGAAGGCCTGCACCGCCTCCTCGTCTGTCACGGGAACATACTGCGCCCGGCCGATGTCGTGAAGCCACGCATGCTCCGGGCCGATGCCCGGATAATCGAGCCCGGCCGATATGGAATAAACCGGCGCGATCTGGCCGTATTCATCCTGGCAGAAATACGATTTCATGCCGTGGAAGATTCCTTTCTTTCCGGTGGCGATGGTCGCCGCGGTCTCAAAGGTGTCGACGCCTCTTCCGGCCGCCTCGCAGCCGTACAATGCGACCTCTTTGTCTTCTATGAAATGATAGAAGGTCCCGATGGCGTTGCTGCCGCCGCCGACGCACGCCAGAACCGCGTCCGGAAGGCGGCCTTCCTTCTCGAGGATCTGGGCTTTGATCTCCTTTGAGATCACCGCCTGGAAATCACGCACGATGGTCGGGAACGGATGCGGTCCCATCACCGAGCCCAGGCAGTAGTGGGTATCGTCGATCCGGGAAGTCCATTCCCGCATGGCCTCCGAGACCGCATCCTTCAGCGTCGCGGTACCTGATGTCACCGGGATCACCTCGGCGCCCAGAAGCTTCATACGGTACACGTTCAGGGCTTGCCTTTCGGTGTCGGTCTTTCCCATAAATACCACACATTCCATCCCCATCAGGGCGGCGGCGGTAGCGGTCGCCACGCCATGCTGCCCTGCTCCGGTCTCGGCAATGAGTCTCGTCTTGCCCATCTTTTTGGCAAGAAGCGCCTGGCCGAGCACGTTGTTGATCTTATGGGCGCCGGTATGGTTCAGGTCTTCCCGTTTCAGATAGATCTTTGCGCCGCCAAGGTCCTCCGTCATCTTCTTCGCATAGTACAGAAGGCTCGGCCGGCCGGCATACTCATTGAACAGATCCGTCAGCTCACGGTTGAATTCCGGATCGGTTTTATAATAGTTGTAGGCTTCCTCCAGCTGGATCACCGCGTTCATAAGCGTTTCCGGAATATACTGTCCGCCGTGATCGCCGAATCGGCCTTTCGATCTTGTATTCATCTTGTCCTCATCCTTTCCTCCGTACTGCCTGCACAAAATCCCGGATCTTTCCGGAATCCTTCACTCCGCCGGTTTCCACTCCCGAGCTTACGTCAAGGCCATACAAAAGCCGTCTTTCGAACGGGTCCTGATTTTTCAAAATGTCCGTGACATTTTCCGGCGAAAGTCCGCCTGCGAGAATATACGGCCGCCGGATCTTCGAAAGAAGCGAGTGGTCAAAGGTCTTCCCGGTTCCTCCTGCGCCGTTGTCGAGAAGCACAAGATCGGCGCCGGAGCAGTTTGCCTCTTCGATGTCCTCCGGTTTTTCGATCCGGAAGGCTTTGATGATAAGTCCCTGTTCTTTTCGGAAGCGGGCCTGCTTCCGGATCCTTTCGATTTCTTCCGGTGTTTCCTGTCCGTGAAGCTGGACTGCATCCAGAAGTCCCCTGTTCACCAGATCCACAATAAAGGCAGGATCCTGATTCACAAACACCCCGACGGTCCGGATCTCCGGATCCAGAATTTCCGCAAGCTCTGCTGCCTTTTCCGGAGCAATGGTCCGTCTCCGGCCCTCGGCGAACACAAAGCCGGCATATTCAGGCTTTGCTTCATTGACCCGCAAAGCGTCCTCACGGCAGGTCAGACCGCAGATCTTGACGGCCGGCAGGTTTCCGCCCTGCAGCTCTTCCAGCATCTGTTTTTTATCGGGAGCACGCATCAGCGTTTCCCCCACCAGCACCGCGTTGACGCCGCCGAGGCGCATCTGCCGGATGTCCTCCGCCGTCCGGATCCCGCTTTCCGCCACAAACAGCACCTGCGGCGGTACGAGTTTCCGAAGCCGCATGCTGTTGCGGATATCTACGGTAAAGTCGTGAAGATTCCGGTTGTTGACGCCCAGAAGCCTTGCGCCGGCCTTCAGGGCCGCTTCGATCTCTTTCTCATCATGGGCTTCCACAAGGGCGGTAAGACCAAGTGCATCAGCCGTTTCGCGGTAACGCTTCAGCGTCTCTTCGTCCAGGATCGCCGCGATCAGAAGTACCGCGGAGGCGCCCAGGACCTTTGCCTCGTAGATCATGTACTCATCCACGATAAAATCCTTGCGGATGCAGGGCAACGAAACCGTTTCCGCGATCTCTTTCAGGTATTCGTCGGATCCCAGAAACCACTTTGGTTCCGTCAGCACCGAAATACAGGAAGCACCCGCTTCCTCGTAGCTTTCAGCAATTTCCTTATATGGAAAATCGGGAGCGATCAGCCCTTTGGAAGGAGAAGCTTTTTTCACCTCGCAGATGAAATGGATGTCCTCTCCGGCCAGGGCCTTTTCGAACCGGAACTGCGGAATTCCTGCCTGTTTTTCCTGCTCTGCCTTTTCAATGGCCAGCCGTTTCATCTCCTCGGGGGAGATTTTCTGCTTTGCCTCCCGGACACGTTCCCGGGCATGAGCCGCGATCGTTTCCAGGATCGAAGTTCCTTTTCTGTCTTTGCCGGCATCTGCCCCCGCCTGCTGTATGGGCCGTTTCATCTTAGTCCGCCTCATTGGACAGCCGGACATAGTTTTCCAGGACTTCCATGGCTTTTCCGTTGTCAATGACTTCGGCGGCCTTCTTTACACCCTCTTCCAGACTGGCGGCACCGCCGCCGCAGTAGATGGCCGCTCCCGCATTCATCAGAACGATGTTCCGTCTGGAGTCGCGGATGGTTCCGGTGAGGATTCCCCGGGTGATCTCGGCGTTTTCTTCCGGCGTTCCGCCGACGATGTCCGATTTCTGGCCGCGCTCCAGGCCAAACTGCTCCGGCGTGATTTCATAGGTCTTGTACCAGCCGTCCTTCAGCTCGCAGACCGTAGTCGGCGCGCTGATGCTGATCTCATCCAGTTTGTCCTTTCCATAGACCACCATCCCGTGCTTTACGCCCAGGGCGGTAAGAACCTTGGCCAGGGTCTCTGCAAGGTATTCGTCATATACGCCCAGCATCATGTATTCCGGGGATGCCGGGTTGGTGAGCGGTCCCAGAATGTTGAACACGGTCCGGACGCCCAGTTCTCTCCGGATCGCTCCGACATATTTCATGGAGGAATGATATTTCTGCGCAAACATGAAACAGAGACCGACCTCCTGAAGGAGCTTTCTGCAGAATTCCGGCGTCTGGTTAATGTTGGCGCCGAGGGCTTCCTGGCAGTCCGCCGTTCCGGAAAGAGACGACGCCGCACGGTTTCCGTGCTTTGCCACCTTCACGCCCGCCGCGGCGATCACGAACATGGCCGTAGTGGAAATGTTGAAGCTGTGGGCATGATCACCGCCGGTCCCCACGATCTCGAGCACTTCCATTCCTTCGTGCGGCACCTTTGTCGCATGCTCCCGCATGGCCGCGGCACATCCGGAAATCTCGTCGATCGTCTCCGCCTTGGCGCTTTTTGTGGACAGCGCCGCCAGAAAAGCAGCGTTCTGTGTCTGCGTGGTCTCGCCGCTCATGATCTCATTCATCACCTGATACGCTTCGTTATAAGTAAGATCTCCCTTGGAGACGATTTTGAAAATAGCTTCCCTGATCATATGGTGTTCCTTTCTTAACATTTTTGTAATGGGGTCAGACCCCATTACGTTTTTATTGCGTTATTATTGCGATTTTATTACACTCTCATACCAGTTTTTCAACATTTCATTCCCGTCCGGCGTAAGAATGGATTCGGGATGAAACTGGAGTCCGTAAATGGAATATGTTTTATGGCGGACCGCCATGATCTCGCCGTCCATGGTCTTGCCGATCACGGAGAGTTCTTCCGGCATGGTCGCCGGATCGGCCGCCAGGGAATGATACCTTCCCACCTTCACGATCCCCTTCAGTCCTGCGAACAGGGGATCCAGCGTATTGATCAGCGCTATGGACTGTTTTCCGTGCATCAGCTCCTTTGCATAGGTCACGGTGGCGCCGAACACCTGGCAGATGGCCTGGTGCCCCAGACAGATCCCCAGGATCGGGATACGGCCTTTATGCACACGGATCACGTCCATACACACGCCTGCATCCTCGGGTCTTCCCGGGCCCGGAGACAGAATGATTCCGTCCGGAGAAAGCTCGCCGATCTCCTCTGCGGTCAGCTCGTCGTTCCGGATGACCCGGATATCCGGGGTGATGCTTCCCAGCAGCTGATACAGGTTGTAGGAAAAGCTGTCGTAATTATCAATGAGCAGTATCATGGTTTCCTCCTGTTCCGGAATCTGCCGCGTTCTCCCCGGCCGAGATCAGGGATTCCATCACCGCAGCCGCCTTGTTGATGCATTCCCGGTATTCTTTTTCCGGAACCGAGTCTGCCACGATGCCTGCACCGCTTCTCACGAACACGCGGCCATTTTTCTTATAGGCAAGACGGATGCCGATGCAGGTATCCAGGTCTCCGTTAAAGCTGATGTAACCGATCGCGCCGCCGTAAATTCCACGCTTGTTATTCTCCAGCTCATTGATCAGCTCGCAGGCGCGGATCTTAGGAGCGCCGGAAAGGGTTCCCGCCGGCAGCACCGAACGGACGGCGTCCAGCGCGTCCATGTCCTCCCGGATCTCGCCCCGGACCGTGGACCCGATGTGCATGACATGGGAAAAACGAAGGATCTGATAAGAGGCTTCCACCTGCACGCTTCCGAACCGGCTGATCTTTCCAAGATCATTCCTTCCAAGATCCACCAGCATGCTGTGCTCTGCCAGCTCTTTCGGATCCTGCAGAAGTTCCTCCTCCAGAGCTCTGTCCTCCTGCGGCGTCTTACCTCGCGGCCTTGTTCCGGCCAGCGGAAACGTATGAAGAACGCCGTCCTCCAGCTTTACGAGGGTCTCGGGCGACGCCCCCGCAGCCTCCAGATCCGAGCTGGAAAAATAGAACATATAAGGAGAAGGATTCACCGTCCGCAGCGTCCGGTACGTGTCCAGCAGGCTGCCTTCAAAAGGCGCCTCCAGACGGTTCGACAGAACGATCTGGAAAATATCGCCTTCGTGGATATGGTATTTCGCCCTCTCCACCATCTGGCAGTATTCCTCTTCCCGGAAGAGCGGAACGATTTCCCCCGTGATCCTCCCGGCCGTCTCCCGCACGGGTTCGCCGGTCAGGATCAGATTTTTGAGCAGCCGCAGCTCCTTCTGGGCGTTCTGATATTCCAGCTCCAGGTTTTCTGCCGGGATGTTGAGGATCAGCAGCATTTTCTGCCTGTAATGGTCGAAGGCCACCAGCTTGTCGAAGACCATCAGGTCCACATCCATAAAGCTCTCGATATCCAGCGCATCCAGCCGGAGCTTGGGCTCGGAATATTTCAGGTAATCATAGGAAAAGAAACCCACCAGACCTCCGCACAAAGGCGGAAGATCCGGCAGCTTCGGAGCTTTGTTTTCCGCCAGGATCCTGCGGATCAGATCCTCGGGATTTCCGTTTCCCACATGCTTTCCGTTCAGCATCAAATCGCCGTCGCGACAGGTGATCTCGGTTCCGGGATCAAAGCCGATAAAGGTATAGCGGCCCCACCGCTCCTGCGCCTCTGCCGACTCCAGCATGAACACGTGGTCGGAAATGTTTTTCAGAATTCTCAGAACTTCAATAGGTGTCCGGACATCTGCGAACAGTTCTTCGCAGATGGGTATTTTTCGGTAATCTCCGGAAGCAAGAATGCTCCGGGCTTCTTCCAGTGTCGGTTTTGGCATAGGCAGATCCTTCCCCGGGGTCAGACCCCATTACAAAAGTATTAACGATTTAATAATTACGTAATGGGGTCAGACCCCATTACGAATTTATTAAAAAACCCTGGCAGACATACACTGTCTGCCAGGGGAAGCTTATAGCGTATAACGCAATAGCACACTAACACTTTAAAGTGCTATTGTCAAGCGTTTTTTAAGTACGGGACCGATTACTGCAGCCAGGACCATTTTTACCAGATCTTCGGCGATAAACGGGGTCACTCCCGCAGCAATTGCCTGCCCGAAGGTCATGCCGGCACAGTGGGCCAGCCACAGGCTTCCGACACCGTAGGGGATCAAGGTCGCAAGAAACATACCAACGACCGAGATGGCATAATTCTCATGAAACCGGTCGATAAAGAGTCCCGCCAGGAATGCCATCGGAAGGAAGCCGAGCAGGTAACCGCCGGTGGGGCCTGCCAGCTTTGCCGGACCAGAAGTAAAGCCTGAAAATACAGGAACGCCTGCCAGCCCGATGAGAAGATAGATCAGGACAGCCATCGTGCCCCGTTTCGTTCCCAGTACATAAAGAGCGATGTAAATCGCAAAATTGGTCAGTGAGATCGGTACCGGGCCGATGGGGATGGACAGCGGGCCCAGCACACACATGACTGCCGCCATGATCGCCGTCATCACCATATCTCTTGTCTTATTGTTCATTCTCTTCTGCCCTCCTGATCTCAAATCCCATTTCACGGAACATTCTCCGGTCCTCATCGATCCCGGTGCCGGTCGTCGTGAGCATGTCGCCGGTGATCGCCGCGTTGACGCCTGCCCGGAAAAGCTCCGCACCGCCGTTTTCAAAACGGAAACGTCCGGCTGCGATCCTCAGATATCTGTCCGGATTTATGTATCGAAAAACTGCCACGGTCCGCAGAATCTCCTCCCGGCTGATTGGCGGAATATCCTGCAGCGGTGTTCCCTTGATCGGAATCAGCACATTGATGGGGATGGAAAACACATCCAGCCCCGCAATGGTAAGCGCCATATCCGCACGGTCCTCCATGGTCTCACCCATACCGATGATCCCACCGCAGCAGATGCGGAAGCCGGCCTGTTTTGCCATTTGAATCTCGCGGATCTTATCGTCAAAGGTATGGGTGGTACAGACATACGGGAAATACCGCCGCGAAGTTTCGATGTTGCAGTGATACAGATCGACGCCTGCCTCCCGGATCCGCCTGAAGTCATCCAGGGTCTCAAGCCCGTGAGAAGCGCAAAGACCGATCTCGGGATATTTCTCATGCATACTTTTATATGCCTTAACGGCCAGATCCAGATCCTTGCCGGTAAGCGCTCTGCCCGCCGTCACGATGGAAAAACGGTCCACCCCTTTTGCGGCATGGACGCCGCACTGCTCCACAATAACCTCCGGATCCAGAAAGCCATATTCCTGGATACCGGTTCTGCTGTGTCCGGACTGGGCACAGAATTTGCAGTCCTCCGGGCATCTGCCGCTCCTCCCGTTGATAATGGAGCAGAGATTCATCCTGCTGCCGCAGAGTGCCTTTCTGATCCGGTCGGCGCCTTCCATCAGTTCTTCCAGATCCCCCGTCAGAAGGGGTTTACATTCCGCCATTTCCGTAATACGGTAACCGTCGATAATTCTCTCAGCCAGTTCTGACAAAGCTCCCATTTCTCTTCCTCCCGTGCGCGGTATCTGCTGCGCACTTATTTATCACGCTCTGACTAATGTAGTACTTTCAGACGCATTTGTCAACCACTTATCAGATTCAAGTTTACAATTAGCCGATAAAAAACAGCAGCAAAGCAATAACCCCTCTGCTGCTGTCTTTTTTCATGCAAGACGCCATGCCGCCGGCCTGCCGGCAGCACTGTCTTCGTTCGTTTTACACTTTGCGGTCTGGAACGAATTCAAGAATGTCATTCATAGTACATCCCAATGCCCTGCAGATTTTTTCCAGTGTCTCAGTAGTAACTGTCTTGTTCTGAGTCAATTTGTTATTGATCACATAATGACTCAGTCCGGACAATTCTTCCAGATCTTTTTTCTTCATGTTGCGCTGTTTCAACAGTTCCCAAAGCTTTTGATACGAAGCTGACACGAACGGCATCCCTCCTTCTTCGTTACTTTGTTGCAAGGACGGTTTCAAATGTTCCCCTGATTCGTCCGACAAAGGGACATCCATTTATATCATAACACATGCTTTGAGAAAGTTGAATGAAAATTCGTGTTTTAATGTATATTTATTTCCAGTTTACCCTGCACTGCTCCGGCGGGGTCTCCCCGGTGTACACAGCGCAGCCCTCCAGACTGCTGGCATAGAACAGAATTCCCGGGTCGGAATACTGGTCCGACGGGATATCGGTAATGGTCAGGTCCCGCACCGTTCCCTGTACCGTTACGACGTACGATGCGGGCTCTCCTTTAATCCGGGACGTATCAAGCCCCGGCGATGCCGCCGATGTCATCGCGGCGCTTCCCTGGGAAGCCTGATGCGAAGCCGGCAGGTACCGGCTGTTAATAATCCCTGCAAGCCGGTTCCAGGGGATCGTATAATCCGGCATACCGGCAACATAGGGACCGATCTCGTACTGATAATAGAAGATCCGGAGTCCGTCTGCAGTCAGCTGGAAGCCACCGGCCTCTCCGTTCAGACTTCTTTCAGCGTTTTCCTCGAAAGGAGCATACTGCCGCAGGGCGTCTGCCCCGTCCCAGCCGTTCATATATTCCAGCATCAAGGATTTGAGACTTTCCCGCGCCGCAGGATTCTGCGGATTCAGCATGCCGGCCAGGGTCAGCTTCTCCCCGGTCTCAAGGTCAAAATTGTCCCCGAATTCCGCATGGAAGGGATGTGCACCGCCGTAATAGGTGCTGTCCGACATAAGCACGGAACCCGCACAGCCGCCGGCATAGGCGTCGATCAGCTGCATTTTGTACCAGCTTTGATACGTCGAAGTGCGCATATCCGCGGCAACGTTCTCCGCATTTGTATCGTATTCCTGAAGCCTCGCGTTTACGGCAGCCTCGGCCTCTGGCTGTCCCGGAATCTGCACCCTGCAGCTGACCAGCTCGAGCTCGTAGTACTCGTTGCTCTCCTTCGTCACCGAGGCTCTGACCATCAGAGAAGGATCGCTGAACAGGATTGGCTCGGCTTCTTCTTCCTGTTTTCCAGTCAGTACCTGCTCGCCCGTTTCATGCGCGACAAAGGCCTTGGTTTCCCCATTCCGGGCTTCCAGAATGCAGAAACCGCATTCCACGTTTTCGAGCCTGTAATATCCCTCCGCGTCCGTGACGGCCGAGGATGCCAGTTCCCGGAAGGAATGATCGATCCATCGGTAAGCCTTTACTTCTGCTCCCGCAAGCGGAACACCGGTTTCGGCGCTGGTTCCCGAAAGAACCCGGCCCTTTATCACCGCGTTTCCTTTCAAAGACATATTTTCGTTTCCTGGCGCACAGTCCGCTGCGGGCCGCTCATTGGCAGAGTCCTGATAAGAATTCACCATGTTCTGCGGCTGCCGGGTCTCGGACATGGTAAGAGAATTACGGCCCGCCATCTGCCGGACAAGCTCAGCCGAAGAGGCAGCGTCCACCGAATAGGCTCCGGTAGTAAAGGCCTCGTAAATTCCGTCCGACCGTTTCGTCTGAAGCGCCTGGGTGATCCGGGCAAGACTCAGAAGCGAAACCGATGTATTGAATTCATTCTGACATCCATATACCAGTGCGGCTCCATGATCCTTCAAATGCTGCACAAAGGTCCCGTCGCTTCTTGCACTGCACACAAACAGATACAGGATGGTATTGTCAAAGGTCTTCCCTTCCAGAACATAATCCAGATATGAAGATGAGACCATGACAGAACGGTTGTAAACCGCTTTGGCGACCGTCTCAAAGGAGTGTGCGATCGTATCATCTCCCGGCGCGTCGTCCACGTTGGTCCGGAAATACTGACCGGCTTCGCCCGGAAGATCTTTGATCCCAAGATATTCCTTCATAGCCGTTACATAAGCCACCCGGGCCATGCCGTCCAGCACCTTTTCGCTGCCCTTTTCTGCAATCCCTTCTTCATTGGTAAACTGAATGTTCTTGGATCCGTTTCCGAGATTGATAAACAGCTGGTTCTGCAGAATAAGGCCGTGCGCGTTCAGCTCCACCAGGCCGTAATCGGTAAATTCGCCGTTCCGGATGCAGTCGATGGCGTCGTAGTCCTTGCGCACCTCGCACGTCCCCGATAATCCCAGAGCGGTTCTCATCTCGTTCAGCATGGGAATCGAAAAATCCGTGTGATACCGCATGACCTCGTCTTCCGAGTATTCCGGCGTGATGACCAGGAATTTATCATTCGTCGGAAAAGACTTCGCTTCGATCAGCCTGTCCGAGACGCTTCCCCCGGCAGAATAGTCTGCATACACCTGTTTTCCATCGGAAAAGCCTGCGATATCCTCTGTCACATGACCAAGGCCATAGCTTCCCAGATAATTATCCGTTGTGACAAAGCTGAGACCGCTGCCGACACGCGTTACCGAGGCAACCGCCGGGTCCGCATTCAGATAGGCTTCTAGTCTTGCCAGTGTCTCTTCCGAATAATAATCCGTGGTGCCAAGCGCTGCAAGATAACTGTCCAGACCGTCCAGCACGTCCAGCGGCCTGTTCAGGAAATCGTCTTCCGGATTTTCAACCGCTCCGTAAAAGGGCACCTCGTTGCTGACCTTATCCCCGGCCTTTGCCTGCAGAATGACGGCTTCGTTCTCTCCCGGCGTCACTGTGAAGCTTCCGTCGATCGTCTCCATGCCACTGTTTGCAGCGGAAAACACCGTCGTTCCGGCCGCTTCCACATAGATCGTCTGATCTCTCAGATTCTCCCCGCAGATTAATTTGACTGTCAGCGCAAAGCTGCCGTCCTGATTCTTCTGAGATGATCCCAGGTACAGGATCAGATCGTCCTTTTCCGGAAAAACGATCTGTACAGGTTTGTCCGGCGCGGATGCTTCCTGGCTTATATCGTTCGTTTGTTCTTTTTTCGCCCGGATCTGAAAAAAACCGGAAAGCAGGATCACTGCCCCCAGCATGGCCACAGCAACGAGAGAAAGGCCTGCGATCAGCAGGCCTTTTCCGC
>CAMNNM010000065.1 GCA_946545425.1 uncultured Blautia sp. | reverse complement strand
CATCACATCGGCAGAAGAAACGAGCGGCTCTGTGGTTGTGAGCGGGAAAGATGCGCTGCTGAGGAAATGCACAGCGATCACAGGATCTGCGGCGACGGAAAATATCTGGTGTTCTCTACGGATGAGCAGGAGATGACGCTTCTTGACCCGAAAGGAAATGAATATTGCCGCTTTCATCTGAATTACGGATTCGGAAACGGCATGTGGGTGGAAGAAAATGCAGTGCTGACCGGATATTCCGACGATTTTATCCGGGTTTACAGCGTCGGAGAAAGAAAAGAGATCGCAGCTTTTTCAGCAAAGGATACCTTCGTGTCGGCGGGCCCTGGTTTTTTTTATACCATCGAGTCAGAAACGGGAAGGATACGCTTTTTTGACGATCGTGGAAATCTGAGATGTGAAACAGAGTGCGACCTTTCGGGAACAGAAGACTATTATCTTTACGATCAGCTCAGGGAGCTTCGGGACGGGTGGCTTCTGTATTTCGAAAAAGGGGATAAGAGCGGGGCGGTGATCCTGGATCGGGATCTTATGTTCAGCGAATATGTGACGAATGCGTTCTTTCTGAATGCTCTGTCCGAGTACAGACTCCAGACTTTCGGAGATTATTTTGCCGTAACCCGGGACTTTGACGGATACGTGCTCTATAACCGTGACGGTACGCCTGTACTGGACCTGCCCGTTGTGCTGATCCATGATAATACAGATTCCGCAGGGCTTCTGTCTCATATTTATATGGCAAGGAGCCGTTTTGCACTGAAGCCTTCCGATGCGGGAGGGGTCGTGATCGATGAAAGTCTGCAGGAGACAGATCTGAAAGTTGAAAGCACCGGGATACGATCTTACGAATTTATTGACGAAAAGAGGAACGGGTGCTGTGTCCCGCAGGACCAGACGCTCTGTGAAATGTATGATTGTTTTTACGTAACGAAGGATGAGAAAGAGAACGTATATTATCTGCGAAAGTATGATGATGAGAATTTCCGGATAAAATCCGATGATATGCCATGTGTCTGCGATTCTGGCGCTGCAGTTTCCGTGATCTGCGGTGAGGAGAGGGGCTACAGGCAGACATACCGTACACTGGATAATGAGGGAAACGAAGCAGGATGCCTGGAAAGCGTGTTTCTGTACGGTCCTGCCGGAGACTGTCTGATCGCTTCCCGCGGGATTTATATGGGTGTCATGGATCTTACAGGAAAATGGATATGGAAATACACTTGGGAAGAGATGTGAGTTTTTCCGGGATTTTCCATAAAAAAGCCGCCGCAGCGTCAGCTTAGTATGAAAGCTGGTTCTGCGGCGCTCCTGGTTATTTCTGATTAACGGTGTCATCTGTGAAATAATTGGAATAGGCAAGATCCTCGATCCCCATCCGAAGCCTGGGATACAGAATGATGAAAATGACGGATGGCTGATTCCTTCGGGTGATCATAGCCCAGTATCCACGGTGGAAGATGATCTGCAGGTTGGAAAGACTTCTGACAGATGACATCCGGTAGGCGAAATTCGAATGCGCTTCCTTGTACTCCCGGACCTTATCCAGATACCGGAGATACTGATCATATGTAAAAGTACATTTTAAGGACATTGCGGGACCGTCCAGATAGATCTCTCTGCTTCCGCCTGCAAAATCTTCTTCTGAAAAATGAATGATCTCAAAATGGAGATGTCCGTTATTCATGATTTCATGGATGCGTCCCTTCTGAAGACGGAATTCCTGAAGGAACAGCTGCAGCGTTTCCCCGCTGATCCCGTTTTCACTTAGCAATGCGTAAAGGTCTTCTTCCTCGCATACAAAAGCGGGAAGCGACGGGGTAAGATTCCTCCGTGTCCCTGGAAGAAGCGCATCGTTATTCAGAAAAGCAAGGTACTCCTCATGATTATCTTCTTTATAGATTTCCATCATGGGTTGTGAATGCGTGAGAAGTAACTGTATTTTCTGCCGATAGTGAGCGATGTCATTTTTGCCGGTAAGAAGAATCGCTTCTCCCACTCCTGGCTGATCATTAAAGCTCTCGCCTGTTACAACGGCCATGGAAGAAACACACAGGAAATGACCCAGTAAACTGTTGTCAGGCTCTTTGATAAAATACAGATGGAATTTTCCCGTGACGGAGATGGGGAGCCATTTGCGGATATAATGGACGGTTTCATATATGGACTGCTCAAAATTAAGGATCACATGGATCTCAAATCCGTGCATCTGAAGTTCGGAAATATGGTCCATCCAGTTCGTGAAGAAATCAGAATTCTGTTCCAGCACAGCAGGAGGTATGTCACTGAAAAGATATACCTGCCTGTCCTCTTCCGATCTGGTAGTCAGAATAAAAAAATCGAGCTGGCTGTGCTTGATCCCTTCACTGTTATAGTACATCTGATTCGAAGGTCCAACGTAGTCAGGCGGAATTTCAGAACTTCTGATTTCGGCGGGCATGAAACTGTTCGTGGTAGAGTCCAGCCGTTTCAGGTAATTCAGGATATGATCCGTATCTTCGGGAACGGCATTCTTGTTTCCGAACCATTCCATCAGTTTTTCAAGATAATAGGATTCTTCATTCAGATCATCAGCCGAGCATCCCAAAAGGGAGGCTATGGCTGCCTTATCTGTTGATCCGGTATATTTATGCACAATGAAACCGCAGATCTCACGGATAAATCCATTGGGATCGGAAGGAGTTCTCTGACCTGAGCAGATCCGTGAAAGATACGAAGGATCATAATTCAGATAACGGGAAAGTTCGGATTTATTGATGGCGAACAGAGAAATGATGATGGTAAGATTCTTGCCAAGTACAAAAGGATCGATCCTGTCTTTGTTAAGAATCTCCATAAAAGCAGTGTAAATATTTTCCTCGGAAAGATCGGGGAGCGAGCGTTGTTCCGCCAGCAGAGCGATTCCGTGGCAAAGCTGGTTCAGCTGCGGACTTCTGACAGCGGGAAGACGTTCGCCGGTTCTGTACCTGCTGATCACGGTTGCGGAAAGGCCGGATGCCTCGGAAAGCGTTTTGGCTTTGCAGTCAAGCACGCTGATATATATATTTAGCTGATCTTTGAACTCCAAGAGGGGTCCTCTCTTTCTTGAACCGATTCGGTAAAAAACAGTGAGATGGTTAAATGTATTATACAAGATATTAAGTTATTATATGAGTATTAATTTAGAAAGTACACTACAGTAAATTTGTTGAAAGACAAAGGGCATTACCGCAAAAGGCAATGACAAACATGGACATATATACCGCTCCGGGCTGACCGGGAAACAAGATGTTGTATTATTTTATATTTTTTGATATGATAGGACACAAGGAACTTAATCAGGAGGGAATACGTTGAATACAGCTGCTTTACGATTGGATAATCTGAGAAAAAGAATGTCGGAAAAGGGGATTGATGCATATCTTGTCCCTACGGATGACTTTCATGCTTCGGAATATGTTGGCGATCATTTTAAATGCCGTGAATATTTGACGGGATTTACCGGATCCGCAGGTACAGCAGTCGTCCTTAAAGATGAGGCCGGACTGTGGACGGACGGAAGGTATTTTCTGCAGGCAGCACAGGAGCTTTCCGGAAGCGGATTTAAACTGTTCCGGATGGGAGATAAAGACGTACCGACAGTAGACGAATTCCTGAAAAGTCATCTGAAGCAGGGACAGGTGCTGGGGTTTGACGGAAGAACCGTTACGGCCGGGAAGGCCGGGGCTCTTCGGGATGAGCTCGCAGAGTCCGGGGCAGAGATACGTACGGATCTTGATCTGGTCGGAGAGATCTGGGAAAACAGACCGGCCCTGTCCTGCGCTCCGGCGGCAGAGCTTGATATAGAATGGTGCGGAAAGAGAAGGGGTGAAAAGCTTTCCGACGTACGAAACGTGATGAAGGAAAAAGGAGCAGGCTGGCTTGTCCTGTCAAACCTGGATGATATAGCGTGGCTTCTGAACATCCGGGGAAACGACGTGAAGTGTAATCCGGTTGTGCTTTCCTATCTGATCGTGGGCATGGAAGAGGCGCAGCTTTTTATACAGAAGAAAGCCGTGAGCGAAGAGCTTGAAGAAAGCCTTTTACGGGACGGGGTTAAAATCCGCCCTTATGACGGGATCTGCAGCGCCGCCGCATCCATACCGTGCGGAAGTACAGTTATTCTGAGCCGCGACCGCATTAACAGCAGCATCTGCGCATCCATACCGGAAGACGTGAACATTCTCGACATGGACAGTCCGACCCTGCTCATGAAGGCCGTGAAGAATGAGACGGAAATAAACAACAGCATCAAGGCCCACGTCACGGACGGAGCGGCGGTTGTGAAATGGATTTTCTGGTTGAAAAATCATGTAGGCAGAGAGCAGATCACCGAGATCAGCGCTGCCGACAAGCTTTACTCTTTCCGGTGCGCCGGAGAGCACTTTATGGGGAACAGCTTCGATCCGATCATCGCATATGGCAGTCACGGGGCTGTGATCCATTATTCTGCGGTACCCGAAACAGATGTTCCCCTTGAGAAAAAAGGCATGGTCCTCGCCGATACAGGTGGACAGTATCTCGAAGGAACGACTGATATCACAAGGACCATTGTTCTGGGAGAGCTGACAGAAAAAGAGAAAACATTCTTTACACTGGTACTGAAGGGACATCTCCGTCTTATGGACGCCAGGTTCCGGTATGGCTGTACGGGGATCAACCTGGACTATCTTGCCAGAGAACCGCTCTGGAGGATCGGCAGAGACTATAATCACGGTACGGGACACGGCGTGGGATATTTTCTGAATGTACATGAGGGTCCCAACGGGTTCCGGTGGAAAGTGGTTCCGGAGAGAAAGGATTGTGTCGTTTTCGAGGAAGGGATGATCACGTCGGACGAACCGGGATACTATGAAGAAGGTGAATTCGGCGTCCGTCATGAAAGCCTGCTGCTCTGCAGAAAAGACCGGGAGACGGAATTCGGGCAGTTTATGAAATTTGAAGCGCTCACGATGGTTCCCTTTGATCTGGAAGGAATCGATGCCGGAATGCTGGAAGAGTCTGAAAGAAAGACGCTGAACGCATATCACAGAAAGGTAAGGGAAACGATCGGCCCCTTACTGGACAAAGAGGAAAGGGAATGGCTTGAAGCTGCAACACGGGAGATATAAGAATGTCAAAGCCAAAGATCGCTGTGTGCAGGAACAATCACGTATATAATGCGGCATTATATACGGAATGCCCGATCTGTCTGAAAAAAAGCACATTTGGCGGATCCTCCGCTGCAGTGACCGGCAGAATACCGGGTTCATATGCGTATGACCACGGCGGCGGGGATCCCGAAGACAGGACGGTCAATCTGTTTGACAGTACGGTTGATAACCGGAATGTTCATGTTTCCGAAAGCAGCCGCAGGGGACCGGCTTCCGTAAGCACAGGTTCCCACAGCCTTTCAGGCCCGTCCGTGAGGTCATACAGCAGCAGTTCGTCGTCCAGAAAACCTCGCCAGCGGTGCCTTGCCGGATGGCTGGTCTTTCTTTCCGGCAAAGACTTTGGAATGAGCCTTCAGCTTATGGAAGGCCAGAATTTTATCAGTATGGATGAAAAAGGGTATGCGAAAGTGACCAGAGAGCCGCAGAAAAGTCTGGATTGTTTTGCATGCATCACGGTAACCTCGGACAACCGGTTTCTGGCTGCGCCTTTTCGGCGCTCAGATATCCGGATCAACGAAAAAACAGTATCTGTCAATCAGGAAATAAGAGAACGCCATATTCTGAGGTACAGGGACTGCGAGATGATGTTTATCCCGTTTGCGGGGGTCCACTATAACTGGACGTGACAGGTATCCCAGGAGGAGCCATGAAGTTTATACAGTCGTATTATACGGATATCGGAGTAAAAAGGACAACGAATCAGGACAGTCTGGCTCTGATCAAGGCGGAGACAGATTTCGGCGATGTGCTGCTGGCCTGTGTCTGCGACGGAATGGGCGGACACTCCGCCGGAGAACTGGCCAGCAAGTATTGTGTCCAGCAGATTGCCGACTGGTTCAGGACATCCTTCCCGGAGATATTATATTCCAATTTTGACACGATCGTACTGGAAGACGAACTCAGAGATCTGGTCAATGACATCAACCACAGGCTTGCTGTATTCGGCATGAACCACGAGCTGTCGCTGGGAACGACTCTGACCGCGTTTCTGTTTTTTGAAGACCAGTATTTCTGCGTTCACGTGGGAGACAGCCGGGGCTATGAGATCACGGATCGTGTCAGACAGATCACTTCGGACGACAGCCTTGTGGCAAGAGAAATGGAACAGGGCATCATTACGCCGGAGCAGGCTGCCGTGGACAGAAGAAAGAACATACTGCTTCAGAGCGTCGGAATTACTGATCAGATCTCCATGCATTTTTATTCGGGATATATCCGGGAAAACGCATGTTATCTGGTCTGCAGCGACGGATTCTGGCACTGTATCGAGGATGAAGAGATGGTCCGTTATCTCTCGGCTTCTCAGATACGTGACAACCGGCAGCTAAGGCGTCACCTGAACTATCTGGTCGAGACAGACATGGCGAGAGGGGAAAAAGATAATATCACGGCAGTTGCTGTGATCCCGTGCCTTTCGGAAGAGGAGGTCTGACAGCGATGGAAGAAAACGAGATCACCACGGAAAAGATCATGGTCCGGCCTGGCGACCGGCACTTTGACATTGTACTGGACGTTGTCCAGGTTCATACCAGCGCGAATATTTTTGAAGAAGACGAAACAACGAGGAGATTAGATGAAAAATAAAGATCTGAGGCCGAGAAAGCCTTTGTTCATATATTATATTATTGTTCTGGTAATTATTTTTGTACTGAATCTGCTGATCATGCCTACGGTAAGGGAACAGTCGCTCGTAAAGACAGACTACAGCACGTTTCTTGAAAGCGTTGAAAACGGAAGCGTCAAAAAAGCGGAGATCAGATCGGACTATATCTACTATATTGATCAGAAAAACGGAGAGGAGACAACATGCCGCACTGTAAGGATCGAGGATCCTCAGCTGGTTGACCGTCTTCTGGCCGGGGGCGTTGCAATGGAGGGGGTGCTCACGGACCGTGAGAATCTGCTGATGAGTCTTCTGATGGGATATGTGATCCCCATTGCTGTTTTTATCCTTCTGGGACGTTATCTGAGCAAACGGCTCATGTCATCCATGGGCGGAGCCGGGGGCATGATGCAGTTTGGAAAGAGTAATGCGAAGATCTATGTGAAGTCCACCACAGGGATCAAGTTTTCAGACGTGGCAGGAGAGGACGAAGCAAAGGATCTGCTGACAGAGATCGTGGATTATCTGCATAATCCTCAGAAATACAAGGAGATCGGAGCATCCATGCCGAAGGGCGCTCTTCTTGTGGGGCCCCCCGGAACCGGCAAGACGCTTCTTGCCAAAGCAGTCGCGGGAGAGGCAAACGTTCCTTTTTTCTCCATTTCCGGTTCGGAATTTGTTGAAATGTTTGTCGGAATGGGTGCTGCCAAAGTACGTGATCTTTTCAAGCAGGCGAACGAGAAGGCGCCTTGTATTGTCTTTATCGACGAGATCGATACGATCGGAAAAAAACGTGACGGGGCCGGATTTTCCGGCAATGACGAGCGGGAACAGACGCTGAACCAGCTGCTTACGGAAATGGACGGCTTTGACGGTTCCAAGGGTGTTGTGATCCTTGCCGCAACGAACCGGCCGGATTCCCTTGACCCCGCGCTTCTGAGGCCGGGTCGTTTTGACCGCAGGATCCCCGTTGAGCTTCCGGATCAGAAAGGACGGGAGGAGATCCTGCGTGTACACGCAAAAAAAATCAAGATCTCCGATTCCGTGCGCTTTGAAGATATTGCCAAGGCCGCTGTCGGCGCCTCAGGCGCGGATCTTGCCAATATTGTAAATGAAGCGGCTCTGAGAGCCGTACGAGACGGGAGAAAATTTGCCACGCAGGCTGACTTTGAGGAAAGCATAGAAGTCGTAATTGCCGGTTACCAGAAGAAAAACCGGGTGCTCTCCACAAAGGAAAAGCTGATCGTTGCCTACCACGAGATCGGACACGCACTGGTGGCAGCGAAACAGACGGAATCGGCGCCGGTTCATAAGATCACGATCATCCCCAGAACGTCAGGCGCGCTGGGATATACGATGCAGGTGGACGAAAAAGAGCATTTTCTGATGTCGAAGGAGGAACTCGAGAACAAGATCGCGACGCTCACAGGCGGAAGAGCCGCCGAAGAGGTGGTGTTCCATACCGTCACGACCGGTGCTTCCAATGATATCGAACAGGCTACCAAGATCGCCCGCGCCATGATCTCGCGTTACGGAATGAGCGATGAGTTTGACATGGTCGCAATGGAGAATGTATCAAATCAATATCTCGGCGGGGACACGTCTCTTGCCTGCTCCGCCGATACACAAGCACTGCTTGACAAAAAAGTCGTGGAACTGGTAAGACAGCAGCATGAAAAGGCGGTTAAGATCCTTACGGACAATATCGGAAAGCTGCATGAACTGGCCAAGTATCTATATGATCATGAAACGATAACCGGTGAAGAATTCATGGAGATCCTGAACAGTGATGCGGAAAGGATCGAAATGCCGGAGGAAGCCGGCAGGCTTATGGATAACCAGATGCAATAAGGTAAAAAGTCAGACAAGGAGGGCATGAAATGTATTGGGACGGGAAATTGTGGATCGGTCAGGAAAAAAATGATGAGAAGACGAGGGTCTGTATTCTTCCGCAGATGTCCAACAGACACGGACTTGTGGCAGGCGCGACGGGTACCGGAAAAACGGTGACCTTAAAAGTTCTCGCGGAATCCTTCAGCGACATGGGAGTCCCTGTGTTCATGGCCGATATCAAGGGTGATCTGGCGGGAATGTGTGTGCCCGGCTACGATTCCGAAGACATGCAGGACAGGATCAGACGTTTTGGCCTGGAGGGAATCTTTGAATACAAGGGATATCCCACCTGCATCTGGGATGTTCTTGGCGAGGGCGGTCATCCGCTCAGGACTACGGTAAGCGACATGGGACCGATCCTTCTGTCCGTGCTTCTTGATCTGAACGACACGCAGAGTGATATCCTTTCCATCATCTTCCAGGTTGCGGACGATGAAGGACTACTGCTCCTTGACCTTAAGGATCTGAGATCCATGATCGAATATGTGGGCGAGAATGCAAAGGATCTGACCCTGACATACGGCAATATCACAAAACCGAGTCTCGGCGCCATCACAAGAAGTATCTCAGCGCTGGAGGAAGAGGGAGGAAACCGCTTCTTCGGCGAACCGGCTCTGGACATCCGCGACTGGATCCGTACCGACGCGGAGGGCAGAGGATACATCAACGTGCTGCATGCGGCAAAGATCATCAATACGCCGAGACTGTATACCACATTCATGCTGTGGCTGCTTTCGGAACTGTTTGAGGAGCTTCCGGAGGAAGGAGATCTTGAAAAACCGAAGATCGTATTCTTCTTTGACGAGGCACATATGATGTTTGACATCGCCTCCCGCGCGCTGATGCAGAAGATCGAGCAGGTGGTGAAGCTCATCCGTTCCCGCGGCGTCGGCATCTATTTTGTGACGCAGAGTCCTTCGGATATTCCGAACGCGATCCTGTCACAGCTCGGCAACCGGGTACAGCACGCACTCAGAGCCTATACGCCCTCTGATATGAAAATGGTACGTGCGGCGGCGAATTCGTTCCGTATCAATCCGGAATTTTCTACCGAGGAAGCCATTACCAATCTTGCAACCGGAGAAGCCCTGATTTCATTCCTGGACGAGGAAGGCGCGCCGGGAATCGTCAGAAAATGCAATATATTGCCGCCTCAGAGCCGTATGGGAGCGATCGAGAATACCGAAAGATTTGACTGCCTGCTTTCGGACGGACTGGGAGAAAAATATGATAAGTCCGTAGACCGTGAATCTGCTTATGAGATTCTGGCCGGAAGGTTTGATGAGGCCAGAGAGGCTGCCGAACGGGAAGCCGAAGAGAAGCGTGCGGCGGAAGAGGAAAAGGAAAGAGAGCGCCTGGAGGCAAAGGAAAAGGCGGAAAGAGCACGTGAGGAGCGTGAAGCCGAGAGACTGGCCGAGAAGGAAAGGCGCGAACAGGAGAGAGCAGAACGCGAGGCAGAGAGGCTTGCCGAAAAGGAGCGTAAAGAACAGGAGCGCGAAGAGGCTAAGAAGGAGAAGGAATTCCGGAAAAAGACGGAGCTGTTAAGGACCGGTGTCAACAGCATGGTCCGTACCTTTGGCAGAAACGCGGCCAATTCCATCTGGAGAGGAATATTCGGTACCAAGAAGAAGTAATACGAGGTGAAACCGGGTCATGAACTGCAGAACAGCGGAAGGCATGCTGACGAAATACCTGAAACATGAATTATCGGTCAAGGAGCTTGACGAATTCATGGGTCATATTGAGTCCTGCGAAGAATGCAGGGAAGAGCTGAAGACCTGCTTTACAGTGGACAGAGCGGTCCGGCTTCTGGATCTGGAGGAAGACAGCACGGGAGATCCTGATTTCGAAAAGCTTTTCGAACAGGATCTGAAAAGATCCAGAAGATATCTGGCGAACCGGACATTCCTGCGGTTCCTCATGATTTTCTGCGGAATCGTTGCGCTTCTGGCGCTTGTGATCGCCCTGATCATTTACGTCTTATAAGAAATGTTCCGGCAGTGCGCAGCAATGCGCACTGCCGACTTGCGAAAAGGATATCTATGAGTGAAAAAATACTGCTGATCGACGGACACAGCATTCTGAACAGAGCATTTTACGGGCTTCCCGATCTGACAAACGGAGAAGGGATCCACACGGGAGCCGTTTATGGATTTCTGAATATCATGTTCCGTATTCTGGAGGAGGAAAAGCCGCAATATCTGGCGGTGGCTTTTGATGTGCACGCCCCTACGTTCCGTCATAAGATGTATGAGGCTTATAAGGGTACGCGCCATCCCATGCCGGAGGAACTGAGAGAGCAGGTTCCCCTGATCCAGGACATGCTGCATGCCATGGGCGTGTCGATCGTCACTCTTCCCGGATATGAAGCTGACGATATTCTGGGTACATTGTCCAGAAGAGCGGAAAAACGAGGAATGGACGTAACGATCCTGTCTGGTGACAGAGATCTTCTGCAGCTGGCAACGGAACACGTGATGATCCGGCTTCCGAAAACCCAGAAGGGACAGACGACGATCGAGGATTATCGTGCTGCGGATGTACTTGCGAAGTATGAGGTGACCCCGCCGCAGATCATTGAACTGAAAGCGCTGATGGGAGATTCTTCGGACAACATTCCCGGACTTCCGGGCGTGGGTGAGAAGACCGCGGTTAAAATCATAGCGGAATACGGGACGATAGAAAATGCCCATGCCCACGCCGATGAACTGAAACCAAACAAAGCAAGAATCTCCATGCAGGAGCATTACGACCTGGCCGTTCTAAGCAAAAAGCTGGCGACCATCAACACGGAAAGTCCCGTAGAGTTTTCCTTTGAAGAAGCTGCAGCGGGCACGCTGTTTACCCCGGAAGCGTATGAACTCTGCAAAAAACTGGAATTCCGGAATCTTCTGAACCGTTTCAGCGAAGTTACGACCGAGGAGGGAGCCGGGCAGAAGGAGTGGTTCCTCTGCACCGATCCCGAAGGCATGGAGGCCGTGTTTCAGAAGGCATCTGCCTGTTCGGAGGCCGGAATTTCATATATTCAGGAAGACGGCGTTCTGGTATGTGCCGGAATCGCGGTTACGGAAGATGAGATTTACGTCATTTCCGGATCTACACGCCTTTTAGATGCTTTCTGCAGAGGTGTGGAGCGTCTTTCCGAGACCACGCAGATCTGCTGTCATGATGTCAAAGGACTGCTGAAGT
>CAMNNM010000064.1 GCA_946545425.1 uncultured Blautia sp. | reverse complement strand
GTGCCGGAATTTCAAATTGATTCCGGCATAGTCTCCAAAAACGCAGGAGGACGATTCATGCTGACAGATACAAGGCATTCAAAGAATGCAAAGGTTTATCCCCTGGACGCACGCTGCGTCACCTGGACGGGAGGACTCTGGGAGGAACGCACCAGAACCTGCCGGAACGCCACGGTACCTCAGCTGCAGCATATGTTTGAAGAAAAAGACATCAGCCATGTGGTGGAAAACTTCCGGATCTGCGCCGGAGAAGCCGAAGGTGATTTCGACGGGACGGTCTTCGGGGATGGAGACTTTTATAAATGGATGGAATCCGCGGTGTACACCGCGGTAAAAACCGGGAATCAGGAGCTGATGGCAAAGATCGACGGATACATCGAGCTGATCGGAAAGGCCCAGCAGAGCGACGGCTATCTGTCCACCAAGCAGATCATCGGCGAAATGAGAAAGAACGGTGTTTCCCGCATGGGAGACATCAACGATTTCGAAGTCTATAATTTCGGACATATGTTTACGTCGGCATGCCTGCATTACCGCATGACAGGCAAGGACAGCTTTCTGAAGATTGCGGTGAAGACCTGCGATTACCTGGAAAAGCTCTATGAAACGGCCGAAAGAACGGGAGAGGTGCAGACCGCCGTCTGTCCGTCTCACTACATGGGCCTTGCCGAGATGTACCGGACGACCCGGGATCCCAGGTATCTCAACCTGCTGAAAAAGGCCGTCGCGCTGCGCGACAGTGTGAAAAACGGCATGGATGACAACCAGGACAGGATCCCGCTTCTTTCCCACGACCGTATTCACGGACATGCCGTGCGGGCAAACTATCTTTACGCAGGTCTTGCGGATCTGTGCCTGGAAATGGAACAGGATCCGGAAAACCGGGAGCTTTATGAAAAATACCTGGATGTTCTGCATAAGGTGTGGAACAGCCTTATTCACAAAAAGCTGTACGTTACCGGCGGATGCGGGGCCCTGTACAACGGAGTCTCTCCCTACGGCAACTTCTTCAAAGACCAGAAGATTCATCAGGCCTACGGGTATGAATATCAGCTGCCCAATGTGACGGCGTACAACGAGACGTGCGCTTCCCTTGGCGGTGTGTTCTGGGCTTACCGGATGTTCCAGCTGGAGCCGAAAGCTGTCTATTTCGACGTTCTGGAACGCATGATGCTGAACACCAATCTGGCGGCCTTCTCGCTGGACGGGAAGAAGTTTTTCTATGAAAATACCCTTCGCAGGGAGAAGAAGCTGGACTATGAGCTGGTCTGGCCGCTCACCCGGAGCGAATATATTCTCAGTTACTGCTGTCCGCCCAACCTTGCCAGAACCGTGGCAGAATCGGAAGAATATGCCTACATGCTGGACAAGGACAGTGTATGGACGGGACTGTACGGGGACAGCCGGGCACAGATCCGTCTGGAGAACGGCGCCAGCTTTACGCTCGTTCAGAAAACCGAATATCCCTATAACGGAAGAATCGTCTTTTCCGGGCAGCAAGCCGAAACATGCGAAAACGGCAGCAGTGAGGAAGACCACAGCGACAACAGCGATGCCTGCGGCAGCGTACCGTTCACACTGAAACTCAGAATTCCCGGATGGGTTCAGTCCGGCCGGCTGGAATGCCGGAATACCGGGAGCACCGTGGCTCCATGCGCAGGCGAAAAATGCGCGGACGAAAATCCGTCTGAAACACCGGCCATCCGTCTTCTTACCTCAAAAGATGCCGGAACCTATCTGGCGGTGCCGGTGCAGGATCCGACGGACTTCCAGGTGATCCTTACTCTGGACATGCCGGTCCGGTATACAAAAGCCCACAGTATGGTGGAAGAAGCCGACGGACTGCTGTGCGTGGAACGCGGACCCCTCGTTTACTGCGCTGAGGGAATGGATACAACAGCGGAGTCTCTTTCCGATCTGTATCTGGACCTGAAGGCGGAATTTACCGAAGAACCGGTCGAGATCGAGGGGCGGAAAATGACCGCGCTCCGGTCTGAACAGTACGAGGCAGACTGGAAGAACCATGACCGGGACGCCCTGTACCAGCCGCTTCAGACACTTCCCGTGAAGAACGCATGTGCCGCTTCAGATCTGATCCAGGCGCCCAAAATGAAAAAGACCTCCGTCCGGATGATCCCGTATTTTGCCTGGGACAACCGCGGCTACGAACAGATGCGGATCTGGTTCCCGGTGGTTCTGGGACAGCCCGAACAGGCTCCGGCACCGCAGGAAACCACAGACCAGAAGCCGCAGGAAACTGCGTCCCAGGACGACCTGCCTTTCTCCATCCTCTCACAGCTTCCTGGAGCGGACCCCGCGCAGGCCGAACAGGCCCTGGCCGAGGCTGCAGAGAACTTTGACCGGAAGATCGTGGTCCTCGATGACGATCCGACCGGTGTGCAGACGGTGCATGATGTTTCCGTCTATACAGACTGGGACGAGGACTCCATCCGGCAGGGATTTCAGGAAAAGAACTCCATGTTTTTTATCCTGACCAACTCCCGCAGCTTTTCGGCAGAAAAGACGGCAAAGGTTCATCAGGAGATTGCCGGACGGGTTGAAAAAATCTCCCGGGAGACGAAAAAAGCATATTTCCTGATCTCGCGGAGCGATTCCACCCTGCGGGGCCACTATCCCTTGGAGATGGACATCCTCTCTGAAACTAATCCCATAGACGGCGAAATCCTCTGCCCCTTCTTCCCGGAGGGCGGGCGTTACACCGTAGGAGACGTCCATTACGTAAAAGAAGGAAACCGTCTGGTTCCCGCGGCAAAAACGGAATTTGCCAGGGACAAGACCTTTGGCTACCGTTCTTCCGACCTGAAGCAGTATGTGGAAGAAAAAACGGGCGGCCGGGTGAAAGCACAGGACTGCATTTCCATTTCCCTGAAGGAGCTGGCAGCGCTGGATGTGGAAGCAATTAAACAGAAACTGATGAAGGCGGAAAACAGAGCCGTGGTCGTCGTCAACGCCGTGACCTATGCCGATCTGAAGGTCTTCTGCGCGGCACTGATCCTTGCCATGAAGGACGGAAAACGATTCCTGGCAAGAACCGCGGCGGCCTTCACCAAGGTGATGGGCAGGGTGTCCGACGCACCGCTTCTGACCCGGACAGAGCTTCGCAGCGATGGCAGCAGTAATGCCCGCGGCGGTCTGGTACTCATCGGGTCCCATGTAAAGAAGACCTCAGATCAGCTTGCCTGCCTGAAACAGTCCGGACTGCCGCTGTCCTATATGGAATTTGACGTCAACGCATACTTTCGGGAAGGCGGACTTTCCGAAGAAAAACAGAAAGCCATAGCCTTTGCCCGGGATGCCATCGGACAGGGACGCACGGCAGTCATTTATACCAGCCGGAGCCTGCTGGCGCCGGAGAACTTTACAAAAGAAGAAAAGCTGGCGGTCTCCGTACAGATCTCGGAGGCACTGACCGGCATTGTGGCAGAGCTTGGAACCGCGCCCGCCTTTCTGATCGCAAAGGGCGGAATCACCTCCTCCGACGTGGGAACCCGCGGGCTCCGGGTACGGAAGGCGACCGTCGCCGGACAGATCAAAAAGGGGATCCCGGTGTGGAAGACCGGTCCGGAAAGCCGCTTCCCGGGACTTCCCTATATCATATTCCCCGGCAATGTAGGGGACGTGCAGACACTGAAGGAGATCGTCGAAGAACTCCTCTGAAAGGACGGAATTCAAATGAATAATAAAACAGGAAAAGTCATCATCTCGCTGGCACCGGTGGCAGCCGGGACGCCGGTCGACAAATATGCGCTTGCGGAAGACGTTCAGAAAAGTGTAAAAGCCGGCGCTTCCATGTGCCACCTTCACTGCCGCAGGCCCGACGGAAGCCTGACGCCGGACATCACCTATATGGTGGAATGCTTTGAGGAAATTCTGAAGAAGACCGACGTGGTGGTGCAGGCCTCCACGGGCGGCGTTTCGGAAATGAACATTCAGGACCGCTGCAACCCGCTGGATTACGAAAAGGTGGAAAGCGCCTCCCTGAACGGCGGAACCACCAATCTGGGCGAAGCCGTGTACATCAACTCCTTCGACGACATCCGGTACTGCGCCAAAGCGGTGTACGAGAGGAACATCCTTCCGGAGACCGAAGTGTTTGACATTGGCATGCTGCATAACATGGAGCTGGTAAAACAGGAACTTCCGTTTCAGGAGCCGAGACTCTTTAATCTGGTATTCGGCCATAAAGGCGGCATGCAGCCGACGCCGGAAATGCTCGCAGCCTTCGTATCCTTTGTACCGAAGGATTCCTTCTGGGGCGTGACGCATTTCGGACGGGACAACTGGACGTTTCTTGCCATGGCCATTGCCATGGGCGCGACCGTCGTGCGCGTCGGGTTTGAAGACAGCGCCTGGCTTTCCGAAACAGAGCAGGCCGCGTACAATTACCAGGTGGTGGAAAAGCTTGTCGCTCTGATCCGCGCCATGGGACTTGAGCCGGCGTCGCCGGAAGAAGCAAGGGAGATCCTGAGGATAAAGAAGTGAAATGAACCGGCACCTTGAAGTCAGGGATGCTATCGCATCCCCAACTGCGGGCGGCTGATGAAATACATATCAGGTAAAAAGCATGGGAATTCCGGAAAAGCTTTCAACATCGTTAAAATCGGGAAAAGGAAGAAGGGTCAGCATGAGCGTGCTGATCCTTCTGGCATGCCTTGCCATTTATTTTCTGGGAGAAGCGGTTTTCCGCTCATCGGAAAAAGCGATCCTGCAGAATTATCAGACCACCTATCAGGTGGCTCTGAAAAACTCCGGACGGGTGCTGGACATGAATCTGCGCAGCATCGTGGAGGTGGTCCGGGGTTTTCTGAACGACAAGAGTCTGCAGACGATCCTGAAAAAGAGGGAGACGCACCAGAGCGCCTTTTCCACCGCAGACCGGGCCGTGCTGGAAACGGTGGCAAAGCGGCTGGCAAGGCAGCAGGCCTGGGTCAACGATATCATCTTCATGGATCTGAACGGGAATCATTACATGCTCAGCAACAACCGGGGCAGCTATGAATTTGACCTGTATTACAATGAACACGATTACCGGGAGGAAGCCTGGAGCATAAAAACCGCCGAGGCAAAAGGAAAAGAGGTCTTTTTCGGGAAGAACGTGCTGGGAGCTAACCTGGGAGACGTCCTTCTCATGGCAAAACACCTGATCGATCCGGATACCGGAGAATCCATGGGGTGTCTGGCGGTTTCCTTAAGCCGGGCGCTGATCAGCCGTTCCTATGTGGGCGGTGGAAGCACTTCCCATGCCGGTCATTTTCTTGTGATCGACACGGATGGCGAAGCCATCTACTATGACGGCCCTGGAGAGGAAGCGGAGCGGGTCCTTACTGCCTTCACTCAGCTGCAGGATGAGCCGAGCGGAGTATCGCAGGGAATGGTCTTTTCGGCTGTCAGAAATGAGACGACCGGCTGGACCCTCATCAATGCGGCAAAGACGGCAGACCTTACCGGAGACAGCCGGGATCTGCGGAACATGGTCTGGATCGTTGGCGGCATCATACTGGCCTTTGTTCTGGGGCTTTTGTACCTTTTGTTCCAGAACCAGTATCTGGCGCGGCACCTGATCGAGACCCGGCTGAACGAGAGAGAGGCAGAGCTTCTGCTTCTGCAGTCCCAGATCAATCCTCACTTTTTGTACAATACGCTGGACGCCCTGTATTTCCAGGCGATCATTCACGGAGACGATCAGATCGCCGATACCACGATGGCGCTTTCCAACCACTTCCGCCTGACGCTGAACAACGGAAGCAAGTATATTTCCATCAGAGATTCCATTCAGTGGATCCGGGAGTATATGAAGATCATGAATCTGCGGTTTCATGACCGGTTTACGCTGGTAGTGGACGCGGAGGATTCGCTTCTGGAGCGGAGGATCCTTACCTTTATCCTGCAGCCCTTTGTCGAAAACGCCATGAACCACGGGCTGGAGCCCAAGATGGGAGAAGGCGTGATCCGCGTGTCCGTAAAACAGGACCAGGGAGACCTGCTTCTGATCATCGAAGACAACGGCGTCGGCATGGAGGATCTGTCGGTCTGGGAAAGCGGATACGGCATACACAACGTACAGGAGAGGATCCGGCTGCATTACGGCGAGGCCTATGGTGCTTCGGTCGAGAGCAGAAAAGGGGAAGGAACCACGGTCACCGTGCGGCTGCCGCTTCTGGATGACAAAAATGAAGCAGAATGATGGGAGGTGATCCGTATGACACGGATCGTCGTGATCGATGATGAATATGTAGTCGTGGAAGGAATCAAAGCCCTGCTTTCCCGCCGGCAGGACCAGTATCAGGTCGCCGGCTGGGCGTACGACGGAATCGAAGGCCTTTCCGTGGTGCGCTCCCTTCAGCCGGATATCGTGATCACGGATATCCGTATTCCAGGCATGGACGGTCTTTCCCTGATCGAGACGGCAAAGGACTTCTGCCCGGACACCTTTTTTGTGGTGATCAGCGGATATACCGAATTTGAGTACGCCAGAAAGGCATTGTCGCTCGGCGTAAAGGGGTATATCGACAAGCCGGTCAGCAGAGAAAAGCTGGAAGACGTGCTCAGCCGGATCGAGGAAGAGAGGCGCCTTCTTCAAAATGAGCGCATCCGCTCGGAAAGCGAAAGAGAGGAAGCCCTTCGCAGAAAACAACAATATGAAGACCTGGAGCGGCTGGAGGAAAAAAGCATTCAGGGACTGACCAGATCGGACACCGGGCTGTTTCTGGAGAGCAGCCGCAAGGTGCTGGAAAAGCTAGGGGATCTTTATCCCGAGACGACGGATCTTCGCAGAGAGTGCTACAAGTATCTCTGCCTGGCCGGCGATATCCTGATGGAGGAACAGCCGCGGACGGACCGGGAAGAGCTGGCGTCCTTCCGGGATCTGGAAAAGCAGGAGACCGTGCCGGAAATTCTGGAGTACGGTGAAAAGATCCTTCAGAACATTTCGCGGTACATGAAGGCACACCAGACAGGCAGCAGCCACCGGGCGATCCTGGAGGTGCTGAACTATATCGAAAATCATTATCAGGAGGATATCGGGCTGAACGAGCTGGCGGTCCACGCCCGGATGAGCACGGCGTATTTAAGCGTGCTTTTCAAGGCAGAGGTCGGCGAATCCTTTATCAAATATCTGACGGAGCTGCGGCTGAAAAAGGCGAAAAGTCTTTTAAAGGAAGGCTATAAGGTCAAAGAAGTCAGCGAGATGGTGGGGTATAACAACTACCGCTATTTCTGCGATATCTTCAAGAAAAATGTCGGCCAGACGCCCCATGAATACAAAGAAAGCGTCTGGACTTTATGAAAAGTGCACAATTTTCCTCGCGAAAATTTGACGTACAATAAAAATGGGTACAAAATCAAAAAAAATACCCACTGGAAAATAAAAAACCGGATGGTACAATTTAAGTATCAAAATCGTGAATGGGCTTGAAAGCCCGGAACCACAAAGGAGGACAATATGAAAAAGAGAGCATTGGCTGTTCTGATGAGCGCGGTTATGGCTGCTTCCATGGCATCTGTTGTTTCCGCATCTGATTTTTCCGGCGAAGATCCGCAGCTGGAAAAGAAGATCAAAATCCTTACCATCTGGGCAGAAGACAATGACAACGGCATTCTTCTGAACAAGATCTGCCAGGATTACAAAGACAACGTAAACCCGAACTTCGACTGGGAATATGAGATGGTTTCCGCTGACGACCTTCGTCAGAAGATCGCTACCCTGGCCGCTTCCAACGACCTTCCCGACATCTTCGCTTACGAGTCCGGCGCACCGCTGGTCGACCTGATCGAGGCTGACAAGATCGTTGACATTTCCGAGTTCATGGCAGAGACCGGAACGGAAGAATTTATGAATCCGGGCGCCGCAGAGCTGATGAAGGGCCTTTCCGGCACTGACGAACTGTATGACCTTCCGCTTGGACTGAACGTAGAAGGCTTCTGGTACAACAAGGCTCTGTTCGAGCAGGCCGGCGTAGAAGCACCCAAGACCTGGGATGAGTTCGAAGAAGTTCTTGCAAAGCTGCAGGAAGCAGGCATCCAGCCTCTTACCACCGGCGGTTCTGACAAATGGGGCGCAACCCGTCTGATCAACGCTTACGCTGTAAGAGCAAACGGAAACGACATCATGACCAAGGCAGCCAACGGCGAAGTTGCCTACACCGATCCGGGCCTTGTGGCAGCAGCTGACAAGCTGGCCGAGTGGGCAGAAAAAGGATACTTCGGCGAAGGAATCACCACAGTTGACATGAACACCGCAGGCTCCATGCTGATGAGCGGCAAAGCTGCCATCTTCTACAACGGTTCCTGGTTCACCCAGAATCTGAACGATGAGTCCGCAAACCTTGCAGGCCCGGACGGCATCGGCTTCTTCAACATCCCGGTAATAGACGAGTCCATCAGCTCCTCTACTTCCTACTCCATGAACTGCGGAAACATCCTTGCAGTCGACAAGAGCAAATATGACGAAGCCACCAAGTGGTTCCTGAAATATTACATGGAGAACATGGGCAACCTGGCAATGGAGACTCTGGGCAGCGTAAAGGGCTACACCTATACCACAGCTGCTGAAGACATGAGCGGATACACCAAGCTCGTTCTGGACGAGATCGACAAGGCCACCGAAGGCTTTGCATGGTGGGAAGCAAAGATGATCAACGAGATCTCCACCACAGCTCAGGAAAACGTACAGCCTCTGCTGAACGGCGAGATGACCGGCGAAGAGTACATGCAGTCCATCCAGGACGTTTATGACATGAATTTCTGATCTTCCGAAGCACGAGATTGAAACAATAATGATAAAGGGGGCGCCAGGACACAGGGTCCTGCGCCCCCTTTTTAAGAGGAGAGAGTCCAATGAAACATGTATTAGGCAATCGAAAAGCCATAGCGCTGTTCGTGGTTCCGGCGCTGATCCTTTATTCGATCATCGTAATGCTGCCGGTACTCTGGTCATTGTATTATTCCTTCTTCAGCGGCAGCCCCGGTCTGAAATGGGAATTCTGCGGGCTGGACAATTTTGCCAGGCTGTTCAAGGATAAAAACTTTCTGAACGCCCTGTCCGTCAACGGAAGATATATTCTGATCACCGTCATCGGTCAGGTTGGCCTGGGACTTCTTCTTTCCCTGATGTTCCGCTTCTGGCTGCGCCACGCAAAGACCCTGGTCAGAACCCTGGTATTCTTCCCGGTCGTCCTTCCCACCGTTGCGGTAGGCCAGCTGTTTGCCAAGATCTACGAGATCCAGCCGAACTACGGTCTGCTGAACAGCTTCCTGGACAGCATCGGTCTTTCCAAGTTTGTCCAGCCCTGGATCGGCCAGGCCAGCACCGCCCTCTGGTGTCTGTGCATCATGGACATCTGGGTCGCCATGGGCTTTTATTCGGTCATCTTTTACGGCGCGCTTCTGGACATTCCGGAGGACATCATCGAAGCGGCCCGCATCGACGGCGCAGGCAGCCTGAGCCTTTTCCGGCGGATCCTTCTGCCGCTTTTACGGCCGATGATCATCACCAGCCTGGTATTCAGCTTTTCGGGCACGGTCAAGATGTTCGAGTCCGCCCGCGCACTGACAAACGGCGGCCCCGGCTCCGCGACCAAGTCTCTGTCCATGTACATGTACGATGTTTCCTTTACCTACGGAAAAGTGGGTTACGGCAGCGTCATCGCGCTGGTGATCTTCCTTCTTTGCGTGCTGGGCTCCATCGTGATCAATCTGTTTGACGTGAAGGACTGAAAGGGGGACATACTATGAAAAAAGCAGGTTCATTTTTCCGGGGACTGGTCATCGTCCTGGTATGTTTGCTCGAGGTATATCCTCTTTTCTGGATGCTGACCGCCTCCTTCAAGCAGCAGTACGAGTGGAGTGACAAGCCGGCCTATGCCCTGAACGAGGGCTTTTACTGGCAGAACTATTCGGACGCCTGGACCAGAGGCCACATGTCCGTGTACTTTAAGAACAGTATGATCTGTACGCTGATCTCACTGGTCTTCATCGTGATCTTTTCGTGCCTGGTGGGCTTTGCCGTCACCAAGATGCGCTGGAAGCTGCGCGAAGCCGTGGCGAAATATTTCCAGTTCGGTATCATGATCCCGGTAGCGGTGGCACTGATCCCTCTGTTCCAGATCTACAGCAGAGCGCACCTGTTAAATACCAGGACCTGTCTGATCATCACCTATACGGCCTTCGGCCTTTCTCTTTCAATCTATCTGGTGCAGGGATATCTGAGATCCTTCCCGGATGAGCTGATGGAAGCCGCCGTCATCGACGGCTGCGGAATCTACAAGCTGATGTATTACGTGGTCCTGCCGCTTATGAAGAATGCCATCGTCACGGTTCTGGTCCTGCAGTTCTTCTTCAAATGGAACGACCTGATCTTCTCCATGACGTTTATCAGCAACTCCGCGCTGAAGACCGTGCAGACCGGACTTCTGTATTTCTCCGATGAATTCGGTGCCAAGAACTGGGGCGCGATTTTCGCTTCCGTTTCCATGAGCGTGTTCCCCATGCTGATCATCTACCTGCTCCTGAACAAAAAGGTAATGGAAGGCATGACCGCCGGCGCGGTGAAGGGCTGAGAGAGGATAACAGATGGCAGAGAATATGGAGAGAAGCACAGAGATCACGCGGGAGGCGGCGGACCGCTATACCGAACAGATCCGCGCCTACGTGATGCAGCATACGCCCGATGTGCTGAAAAAGCCCAGAAGCTTTATTCATTATCCCTTTATCGACCCGGGCTCCATCTACGACGGAAACGTCTGGGACTGGGATACCTTCTGGTCGGTTTACGGTTTTCTGAATCTTCTTGACCGCTATGAAGATCCTGCCCTTTGCGAAGCCCTCGTCGAACACGCGAAGGGAAATGTCCGGAATTTCTTCGATCATCAGCTGGAGGACGGTTACATCCCCATGATGATCGAAGTGGCACAGTGGCCGGAGCCGTATCTGAACATGCGGCACAAGGAAGGCAAAAAGATGAACATGCATAAGCCCTTCCTGGCAAGCCAGATCTGCCTGATCAGCGACCGGACCGGCGATTATTCCTGGGCAGAGGAGTTCCAGGATGGTCTTCAGAAATATTTTGACTGCTATGAAAGGGAATATTTCTGTGAGAACTGCGGGCTGTATGTCTGGCAGGACGACATTATGATCGGCATGGACAACGATCCGGCCACCTTCGGCCGGCCGCCGTTTTCAACCGCAAACATTTTTCTGAACAGTTTTATGTGCGTGGAGCTGGAGAACGGATCCAGATATTTCGAACAGTTCGGCCAGACCGAAAAAGCCGCGGCGCTCCGGGAGAAGAGAGAAAAGCTGATTTCCGCGATCCAGGCGGAATGCTGGGACAAACGGGACAGGTTCTTCTATTCCGTGGACGTTGATATCCACACCCGCAAATACGACTGGTTCCATCAGGGACTGGGCGTTTTCTGGAAGACGCTTCCCATCAAGATCCGCGTATGGTCCGGCTTCATTCCCATGTTCGCCGGAATCGCGACGGACGAGCAGGCCGGGGCCATGGTCCGGCACATCTTCGATCCGGAGACCTTCGGATCGGACTACGGCGTGACCACCCTTGCCAAGGATGAAAAAATGTTTGACCTTTCGGTCACCAACAACCCCTCCAACTGGCTGGGCCCCATCTGGCTTGTGGCCAATTATGTGGTGTTCCGCGGCCTTATGAACTACGGATACAGGAAAGAGGCGGAGCAGATCTATTTAAAGACTGCCCTTCTTCTGGGCCGGGATCTTAGCGAGACCGGATGCCTTCATGAATATTACGATCCGTTCACCGGAAAGCCCATCATGAACGGCGGTTTCATTAACTGGAACATTCTTGTTCTGAATATGCGGGACGAACTGGATTCGTGATCAAAACATCATACCGCTGCCTTTTGTACTCTGCATGCCCGTGAAAAACGGGAGAGCAGAGGATGAAAGGCAGCGGTATTTTGTTGGTTACGTCGC
>CAMNNM010000063.1 GCA_946545425.1 uncultured Blautia sp. | reverse complement strand
TCAGTTGGTCCTGTAATAGCTCGAATACATCCAGGTTCCCGGCTTACCGTAATAGATCCGGTAGCCGTTCAGACCTTCGTCATATTCGAAATCCGGATCGTACACATAGGTACCGCCGTCCTGATCGATCTCGACCCAGCCGTGCGGACCCATTCCGCCTCTGGCCAGAGGCACATATCCCATCACAAAATGAGCGTCATAGCCCATCTGGACGGCCATCTGATAGAAGGTCGACGCCATGACATAGCAGTCTCCTCTGTGATTCCGAAGACCATAAAGGCCGTAGTAGTCTGCCGGCTCGTACCCGTCGGGTACCGTGTCATCGATATGCACGTACGGCATGACAGACCAGTCGTAGGCATCCCTGAGGGTCCACCCGATCTCATCCAGCCGGTTCCTTGCAAGAATCTGCACCTCGGTATAGGTCACCTCAGTGTATCTTCCGGCACTGTCAAAATTGTAGTATTTTCCGTCGATCCTGTAATTGGTCTCGTCCGTAACCAGTCTGCCGGACTCGTCAAAATAATAGCCGCGGCCGTTGATCGTTGCAAACCCCGTCGTCAGGACAGCCGTCGACGGATCGCAATAGTAGCGCTCTCCGTCCACCGTGATCCATCCCCGTCCTACGGCGTTCGTCCCCGGTACAAACAGATATCTGTTCCCGTCGATGGTCTGGAATCCCTTCAGCGCATAGCCCCAGGTGGGCTCAAAATAATAGGTTCTGTTTTCGGAAACGATCCGGCTCCAGCCCCTCTTCAGAGAACCGTCCGAATTCACATAGTACTGGCTGCTCCCGTCTGTTCCGCCCTTGATCCATCCGGTAACCAGACTCCCGCCCTGATACCGGAAGAAATATCTCCGGCCGTCAATGAACACGCTTCCGAGCGTCTTCCTTCCCGGCTGATCGCTGTCCGGATCAAAGTAGTACGGTACGCCGTCTATTACCCGGTATCCGATGACCTGCTCTCCGGTCTCTTCGTCAAAGTAATACGCCGCGCCTTTCAGGTTCAGCCAGCCCTGGACCCGCCGTCCGCTGTTTCCGCACAGATAGTAGGTCTTTCCGTCAAACTGGTAAAAGCCGGCACTGCGAATGATATTTCCGCTGCCGTCCACCCGGACATAATATCCGAGACGCTCCTGCTTCCAGTAATTGGTCGAGTAGGAACGTATCTCTCTTCCATCCGGGCCGAACTCATGGTACCGGCCTGCAACCTTCATGGTACCGTTTTTTAAAATGGTCCCGTCTTTCCTGAAATAGTATTTTCCGGAAGCGTAGCTGTGATATCCTCCCTTGGCAGTCAGATAATCACTCTCCGTCCAACGGGCGCCATGGTAAATCCCGTCCGGAAGAAAACCGTCCGCACCGGCCCTGGATGAAAGACCGGATGAAAGATCTCCGTATCCCAGATAATAGGTCCAGTTGTCCCCGTCCACCACATATCCGCCCACGCCGGAGCCGTTGGAACCGATGTTCCAGACACTGCCGCCGTAAAAGCTGTATAATCCCGGCGCAAGCTTCTCTCTCGCACCGTCCGCACTCACGGTCCAGAACCTGTCGGAAGAAGCGTCCCAGCAGATGGCAGATACGGGAACCCGGATTCCTTTTTCATTTTCTGAATACTCTGCAAACAGAACGCCGAATCCCTCACAGATCAGCACACTGCCGTCCTCGTTCTGTTCTGTTACCACTGCCGCCTCACTTCCAAAGGCCGCGGCGGCAAATTTTCTCAACACCTGCTCCGGGTCCGCTTCTTCAGCCGCGCCGGCTGCCGCCGTTTCTTCCGGATTTCCGGCCTCTCCGGCCGTAAGCTCCTCCTGGGCGCCGTTTCCCTGTTCCGTAATTTTCGAACCGGAAGATTCTGCAGGTTCCGGCTCTGCCGCCGTCTCAGCTGTTGTTTCAGCCGTTACTTCCGCTTCTGCTGCTTCAGCCGTTGTTTCTGTTATTTCTTCTTCCGTATCCTGCTGCTGTTCCTCTCCGGAAAGAACGGATCCGCTGTCCGCTTCCCAACCTTCAGCTTCCGATACGGCAGGAATCTCTTCCGCCGTCTCCTGTGCCTGAATTCCCCACGCCGGAGTGACCATGCACAAAAGGACAGTCAGCACGCACATTCTGCGTTTCATTGACAGGTCTCCTCTCTTACGGCCGGCTCTTTTTCGCCGCGCCAACATCGAAATGATATCGGATGATCCCCAGGTCCACCTTGCTGAATGGACCCTTCTTATCTGTAAAATCCACCGATCCGTCTTCATTCAGACGGATCTCAAACTTCTGCTGGTTGATGGCTGTCGGTGCAAGAAGTGCAAGATGAACTCCGTACCGGAACCACTCCGGCGCCTCGCCGGAATATACGGCCACCTGGGAAGGCGTCCTGTAAATACTGCCTCACTTTCCGAAATACGCCTTAATGCCTCTTACAATTCCTCCGGCGATGATTTCCTGGGCGCCTTTCGACCAGTCTGACGCGCAGTCTCCGCATTCAATGTCCACGGACGGGATCGTGGAATAGGATGTCTGCGTCAGATCCAGCTCATGCGTCCCGTCGCCGAATATCCGGCATCCGCTGCCGCGCACGCCCTGCACGATGGCCCTGGCCAGCGCGTCATGCTGTCTCCAGTGGGACGCCACCGGCTCCATGCTCCGGTAGGAAACCGATTCGGGAACCACACTGCAGTAAAATCCCTTGTCCCATTCGGTCGAATCGTAATGAACCGCCACATGGCAGTCCGCATTCTGATTGGCCATAACCGTCCTGGCGATATTGTCCAGCTGGACGTCCCCGGTTTCCCGGATCATCAGGACACCAAAGCCCTCCTTCAGCAGCCTGTCCCTGAGGATCAGGGCCATCTGCAGATTCACAGTTCCTTCGTCCGTTCCGTCCAGCATGGTGGTTCCGGAAGAACCGGCGATGGCATACACCGCGCCGTCTCCGGTGGACCCGTCGGTTACCTTTGCGGATCCGTCCGGATGACAAAGGGTCCTGACGGATTCTCCGCCTTCGGTCCCGTGCCCTGCGTTTACGCAGATCACGATTCCGTTTCCCTTTGCAGGCCGGGTAAGCACGGCTCTCCCCGTGTGGATCCTGGAATAATCGGCGTAAGGCCACGAAGGATTCCAGGCGATCCATTCCTTCTCAGGCTTCGGCGGCGTGACGATGAGTCTTCCCGTATCGTCAAAATGATACTCTCTTCCGTCTATCACGGCGGTTCCCGTAGTCACCACGGCCGTCTTCGGGTCACAGTAATACCTGTCTCCCCGGTAAGAGACCCATCTCCGGCCCACCGCACTGGTCCCTTCCACAAACAGGTACTTCTTTCCGTCAATCGTCTGAAGTCCCTTCAGGGCGTATCCCCATCCCGGATCAAAATAATAGGTCCTGTTTTCGGCGGCGATCCGGGTCCAGCCGGACTTCATTGCTCCGTCCCCGGCGATATAATACCGGTTTCCTCCGTTTGTGCCTCCGTTGATCCATCCGGTCACCAGATTTCCGTTTTTATAAGTGAAATAATACCGTTTTCCGTCTATAAAGACGCTTCCCGTTCTTCTTCTGCCCGCGGGGGAGGATCCTGGATCAAAATAGTACGGAACCCCGTCGATCACCTGATATCCAAAAGCCTGGGCTCCCGTTTGCGGGTCAAAATAATACGTCGCACCTTTGTACGTAAGCCATCCCTGAACTCTTCGGCCGCTGTTTCCGCAAAGAAAAAAGGTGCTTCCGTCAAACGGATAAAATCCTTCCGTGCGGATGATCTTTCCGTTTTCGTCCACCCGCACAAAATATCCAAGCCGTTCCTTTTTCCAGTAATTGGTTCTGACTGTACGAACCTCAGAAACCGCCCGGGGTGTTTCCTGAGCCCTGATCTCTCCGGCCGGGACAGATGCCGCCAAAAGCAGCGCCGCAAAGAAAACAGCTGTCCGTTTCATCGCCACCAAACCTTTCCTCTGTTTTCCGTCAACCGGTCAGGTCCGTTTACCAGAACAGACCGTCCGCAATACACTCGTCTTCGCCCGGTTCCTCGTAAGACTCCTCATAAGACTCTTCATAGTCATATGAATAGTCATAGTCATCCTCATAGCTGTAATCTTCGCTGTAATCGTAATGCTCAGCGCTGTAGGTCTCCTCATACGAGCTTCCGGAAGAAGCGGCCTCTGCCGCGCCGGCAGCTGCAGTCTCCTGCTTTGCGGCTTCCTCGTCCCGCTTTGCAGTCTCGGCTTCCTTCGTATTGACTTCCTTGCCGGTTTCCGCATCGGTATATTCAATATAAGCGACTCCGTCCAGGGCGCAGATCTTTACGGTATTTTCTTTCAGGCTTTTGAAAGGAATCTCATGGATCACGTAGGACTCCGTTTCGGTAAAGGCAATCTTCAGATCGTACGTCAGATCCTTTTTGTCCGCATCCTGCAGCTCACAGTACAGAATACAGCTCTCTTCTGCTTCTAAAACATCTTCCTTCTCAAGAAGGTTTTCCGAAAACTCCTCGTCCTGCCCGGATTTCAGCATGACAGCAGTGACGGGGCGGCCGGTCGCATTGACCAGCGTGGTTTCGCAGGCGGTCTCTGTCTTTTCTCCAAGAACCGCTGTCTCAACCGCCGCGGCTGTGTTTTGCTCTGTCGTTTCCGTTCCGGCATACGCCGTGCTTCCCATGACAAGTGCCGTTAAAAAGACGATCTGTGCAAGATTCCGTTTTTTCATAATATTCTCCTTTTCTTCAGCCGCTCTCCGGCCGGCTCCTGCAGCCCTGATTTCTCAGCCCAGCTCGTTGATATATCTGCACGCCGCCAGCGCTGCAGTCGCACCGTCAGCTACAGCCGTCGTCAGCTGGCGCACATTTTTGCTGCGGCAGTCCCCTGCCGCAAAAATTCCCGGTGTTCTGGTAAGACACTGCTCGTCGGAATCAAAATAACCATACGAATTCAGATCCGCAAGCGCCTGAAAGGGTTCGTTTTCAGGGATCAGGCCAATGGCTACAAAAAGTCCGTCACAGGCGATCTCCTGCTGCTCTCCCGTTTTCCGGTTCTCCACCTTCACAGCCTTCAGCTCCTTGTTTTCCTCACCTTCCGTAACCAGGCCGAGAATCTTAAGATCCGTAAGGCCAGTCACGTTGCTCCGGGAAAAGAGCGTTTCCTGAAGCTTCTGCTCGCCGGTAAAACAGGAAAGATCCTGAAGAAGCGTCACATGGGCGCATTTATCCGAAAGAAGGACCGCCTCCTGAAGGGCCGAATTTCCGCCTCCGGCAACGCACACCACCTTATCTGTATAGAAATCACCGTCGCAGACGGCGCAGAAAGAGATGCCTTCTCCCACCAGTTCGGTTTCGCCGGGAAGTCCCAGCATACGGTGCTTTACGCCGGTTGCCAGAATCACGGCTCTGGCCTCATAGCTGCCGCCTTCTTCCGTACGGACGATCTTTTTATCCTCTTCCGGCAAAACCTCCGTCACGGTCTCGAATTCAATCTCCGCTCCCTGGGCAAGGATCTGATCCAGCATCCGGTCCGCGAACTCGTTTCCGCTCATGGAAAGCGTTCCCGGATAATTTTCAACCTTTGGAGAATGCGTGATCTGTCCGCCGAATCCGGCTTTCTCGATTACCAGCGCATGTTTTCCGTTTCTCTGTACATATAACGCGGCGGTCATCCCTGCCGGGCCGCCGCCGACAATAATCACGTCATACATAAACAAATCCTCCTCGTCTGAAAACTCCCGCTTTTCAGTATAATCCTTCATGCCCCATCTGACAAGTCAGGGTTCTGTCGAAAAAAAACCGGTTACCGAACGAAGCACCCTCTGCTCCGGACGATAACCGGCCTTTGTCATTTCATAGCTTTTTTATTTCTTCATCAGCCAGCCCTTGATATCGGAAACACCGCGGTATTTCTCAAAGCTGTCGCCGTTGAAAACGACCAGCGTCGGGGCCTGCTTAATCCCGTATTTACCGACCAGATCCTTCTCCTCGTTGGCGTTCAGAGCCGTATATTCCAGTCCGGCCTTGTTAAGGAGCGCTCCCGCTGCCTTGCAGTTGGGGCAGGTAGGCGTCTTGAACAGCAGAATGCGCGTGCCGGCGATGACCGGATCCTTCGCGTTCTGATCCTTCGCCAGTTCTGCGGCTGCCGCAGCTGTTTCCTTTACCGGCCCGGTCTGAACCGGTGCATCCACCGGGGTCACCTCGGTCACGGCCTCGGCTGGTACCGTCATGGCCTCGTTCACGGCATCCTGTGCAACGGAATTCATGTCCTGCGGTGCCGGGATCGGTCCGGTATGTCTCAGGACGGAATGTCCGATGTTGTAGACCCTGCGGTCCTTATATTCCTGCGCTTTTCCGTCGTTCCAGTTCTGGACGGGTCTGTAATAACCGGTGATGCGGCTGTAGACCTCCGTCTTCTGTCCGCAGACCGGGCAGATCTTCTGCTCTCCCGACAGATAACCATGATCCCTGCAGATCGAATAGGTGGGCGACATGGTATAGTACGGAAGCTTGTAGTTCTCCGCGATCTTGCGTACCAGAGCCGCCGCCGACTTCCAGTCGGGCAGCTTTTCACCGAGGAAGGCATGGAACACGGTTCCGGACGTATACAGAGTCTGCAGATCGTCCTGAATGTCCAGAGCCGAGAAAACGTCCTCGGTAAAGCCCACGGGCAGATGGGACGAATTGGTGTAATACGGCGTTCCGTTCATGTTTGCGGTAATGATATCCTGGAAGATCTCTGTATCATGCTTTGCAAACCGGTAAGAGGTGGATTCCGCCGGAGTTGCCTCCAGATTGTAAAGATCTCCGTACTGCTCCTGGTAATCGGACAGGCGTCCTCTCATGTGGTTCAGAACTTCCCGGGTAAACTTCTGCGCTCTGGGATCCGTCAGGTCGCATCTCAGCCATCTGGCGTTCAGGGCCGCCTCGTTCATTCCCACAAGTCCGATGGTGGAGAAGTGGTTGTTGAAGGTACCCAGGTATCTCTTGGTATAGGGATACAGACCCTGCTCCAGGAGCTTGGTGATGACCGTACGCTTGGTCTTAAGGCTTCGTGCCGCAATATCCATAAGCGTATCCAGGCGGCTGTAGAAGTCCTTCTCGTCCGCGGCAAGATATGCAAGACGCGGCATGTTGATGGTCACGACGCCGATGGAACCGGTGGACTCGCCGGAACCGAAGAAACCGCCGGATTTCTTCCGCAGCTCGCGAAGATCAAGACGCAGACGGCAGCACATGGAACGCACATCGCTGGGCTCCATGTCGGAGTTGATATAGTTTGAGAAATACGGCGTACCGTATTTCGCTGTCATCTCGAACAGAAGACGGTTGTTCTCGGTCTCGCTCCAGTCGAAATCCTTTGTGATGGAATAGGTGGGGATCGGATACTGGAATCCGCGTCCGTTGGCGTCGCCCTCGATCATGATCTCGATGAAGGCCTTGTTCACCATATCCATTTCCTTCTGGCAGTCGCCGTAGGTGAAGTCCATCTCTTTTCCGCCGATGATGGCCGGAAGATTCTTCAGGTCGTTGGGGACCGTCCAGTCCAGCGTGATGTTGGAGAACGGAGCCTGGGTGCCCCAGCGGCTCGGCGTGTTCACGCCGTATACAAAGGACTGTACGCACTGCTTGACTTCCTTCTGGGAAAGGTTGTCCACCTTGACGAAGGGGGCCAGGTATGTGTCAAAGGACGAGAACGCCTGGGCGCCTGCCCACTCGTTCTGCATGATGCCGAGGAAATTGACCATCTGATTGCAGAGGGTGGAAAGATGGTTTGCCGGAGAAGATGTGATCTTTCCGGGAACGCCGCCGAGTCCCTCCTGGATCAGCTGCTTCAGGCTCCAGCCCGCGCAGTAGCCGGTGAGCATGGACAGATCATGCAGATGAATGGCCGCAGTGCGGTGCGCCGTTGCCACCTCGTCGTCATAAATCTCGCTCAGCCAGTAATTGGCCGTAATGGCTCCTGAATTGGAAAGGATCAGACCGCCTACCGAGTAGGTGACCGTGGAGTTTTCCTTCACACGCCAGTCATTGATCTTCAGATAATTGTTAACCAGATCCTTGTAGTTGAGAAGCGTGGAATTGATATTCCGGACCTTCTCTCTCTGTCTGCGGTACAGGATGTAGGCTTTCGCCACATCTGCATAACCGGATTCGGAAAGCACCTTCTCGGCGCTGTCCTGGATATCCTCAACGGTAATCTTGTCCTCTTTGATCTTGGTTTCGAAATCCGCGGTCACGCGAAGCGCGATCATATCGATCACAGAGGGGTGATACTGCTTTTCAAGGGCGATGAACGCCTTGGTGATGGCCGAACTGATTTTTTCTATATTGAAATCTACAACTTTTCCGTCCCTTTTTACAACCCGGTACATGAAAACTCCCCCTTCTGGTACATTTATTATTATTCGTCACGCCGGCCGGTCTCTTCCTTTTACGGCACAAACGGCGAACATAGTAAATATACCACCAGGGGGATTTCTCTGTCAATATATGGTGCGGATTTCGTCACTTTTCCCAATATCTTGTGTTTCAGTCAATGCCCCGCAATTCTACACAAGATACCCTTTCCTTCACGGTTTCCACCGCTTTTTCAAGCACTTCCCGTTCCGGAGCATGAAGTGTACGGCACGGAACCGTATCCCGGTCCGTAAACGCCTGGATATAGTATTTTGAGGCTCCGGCGATCATTTCGGCAATTTCACGAAAGTCCTCCGCGGTATGAAATTCTTTCACAACCGTTGTGCGAAATTCATAATCCGGCGCAAACCTCATGATCAGGCGGATGCTCTCCCTTACAAGGCCCAGGTCCACCCCGGTGCAGCCGCAGGTCATGGCATATTTTGCGGGGCTGTTCTTGATATCCATTGCGACATAATCCGCCAGTCCTTCCTCCAGGATCCGGGAAAGGAGCTCCGGATGGTACCCGTTGGTGTCAAGCTTGGTCTGAAAACCCAGAGACCGCACTTTTCTGAGAAAGTCCGGAAGATCCCGGTGAAGGCAGGGTTCTCCCCCTGTAACGGCGACTCCGTCCAGAAGTCCCGTTCGTTTCTTCAGAAACGACATCAGCTCCTCTTCCTCCATGACGGCAGGAGCCGTTCCGTTCACCAGCTCAAAATTATGGCAGTAAGGGCAGCGGAAATCGCATCCGCCCAGAAAGACCGTACACGCCACCTTGCCCGGAAAATCGAGCAGGGTCATTTTCTGTAATCCGTAAATTTTCATCTGGCTTCCCTTCTAAAGTCTCAAAATCCTTGACTCATTCGCGTCTGCTCTGCTACTGTTACTCTATATGGTTTTATTCAGCATCCCGGACTTCCGGGTACTGCATAGTTACCTTTATTTTTTCCGGTCAACAAAAAAGGAGGTCCTTTCATGTATTCCTGTCCCGGATGCGGAGGAAATTTGAAATACGATATTTCTCTGGGAAAACTGAAATGTTCCTATTGTGATTCCGCCTTTCTTCCCACCGACAAGCGTCTGACGCAGACGATCGCGGAGGAGGGCACCATGATCGAGGCAAAGGTCTTTACCTGTCCTCAGTGCGGCGGCGAAATGTATTCCACCGATGTGGACGCCACGGCCTTCTGCAGCTACTGCGGCGCCTCCAATGTTCTGGAGACCCGCCTTCAGGGAGTCGACCGGCCTCAGAAGATCATTCCCTTTACGGTCACGAAAGAAGACTGCCGGAGAATCTACAAAGAAAATGTCCGGAAATCCCTGTTTGCGCCAGGCGTTTTCCGGGATCCGGAAAGCATCAACCGCATGCGGCCGCTTTATGTCCCCTACCGTCTGTACGATCTGGATATCAACGGCGACGCCAGCATCCGCGGCAGCCAGAGCCATCTGGAGAGCGCCTACCGCACGGTCAGCGAATGTTCCCTGAACTGCCATCTGGAAGAATCCATCCAGAACCTTCCCTTTGACGCCTCCTCAGCGTTCGACGATACCATCGCCCAGCAGCTGGCCCCCTTTAATATGGAAGACAGCCAGGATTTCGAATCCCAGTATCTGGCCGGCGCTTACGCGAACATTCCAGACGTGGACACGGAGATCTATAAGAAGAAGACGCTGCGTCTGGCTGCCGTGGAAAGCCTGCGGCGCGTTTCCGACGATCCGGCCTTTTCCGATTACACGCTTCTTCCCAACGAAGACGGATCCGGTCCGGAGGAGCATCTTCCTGTAACCGGCATCCGGGAGACTTCCGCCCTGTTTCCGGTATGGTTCATGTCCTTCCGGCGGGGAAAGCGGGTCTGCTACGCAGCGGTAAACGGTCAGACCGGCAAAATCTTCTGCGATCTTCCCATAAGTCTTCCCAAGTTTTTTGCGGGAAGCATTCTTGCCGCCATCCCGATGTTCCTTCTGCTGAACCTGTTTCTGACGCTCCGGCCCATGACCGGGCTTCTGACGGCAGCCGTTTTCGCCCTCATCACCGCCGTTCTGTATTCCCGGAGCTATTCGGCTCTTATGCGCAGAGAAGAACACGCGGACGACGCAGGATACCTTTCTCTGAACGACGATCTGAAGGAAGACATTCCGAAAGACCGTCAGGGACGCACCCGCAGTCTCTGGAAGCAAAGCCGCAGCAGCTCGGAATCCGACGTTTTACGGACCGTACGGGAGCACCAGGGAACACCCCGGCGCGTCGAGTCGGTTCTGCTTCAGGCCATCGGCCACTGGCCCTACTTTGTGATCGGCGGTGCAGCGCTTTTCTTTGCCCTGAAAGTATACTATCCGATTTTTCTTCTGATCCTCACCGGCCTGACCACCTTTTATTCCCTGCGGAAAACCGGCAGCTTTCTGTGCATCGGGCAGGATCTGCTCCTTTTGTCCGCAGCTGCCGCCTTTGTGATCCGTCTGATCGATCCGGCGTCAGATCTATGGTACTACGGCAGCACCCTGGCGATCCTTATTCTGGTCCTTGTGCTTTTAACAAAGCTGATCCGGCAGTATAACCTCCTGTCGAGCCGCCCTCTGCCCCTGCTGTTCCGGAATCCGGCCGGATCCGGCAGTTCTGACGGCGGCAGCGCTTCCCCTGAATCAAAAGGCTCCGGCGACCGGAAGACCGCGCTTTCCATTCTGCTCGTACTTCTTCTGACGGCAGGTTCCCTGGCAGCGGTTCTTTCCTCTGCACAGGTTTCCCGCGCACAGACAGATCCCCGGGCTGAAGTCTCTGCAGACGCCGTTTCCTTCACTTCTTCCGGGACCGGATTTGTGGCCTTGATCGACGATTCCGAAGGGCTTCTTTCCGAAGATGAAAAGCAGGAGCTTCTGGAAGAAATGAAGCCCCTGACACAGTACGGGAATGTCATGTTCTGCAGCACGGTCCAGACGTCTTCCAACCTGGTTTCCAGCGCGAGGTCCGTCTACAGCCAGGCCTTCGGCACCAGCAGCGGAACATTGTTCCTGATCGATATGGGAACCCGGAACCTGACTCTGTACAGCTCGGGCGATAACTACGATACCATCACCAGGACCGACGCCAACGTCATCACGGACAACGTCTACCGGTACGCATCCCAGGGCGATTATTGCGGCGCGGCTGAGAACGCGTTCCGCCAGTGCCTCTCCCTGCTGGAGGGAAGAAAAATCGCCCGGCCCATGAAGTATATCAACAACGCACTGCTTTCCCTGATCCTGTCAATCCTTCTGATGTACGGTTTCATCAGTCTCCGCACAGTCTTTAAGGCGCAGGAAGCGGATGCGATGCCTCTGGTCAGCAATACCCGGTGTGATGTACGGGTCGACAGTCCAAAGACAAAGGTCATCAATTCCGTCCGGAAGCTGTCCTTTACAGGTCTGTGCACGGTCGGACTCTACTACCTGCTGCGGTTCGCCCTTGAGGTCGCCCTTGAAAGCCTCTTCAGCGGAGACGGCGGAAGCGGCAGTCATGGCAGCGGCGGCAGCAGTCACAGCAGCGGAAGCGGCGGCAGTCACAGCGGCGGCAGCGGCGGAGGCGGCAGCCACAGGTTCTGAAAACCGGACGACGTCAGGCCGGCATCCAGATGATCCAGACCAG
>CAMNNM010000062.1 GCA_946545425.1 uncultured Blautia sp. | reverse complement strand
TAGAAACCATGCCCACCCACATTGCGGGAATGCCCTGCGCCATCAACATCAACTGCCATGTCACCCGGCACAAGACCGCGGTCATCTGAAAGGAGGGGACGAAATGAACCGGAATGATACATCGCCTCTGGATCAGAGCTCCGGAACTGTCTGTCAGAAATCAGGAGCACCCAGAAAGATTCGTCTCCCTCTCACCCGGGAACTTGCCCGGACCCTTCATTCGGGAGAACAGGTGCTGCTGACCGGCGTGATCTACACCTCGCGGGATGCCGGCCACAAACGGATGTGCGAGGCCCTTGCAAGAGGAGAAAAGCTTCCCTTTGATCCGGAAAACGCCACCATTTATTATGTGGGCCCGACCCCTGCAAGGCCCGGCCAGGTGATCGGCTCCGCCGGTCCAACGACCAGCGGCCGGATGGACGCCTATGCGCCGACCCTCATGTCCGTGGGTGCCAGAGGCATGATCGGAAAGGGAGCGCGGACGCCCGAAGTGATCGAGGCCATGAAAAAATATGACGGCGTCTACTTCGGCGCCATCGGCGGCGCGGGAGCGCTTCTTTCGAAGAGCATCAAAAAGTGCGAGCTCATTGCATACGAGGACCTGGGAGCCGAGGCGCTCCGGAAACTGTATGTGGAGGATATGCCGCTGGTCGTCATCATCGACTGCGAAGGAAACAACCTGTACGAGACAGGACCGTCAGAATTTCTGGCAGCACAGCGCTGAGCGGCATCAGGCAGCGCGGCGCCATGCATGCTGCGGCAGCGGCGATATGCTGCCCGGTGACAGAGACAACAGCTTTACACGAGGAAAAAACACATGAAAATCGTTCTGAAAAATCTGACAAAAAAATTCCCCGGACGGGGCAGAAAAGCCAAAGATGTCATCGCCGTAAACAATTTTGATTTTGAGATACCGGATGGGAAGCTGATCGGTCTTCTGGGTCCCTCCGGATGTGGAAAAAGCACGGCCCTGAATCTGATCTGCGGCCTTCTGAAGCCGACAGAAGGAAAGATCTTTTTTGACGAGACGGATGTGACGGACCTGCCGCCCGAAAACCGCGGCGTCGGCATGGTGTTTCAGAACTATGCACTTTATCCCCATCTGACCGTGCGTCAGAACATCCGCTTCCCCCTCGAAAACCTGAAGGGAGCTGAGCGGCCGTCCAAAGAGGAAATGGAGAAAAAGGTCCTGTTTGCGGCAAAGCTGGTTCAGATCGAAGAATACATGGACCGTAAGCCAAAAGAACTGTCCGGCGGACAGCAGCAGAGAGTCGCCATCGCCAGGGCCCTGGTGAAGATGCCCCGGGTGCTGCTGATGGACGAGCCCCTTTCCAACCTGGACGCGAGGCTCAGGCTGCAGACCCGTGAAGAGATCCGGAGGATCCAGAAGGAGACCGGCATCACCACGATCTTCGTCACCCACGATCAGGACGAGGCCATGAGCATCTCGGACATGATCGTCGTGATGGAAGCCGGCGTAGTGCAGCAGATCGGCAGGCCCCAGGACGTGTATGACGAGCCGGTCAATCTGTTTGTGGCAAAATTCCTGGGAACGCCGCCCATCAATCTGTTTCGCGGCGAAGTCAGAAACCAGGAGATCCGGATCGGAGACAGCGTCGTCGGCAGGGCGCAGGGGGTCGCTGACCAGGAGGTCACCGTGGGAATCCGTCCGGAAGGCTTTCTGCTCCAGGAGGACGGTCCCCTCGCCGTCAATATGACGGCCCTCGAGGTGATGGGACGGGACGTCAGCATCGTGTCGACCCACAAAGAATCGCTGAATCCTGTGATCCGCTCCATTATCAGTGCGGAAAACAATGTCCGTGCCGGAGCCGGCCCTGTCCGCTTTGCGGTAAAGCCAAACAAGCTTTTCATCTTCCGAAAAGACACCGGCGAGAGACTGTAAGGGGGAAACGATATGGAGAACAAAAGCCTGAAGGGATGGCTGTATCTTCTTCCGGCGCTGATTTTGCTGGGAATCTTCATGGTATACCCGCTGATCGACGTCTTCGTCTATTCCTTTGAAGAAGGATACAACTTTGCGTCCCAGACCTACTATGGAACCGGAACCTACAACTATTCCTACGTTCTGCACGATCCCTATTTTCTGCAGGCGCTGAAGAATACCTTCCTCATCGTGATCATTACGGTGCCGCTTTCCACCGGCATCGCCCTGCTGATCTCGGTGGCCCTCAGTTCCATCACAAAGCTGAGGGACTTTTTTCAGACTGTATACTTTCTGCCTTACGTCACCAACACGCTGGCCATCGGCATGGTCTTCATGATCCTGTTCAAGAAGACCGCCTATACCGACGGCATGGTGAATCTGCTGATCAATGCCTTCGGGGGCAGCTCGGTGGACTTTATCGAAGGACCCTACTGGGCCAAGATGTTCGTGATGTGCTTTTACACCATCTGGGTGGTCATGCCCTTCAAGATCCTGATCCTTACAAGCGCTCTGGCCAGTGTCAACCAGAATTACTACAATGCCGCCAGAGTGGACGGTACGGGAAAATTCCGGATCTTTACCAGGATCACCCTGCCGATGATCTCGCCGTCTCTGTTTTATCTTGTGATCACCGGATTTATCGGCGCGTTTAAGGCGTACAGCGACGAGGTGGCCCTGTTCGGAACCAATCTGAACGCAGCGGGAATGAACACCATCGTGGGCTATGTGTACGACATGCTCTACGGCGACAGCGGCGGCTTTCCGTCCTTTGCTTCGGCGGCGGCCATCATACTGTTCGCGATCGTTTTGACGATCACCTGTATCAACATGCTGATCCGGAAGAAGTTTGTTTTCGTGTAAAAGAAAGGTGCATCCGCCTATGGAATCACAAGAAAGACTGACGCAGATCGAGCGGAAAGCCAGAAGCAGGCAGAGGATCCAGAATACCATCGTCTATATCTTCCTGGCGTTCTGGGCAGTGATGGTACTGTTTCCGTTTTACTGGATGATCCTGACTTCCGTGAAGGATTACGGCGCCTACAATTCCGAGTATATTCCCAGATTTTATACCCTTTCGCCGACACTTTCGAATTATCTGAACGTATTCACGGGAGTGGATCTGGCCAGATATCTTCTGAATACGCTGATATTCACCGTAGTGACCACCGGAGCCATGCTTCTGGTGATCGTTCTGTCGGCCTATGCCTTTGCCCGGATCAGCTTTCCGGGACGGGATCTGCTTTTCGGCGCGTTTCTTGCGTTGATGATGATCCCCAACGAGCTGGTGATCATCACCAATTACGCCACCATCACGGGCTGGAACCTGAAGAATTCGTTTCCGGGCCTGATCCTGCCTTCCATCACTTCGGTATTCTACATCTATCTGCTCCGGGAAAATTTCGCCCAGGTGCCGGATCAGCTGTATTACGCCGCCAAGGTGGACGGCACGTCGGACCTTAAGTACCTGTTCAAGGTCATGATCCCCATCTGCCGGCCCACCATCATCACCGTGACCATCCTGAAGGTCATCGAATGCTGGAATTCCTATGTCTGGCCGCGGCTGATCACGGACGACAAAGCCTATTTTCTGGTATCCAACGGAATTCAGGAGATCCGGGAAAACGGTCTGGGACGTGAGAACATCCCGGCCATGATGGCCGCCGTCGTGGTCATCTCCATACCGCTCATCGTGCTGTTTCTGATTTTCCACAAGAAGATCATGGCAGGCGTTTCACAGGGAGGGACCAAGGGATGACGAGGCGATCGGACAGACAGACGAACGATATGACAAAAAACAGGAGGGCAGAAGTGCCGGAGAAACCCCGCCGGGCATCTCTTTTTGCAGCCCTTTTGCTTCTGGGACTCTGCTTACTGCTTTCGGGATGTCACGGATCGAAAGACCGGACGGAGTTTTCCGTTCCCGAGGCCTTTGACGAGTCGAAGGAATACGAGATCACTTTCTGGGCGAAAAATGATACGAACATCCGCCAGACGACCATTTATGAGCAGGCCATCCGGGACTTTGAGGCACTGTATCCCAATATCCACGTAAACCTGCGGCTTTATACGGATTACGGCAAGATCTACAACGATGTCATCACCAACATCGCCACCGAGACGACGCCCAATGTCTGCATCACCTATCCGGACCATATCGCCACCTATATGACCGGCAGCAATGTGGTGGTTCCCCTGGACGAGCTGATGGATGACGAGAATTACGGACTTGGCGGAAGTGAGACAAAAGTGGACGCTCCGGCAAAGGAGGAGATCATTCCCGAATTTCTGAATGAATGCATGCTGGGCGGACACTATTATGCCGTGCCGTACATGCGCTCCACCGAAGCCTGCTATGTGAACAAAACCTTCGTGGAGAAGCTGGGATACGAGCTGCCGGACGTGCTCACCTGGGACTTTGTATGGGAGGTTTCGGAAGCCGCCATGCAGAAGGATGCAGACGACAATTTTGTCCTGAACGGGCAGAAGGTCCTGATCCCCTTCATCTACAAGTCGACCGACAACATGATGATCCAGATGCTGAAGCAGAAGGATGCCGACTATTCCACCGGAACGGGAGAGATCGGTCTTTTCAACGATACGACGAAGGAGCTTCTGTATACCATCGGGGAGCACGCCGGGACCAGAGCCTTTTCGACCTTTAAGATTTCAGGCTATCCGGCCAACTTCCTGAACGCCGGGCAGTGCATCTTTGCGGTGGATTCGACGGCGGGCGCCACCTGGATGGGAACGGACGCGCCGCTCTGCGACATCAGCGAGGACAAGATCGTGGAATTCGAGACTGCCGTGCGGACCGTTCCGCAGTTTGATCCCGCCGGCCAGAAGATGATCTCCCAGGGCCCGTCCATCTGCCTGTTCAACAAGGAGGATCCCCAGGAGGTTCTGGCTTCCTGGCTGTTTACGCAGTACCTTCTTTCCAATAAGGTGCAGATCGCCTATTCCGAGACGGAGGGTTACATTCCCGTGACCTCGAAGGCTCATGCCGACGCGGAATATCAGGACTATCTTTCCCGGGGCGGAGAGGACAATGACAAGTATTACAGCGTGAAGATCGATGCGGCACAGATGCTGTTGTCGCATACCGGAGACACCTTTGTGACGCCGGTATTCAACGGTTCCACCTCTCTTCGCGACGCGGCGGGATATCTGATCGAATGTGTCGCCAAATCCATGCGGCGGAAGGAAAACGTGGACGACGCCTACATGCAGAAGCTGTACAGCGACACGAAAGCCCTGTATCATCTGGAAAACCGGATGAGTGCCTCTGGAAAGACGGACTTGGGACCGCTGCCCTCCGGCGCAAAAGCCCTGATCGCCACGCTTGTCGTCGTATGGATCCTGATCCTTGCATATGTGATATCGGAACAAGTCCGGAAAAGGGCGAAGAGGCAGTGAGATATCATTGACATTCGGATTTCAAAAGAGTATTGTGAGAATGGCCGGAGCAGGGCGAAGGCCATATCAGCCTGAATGTTTTTCAAGAAAGAAAAGGAGAAACAAAAAGAGATGAAAAAGAAACTTGCTATCGCACTGGTTTTTGCATGCACGATGATGAGCGTATCCGTATATGCCGAGTCCGCACAGCCTGTTGAGGCAGCCGCAGAAGCTGTCGAGGCGGCAGAAGATACGGCTGCTCCTGCAGAAGAGGCAGCTGCTCCCGCAGCCAAGAGCGAGGGTGTCATGACGTACGAAGAGTACATGGCAGCCGAGATGGACACAGAAGTGGTCATCGAAGCCTATGTTCAGGCAAAGCAGTCCTGGTGGGAAGATGAGCAGGGCCCCAAGGCCACCATTTATGCCCAGGATGAAGACGGCGCTTATTTCCTTTATAATGCAGTCGTTACACAGGAAGATTACGAAAAGCTCGAAGTCGGAACCAAATTTAAGGCAACCGGCTATAAGTCCGAATGGTCCGGCGAGATCGAGATCACCGAGGCTGTCATCGAGATCGAGGAAGGCAGCTTTACGGCAGAGGCATTTGACGCGACAGCGCTTCTTGGAACTGACGATCTGATCGCACATCAGAACGAGAAGGTTTCCTTTAAGGGCATGACCGTGGAGCCGGCACAGGAAGGCTCCGACGCGGCTTACCTTTACAGCTATGACGGATCCGGCAGCGAAGGCGACGATCTGTACTTCAACGTTTCCGTGAACGGTGCGGTTTACACCTTTACCGTCGAATCTTATCTGTGCGACAGCAGCTCCGATGTTTACAAGGCAGTGAAAGAGCTGAAGGTCGGCGACGTGATCGATCTGGAAGGTTTCCTGTACTGGTACGAGGGAGCAAATCCGCATATCACATCCGTAAAGGCAGCTCAGTAATGTAAAATCGGAAATCGGCGGCAGGGCAACAGCCCTGCCGTCTTTTTTTATTATGAAAAATGACGGTTTTGAGGATGCTTTTTTTGACTTTGTATGGTATTATTGATGGTGAATTAACAGTAAATCTTTTTCTTAGGGAGGAAAGAGTATGATCATCAAAAAATGGAATCAATTGAGCCTGATCGTGCGAATATGCATCGGTCTTGTCATCGGAGCCGTGCTGGGACTTCTGCTCCCGCAGCTCTCCTTCATCAGTGTGCTGGGCACCTTGTTCGTCGGAGCATTGAAGGCCATCGCGCCGCTTCTGGTATTCGTTCTGGTTGCCTCGTCCCTGGCCAATGCAAAAGGCGGCGCGGGAACCGGAGCCAAGTTCCGCCGGGTTATTTTCCTGTATCTGTTCAGTACCCTCTGTGCGGCTGTCGTCGCCGTCCTCGTCAACTTTATCCATCCGGTGACGATCTCACTGAACGGTCTTGACGCGGCGGAGGGTTACACCGCGCCGGGAAGCATGGGCGAGATCATCATGAACCTTCTGTCCAGCATCATCGCCAACCCGGTGGATGCCCTGGCAAAGGCCAACTACATCGGCATTCTGTTCTGGGCCGTGATCCTGGGAATTGCCCTGAAGGGCTCCGGCGCGACCACCAAAAAGACCATGGAGGATCTTGCAAACGCCGTATCCGAGGTCGTCAGATGGGTCATCGCCTGCGCACCCTTCGGTATTCTGGGTCTTGTATTTGACGCGGTTTCCTCCAGCGGTCTTGAGATCTTCACCACCTATGGAGAACTTGTTCTGGTGCTGGTTGTTTCCATGCTGCTGGTGGCGCTGGTCGTCAATCCGCTGATCGTAGGTGTCTGTCTTCGTCAGAACCCGTATCCGCTGATCTTCAAGTGCATCCGCCAGAGCGGTGTGACCGCGTTCTTTACCAGAAGCTCCGCAGCAAACATTCCGGTCAATATGGAGCTCTGCAAGGAGCTGGGATTGGACGAGGACATGTATTCGGTTTCCATTCCGCTTGGTTCCACCATCAACATGGACGGCGCGGCAGCCGTTATCACGACCTTTGCTCTGACGGCCGCCTACACGGCAGGTGCAAAAATCACCTTCCCCATGGCCGTTCTTCTGAGCATCGTGGCAACCTTCTCGGCCTGCGGAACATCGGGCGTCGCAGGCGGATCTCTTCTGCTGGTTCCGCTGGGATGTTCCCTGTTCGGCATTTCCAATGACGTCGCCATGCAGATCGTCGGCGTCGGCTTTATCGTCAGCGTTATTCAGGACTCCATGGAGACAGCGCTGAATTCCTCCGGCGACGTAATCTTTACGGCAACCGCAGAATTTATGGACTGGAAGAAACAGGGAAAGAAGCTCCCCATCTGATAATTGACGGAAAGGACGCAGAATATGAAGAGTATAACCAGTGTCTACAAGATCGGCAACGGCCCGTCCAGCTCTCATACCGTCGGTCCGTTCCATGCCGCCCAGACCTTTGGCGAGCGTTATCCGGACGCGGATGCCTATGAAGTGACGCTGTTCGGCTCTCTTGCATTTACCGGCGAGGGACACGGAACCGCCAAGGCCGTGCGGGAAGGTCTTCCCGGTGCAAAAATCGTCTACAACCTGGAGGAGACCGACCTGCCCCATCCGAATACCATGCTGTTCAAGGCATTCAAAGACGGAAAGGAGATCGCCGCCACCCGGATCTTCAGTATCGGCGGCGGATCCATCCGCATCGAGAACGAATCGAATCCCGAGGACGTGGAGGTCTATCCGCAGAAGAATTTTTCGGAGATCCTTGCCCTCTGCAATCAGGAAAACATCAGTATTCTGCAGCTGATCTACATTCTGGAGGGCGCCCGCCTGCGCGAATACCTGAAGAAGGTGTGGACCGCCATGGAAAATTCGGTCAGGCGCGGTCTTAAGGCAGAAGGCATTCTTCCCGGAGGCCTGAATCTGAAGCGCAAGGCGAAGGGGCTTTACGAGACGCGCTGCTACAATGAAAGCGGCGATGTCACCATGAACCGTCTGATCTCCGCGTATGCGTACGCGGTCAGTGAAGAGAATGCCGCCGAGAATCTGGTGGTCACGGCTCCGACCTGCGGCAGCTGCGGCGTACTTCCGTCAGTACTGTATTACATGCGGCACGACAGAGGCTTTCCGGAAGAAGAGATCCTGGATGCCCTCGCCGTGGCCGGTCTGGTGGGAAACGTGATCCGCACCAACGCCAGCATATCCGGTGCCGAATGCGGCTGCCAGGCCGAGATCGGAAGCGCCTGTTCCATGGCGGCGGCTGCCGTCTCCACGCTGTTCGGCCTGAACATCGATCAGATCGAATATTCCGCAGAGATCGCCATGGAACACAATCTGGGACTCACCTGCGATCCGGTCAACGGACTCGTGCAGATCCCCTGTATCGAACGGAACGCAGTGGCAGCCATGCGCGCCTTGACTTCTGTGAACCTGTCAAGGTTCCTCTATACGACCCGTAAGATTTCCTTTGACGAGGTAGTGGACACCATGTACCGCACCGGTCTTGATCTTAATGAGAAGTATCGCGAGACGGCTCACGGCGGTCTTGCCCAGATCTACCGGGAAGCAGAAGAGAAAGGAGAACTTCTATGAAGAAGCTGTTGATCCCATGCGTTGCCGCTGCAGTGCTTCTGACAGGAAGCGCAAGTGCAGGTGCCGAGGAACTTCCCTACATCCGGGAGCTGCCCCAGTATTCCTACATACGGGCAACTCTTCTGTCCGAGGAATCTTATCCGGAGATCCGTCTCCATCCGGGATATGCCTACAGGCTGTTCAGCAGCTATCAGGATGAGACGGCCAGTTTTCTGTGCTTCCCGGGTCCGGACGGCGCTCTTGCCGAAAGCTTTTCCATGAGCGAAGCTTATTATCTGGATGATACGAATGCCATTCAGTATTCTTATTATGTGACGTCGAGCGCATCCTACGAGGAGTTCGTGAATGAGGCAACAGATCCGGCATGGGTCTTAAAGGACGGATCCGACGGGATCGCGGTCCGGGTGGATCCGGAACGTCTGAAGGGCTACGGCATGATCGGTACGCCGGAATTCGACGCCAGCGCCAAGCTGGTGATCCAGGTGGGTCTTGACCGTCTGGACAGAAAGATGCCGGCGGAGACCCTCGTGCAGTCGCTTTCCGACGCGATCCTGGCAGAGGTGGACCGTATAAGCCAGTCCATGCACTATGAAACCATGGAGCCCTACTGGAGCGCGGGCAAATATGCGGGGATCAAGTTCCTGGATTATGATTTCGAACAGCTTCTTAAGGTGGATTTCCCGGTATTCACCGTGAATTATCCGGATGGAGGTGCAGCAGAGGCATCACTGATCCCGACGGAAGTCGGCGGAACGGATATGAACGGGATCATCGATTTTGGCAACGGCGCCTATGTAGAAGTCGATCTGGAATTCAGCGACTATTCCTATCCGGCAGCAAAGCTGGAAGAGAATGATCCGGAGGCTGTCGAGCTTACGCTGGAGAACGGCAGCAGCTGGCTCTTCTATACGGGAAGCAAGCGTGACGACGGGACCTTCTCCTTATGGTATGCATCCAAGAAGCTTGGAATCCAGAACGACTATGGCGATGATATTTATTTCAGCATTTCCTTCAACGGAAATGACATCTCATGGGCAGACGCAGCGGACGCCATGAATGATATCGTGAAGTTCGATTCCGCTGTTCTGATGAATGCGGCAGACGATCCTTATGTTCCCCAGGAAGCTCCTGCAGCCGAAGCAGTACCGGCCGGGGACGAAGCGGTTCCTGCAGCAGAAGCAGCGCCAGCCGAAGGCACCTGGATCTGTCCGGAATGCCAGCAGGAAAACATCGGAAACTTCTGTTCCAACTGTGGAACGAAGAGACCGTAAAGCTAAGTGAAATAATCCGGCGGGGACCACTTCTTCTGGTCCCCGCCGGATTATTCTCACAGCCCCGTCTTAATAAATAAAAAAGGGAAGCTTATGCTTCCCTTTTTAAAGTGGAGCGTATAGGACTTGAACCTATGACCCCTTACACGTCAAGCAAGTGCTCTCCCAGCTGAGCTAACGCTCCTTCCACTTGAAACCAAGAGACAGTATAGCACAGTTTCCGGGATACGTCTACAATTAATTTAAAAAAATGAGAAATATTTGTTCCAGTACATTTTATGAACCGGAGACGGCCGGCGTGACAAAGTCACCCGAGGCGTAGCAGGTTGTACCGTTGTAGTCCACCCGGATCCAGTTGTTGGCGCAAAGACCCGTCGAGGTAAGGGAAGCACCCTTCTTGACGGTAGTGATGATCTTTGCGGTAGTGGAGGCATCCTCCCGGAGGTTCAGGTTTGAGGCAGCGGTGTAGACCGTATTCTGTGTTGTGACCGCAATACCGGAGGGAGTCTGGTCCGGAAGTGTTCCGTCCTCCAGTTCCGGCGTTTCAGCAGCGGTTTCATCTTCTGCAGGCGCTTCGGCGTAGTAGACGGCACCTTCCTGTGTCAGCTGTGCGCTGCCGGATTTTAATGCCGGCAGCAGAAGAAGCGTACCGGAATAGTTGGCGGCTTCCTCAAGAGAAACCGAACTGCCCAGCTCGGCCCGGATCACGACAAGTCCGTTCTCTCCGGACATTCTGGTAAAGACAAGCGCATCGCCGGTGTCCCAGAAATTCTGCAGGATGTCGGTTTCCACGTTGCTCTGTGCTTTGCCGAATTCCTGGCTCAGCTTCTGAACCAGGGCCTGATACTCCTTTTTGGCCTGATCCTTTTCTTCGGAGGTGAAAGAGCGCAGATACTGAACGGCAAACAGCTGGTCACGGTGGAAGCAGTAGTTGACCACCCCGGCAGGAAGGTCTGCAATGCTGCCGCCTACATAAGAAAGAACCTTGTAATTCTGGACCTCTTCAAATTGAGAAGAAGGCTTGCCGCAATCACTGCGGATGGTAAAATGGGATGCCGACGAGGTCAGAAGCTCCGAAAAATCAGCAGCATCCGCAGAAAAGGACGAACCAAACAGGGCAGCGGCGGCGAGAAGGGCTGCCGCTTTCTTTGTATATTTCATCATTTTGAGGCCTCCTTATCAGAATCCGTCCGGATAAGCGGAATCATTGTAAATGGTATCGGTGATCTCCTTCTGTCCGAAGAAAACATCGGCGTCCTGGAACGTTATGGAAAGAGTGACAATTCCGGTCCTGGGGCTTTGAGCTACCGAGGCGGAGATGATGCTGCGGCTGGTATACCAGAAGGTCTCGTAGGTCAGGAAGCCCTGCTCCAGGGCCTGCATTTCCTTCGTTCCCTCAAAGGCTGCCCTGTGTTCGTCAGTGTCCCAGGAGGAACCGCTGCTGACGGGACTGCCGTATCTGGCGGCGATGGTATCAATGATATCCTTATAGTCTCCTGCAAGGGCAGCCGTGCCGCCTTCGGATCCCGGAAGAATGTAGGCTGCCTTGATCAGCTCGTTGTTCCGGAAGTAGTAGGCAAGAGTCGCCCGTTTCCCTGAGACGGAACGGTTCGTATAATAAATGTATTCGTGGGGATCATTTGCATCGGCGCCGTTCGGGGTTCCTTCATAATCTGTTACAGCTGAAACAGAATCGCCCCACAGGAAGGTTTTGAAATCTGTTTTTGTGCTGCTGCTTTCAGCGGCAGCCGGTTCTTCAGTGGCAGCCGGTTCTTCAGTGGCAGCCGGTTCTTCAGTGGCAGCCGGTTCTTCAGTG
>CAMNNM010000061.1 GCA_946545425.1 uncultured Blautia sp. | reverse complement strand
CAGGTCTTCTGCAGCCGGGAGATCCCCTTATCCGGGACCGTCCGTTCCGCAGTCCCCATAACACATGCACTCCGCAGGCTCTGACGGGGGGAGGCAGAAATCCGTCGCCGGGTGAAATGACGCTTGCCCACCGGGGTGTTCTGTTTCTGGATGAGATGCCGGAATTTTCAAGAAGTACGCTTGAAGTGCTCCGGCAGCCCCTGGAGGATCGTACCATCTGCATTGCGAGGCAGGCGGGCACCTTCCGTTTTCCGGCAAATTTCATGCTGGCCGCAGCCATGAATCCCTGTCCATGTGGATACTGGCCCAGTCAAAAATGCAAATGTTCGCCCGGCGATATCAACCGTTATGTCAACCGTATCAGCCAGCCGCTTCTCGACCGTATCGATCTGTGCGTGGATATTCCGCCGGTACGATTTAAAAAAATGATCCGTCCGGGCAGGCAGGAGTCTTCTGCCGAGATCCGCCTGCGCACCGAACGGGTGCGCGCCGTTCAGCAAGAACGGTTCCGCCAAAGAACGATTCATTTTAACGGTGAAATGCAGCCGGAGGACATACGTCGGTACTGCGCTCTTACCGCCGACGGTGAAGTCCTTCTTGAAAAAGCCTGTGACGCGTTTTCCTTCAGTGCGCGTTCCTGTCACAAGATCCTGAAGGTATCCCGTACCATCGCAGACATGGATGGATCCGATTCCATTCTCTCATCCCATCTCGAAGAAGCCCTGTCGTTTCGTTCCTATGAAAAAAAGCCGCTCATCTGATAACATGTCTGAAACAAAGGAGGATTCACGTGAAAGAAACAGATCTCACCATGCATGCCGTCCGTAAAGGAGAGCCGGGATATCCCCGCCGGCTTATGCGATATGAAAAAATGCCCGAGACCCTCTATTATATTGGTAAGCTCCCGGATGAAAACAGACGTACTGCTGCCGTCATAGGCGCCAGAGCCTGCAGTCCTTATGGACGGATCCAGGCATTCCGCTATGCAGATTTTCTGAGCCGGGCCGGCGTTCAGGTGATCAGCGGGCTCGCCTACGGTATCGACTCCGAAGGACACAAAGGAGCTCTGGAAGGTCCCACACCGACGTTTGCCGTCCTCGGAAGCGGCGCAGACGTCTGCTATCCCAAAAGCCACCGGACGCTCTACGAGCGGATCGTCTGGAATCAGGGCGGCATCCTTTCTCCGTTTGCGCCCGGAACCATGCCGCAGCCCTGGCATTTTCCCCAGAGAAATGTGATCATCAGCGCCCTGTCCGACATCATTCTCATTGTGGAGGCGCGTGAAAAAAGCGGTACCTTAAGTACCGTGGAGGCTGCTCTGGATATGTCAAAATCGGTTTATGCCATCCCCGGAGCCGTAAATGACGAGCTGAGCGCCGGCTGCAACCGGCTGATCTACGAAGGCGCGGTGATCGCATGGCGGCCCGAAGTGCTTCTTGACGAGTGGTGTCTAAGTCCCATTTCTCCCGAAGAACAGAAAAAAAGCCGGCCCGGGCTGACCGAAGAACAAAAGCTCGTCTTCGGCGCACTCGGGAGCCGGCCGCGAAGTATGGATTATCTGATCCGTCAGACAGGACTTTCCTCCGAAAAGGTCGGAAAATATGTGGTGGAACTCTGCCTGATGGGCTGTATTAAGGAGGTCGGCCGTCACTATTATGTGCAGGCCTGAATTTCCGGTCACTTCTTTTCTTTGATGATACCTTTCCGGTATGCGTCCAGAAGGATCTGCAGTTCACCGATCCGTTCCTTTAATGCTTTACCGGTATCCGTATCCTCCACATGCTTTCTGTGTCTTGCCTCCCATACGGTGGTCCTGTGAGAAAAGATATCTCTTTCGCTTTTGACCGCATCCTCCGCCGAAGTAAACGGTTCGTGCGCCGTCAGGACCAGACCGTAGGAATTGTAGATCAGCGTGTATCCGGCTATTCCGGTAACCTTCCGGTACGCCCTGGAAAAGCCGCCGTCGATCACGATCAGCTTACCGCCGCATTTTACAGGGCTTTCACCTTCTGACTGATGCACCGGAACATGTCCGTTGATGATATGTCCTTCTGCCGGATCCAGTCCGAATTCCTTCAGGATCATTTCGGCCACTTCAACGCTTTCCTGATGACGGTAATAGGCGTTTTTCTTCTCGACATGGGTTTCCTTTTCGCGGATCAGGTACCGCTCAAAGGTAGCCATGCGGTCTTTGCCGAAAAGAGGCGAATCAGGCCCGGCCCAGATATACCACAGGATGTCCTGGCTGTATTTCTTTTCTTCTCTGCTGAGCGAGTTGAAGGCCTTCCTGACATGCATTTCCATTTCGTCGTACAAGGCCCTGCCCTTCAGCGGTTTTCCAAAGATTTCCACCACCTTGAAGCTTCCGTCGTCGTTCAGCGGCACGCAGCCGTGGAACAGAAGGTTTCCGTTGTAGGTGGTATACAGTCCGCCCTTATCCAGAAGGAGCGTCATATGGTTCTGCATCTTTTCGCACTGAAGGAAGGCCGAGCTCAGACGGTCCATCACATCCTGCTCTTCTTCCGTAAGGCGGTACGGGTCTTTCCAGTCGATCGTGGGAAAGTCCGAATCCAGAAGCGTATATTCTTTTCCGTCCGGAAGGCGCACGGTCCCTTTATCGGGATCGATCTTATCAAGCAGCAGGCGGTCATCCATATGGAACTCCGGATGCCGGCGGATCAGCTGTCCTTCGAGTTTGAACTGAAGGACGGTGACGGCCTTATGCATCTTACGGGTCAGAACTTCCTCTATTGCCGTGTAGCTCTTTCCTTCCTTTGGAGCAAACAGAAGACAGGGATCATCCTTGTAGGCTTCCATGGCAAAGGCGGCCAGCGGCATCATGTTGATGCCGTATCCGTCCTCCAGAATATCCAGGTTGCCGTAGCGCAGGCTGTTGCGGAGAACCGTGGCGATGCAGGCCTGATGTCCTGCCGCCGCGGCCATCCATACCACGTCGTGGTTTCCCCACTGGATGTCCAGAGAATGATAGTTCATCAGACGGTCCATAATGAAATGCGGACCGGGTCCTCTGTCGTAAATATCTCCCAGAACATGCAGATGATCCACGACCAGACGCTGGATCAGCTCTGCCAGGGCGATGATAAAGTTTTCGGCACGGCCGATGTCGATGATGGTATTGACGATCGAATCGTAATAGGCTTCCTTGTCCAGAACCTCTGTTTTTTCCGTGATCAGCTCCTCGATCACGTAGGCGTAGTCAGACGGAAGAGCTTTTCGTACCTTGGATCTGGTATATTTGGACGCAGTCGTCTTGCACACTTCGATCAGACGGTACAGGGTGATCTTGTACCAGTTGGTAAGATCGCTTTCCGTCTTTCTGACCAGCTCCAGCTTTTTCTTTGGATAGTAGATCAGCGTGGCCAGTGACCGTTTGTCCTGATTGCTGAGGGTATGCCCGAACACATCGTCGATCTTTTTCCGCACGGCTCCGGAGCCGTTGCGCAGTACATGAGAAAAGGCGTCGAACTCACCATGCAGATCCGAGACAAAATGCTCGGTTCCCTTGGGGAGGTTCATGATCGACTGAAGATTGATGATCTCTGTGGCTGCTTTTCCGATGGTCGGATACAGATCAGCCAGCCTTTGCATGTAATGAAGCTCTTCTTTTGTCACAGGCGGTCTCCTCCTTCTACATTATTCCCTGATCGAACAATGACATCTGATTGGACTGGGGGATATCTCCCAGAAGTCCCATCTCTGCCATCAGGTCTACGATATTCTTGCTTACCTTGGTCCGTTCGCGGAAATCATCTCTCGACAGGAAGCGACCCTTTGCCGCTTCCTCGAATACAGCGTCGGCTGCTTTGTCTCCCAGTCCTTCGATGGTATCGAGGGCCGGCATCAGGCGGTTGCCGACGATCTGGAAACGATGCGCTTTCGCCTTATAAATGTCGATGGGTTCGAACTCGAATCCTCTGGCATACATCTCCTGTACGATCTTCATATCCTTGATGGAGTCCTGTTCCTTTTTGGAGGCCGCATCACCCTTGGCCCGTATCTCGCTCATGAAGAATTCAAGCCGCTCTTTTCCCTGGCACATAAGCTCGTAGGAAAAGCTGGTCGCCCTTATGCTGAAGAATGCCGCATAATACGCAAGGGGAATGTAAACCTTGTACCAGGCGATCCGGTAGGCCATCATGACATAGGCTGCCGCATGGGCTTTCGGGAACATATAGGAGATCTGCTTGCAGGACCAGATGTACCAGTCCGGTACATCATGTGCTTTCATGATCTCTTCCCATTCGGGTCTCAGTCCCTTACCCTTTCGTACGCTTTCCATAATGGTGAAGGACTGGCTGGGCTCCACACCCATACGGATCAGATAGCCCATAATATCGTCACGGGTACAGATTGCCGTTGAGATCGTTGCCTTTCCTTCACTGATCAGCTTCTGTGCATTTCCCAGCCACACGTTCGTACCGTGAGACAGTCCCGAAATACGGATCAGATCCGAGAAATTCCGTGGCTGTGCCTCCTGTACCATGCCGATTACGAAGTCTGTGCCGAATTCGGGTACCCCAAGACATCCAAGAGGACATCCTCCGATATCCTCCGGCCGGATACCCAGAGCCTCAGTTCCGGAAAACAGAGACATGACCTTCTTGTCATCCAGCGGAACGTCCTTTGCGTCTGTCCCCGTCAGATCTTCCAGCATGCGGATCATGGTAGGATCATCGTGTCCCAGAATGTCCAGTTTCAACAGGTTTCCGTCGATGGAGTGGTAATCAAAATGCGTGGTGATGATGTCCGAGGTCATGTCGTCCGCCGGATGCTGCACCGGCGTAAATTTCTCGATCTCCTCACCGTGGGGAAGTACGACGATTCCGCCCGGATGCTGTCCGGTGGTCCGTTTTACACCCGTACATCCGCTGACGATCCGGTTGATCTCGCAGTAGCGCTTGTGCTGTCCCCGCTCCTCAAAGTATTTTTTGACATATCCGAATGCCGTCTTTTCCGCCAGCGTACCGATGGTCCCGGCTTTAAACGTATGCCCCTCTCCGAAGATCACCTCGGTATATTTGTGGGCGACAGCCTGGTATTCTCCCGAAAAGTTCAGGTCGATATCGGGCTCTTTGTCTCCTTTGAATCCCAGGAAGGTCTCGAACGGGATGTTGAAGCCCATTTTTTTCATTTTTGCACCGCACACCGGGCACTCCCGGTCCGGCATATCGGCGCCGACACGGTCTGCGTATTCCTTTACGATATCGGAATCGAAATCGCTGAACCGGCATTCCGGGCACACATAGTGCGGCGGAAGCGGGTTTACCTCGGTGATGCCTGACATGGTAGCCGCAAAGGAAGACCCTACCGATCCGCGTGATCCGACAAGATATCCGTCTTCATTGGACTTTTTTACCAGCTTCTGCGCGATGATGTACATTACCGCGTAGCCGTTGGAAATGATGGAATGCAATTCTTTTTCCAGCCTTTGCTCCACGATCTCCGGAAGCGTTTCGCCATAGATCTCGTGAGCCTTCTGGTAGCACATGTCCTTCAGATCCCGGTCCGAATTTTCGATGACGGGGGGATACTTGTCCGGATGGATCGGCGACATTTTGCTGATCTGGTCCGCGATCTTATTGGGATTGTCGATCACGACCTCTTCTGCTTTTTCCCTTCCCAGATAGCTGAATTCCTCCAGCATTTCCTCGGTTGTCCGCAGATACAGAGGAGCCTGACTGTCTGCATCGTCAAATCCGTTGCCGGCCATGATGATCCTTCTGTAGATCTCGTCGGCCGGATCGATAAAGTGTACGTCGCAGGTCGCGCATACAGGCTTGTTGAACTGTTCTCCCAGACGGACGATCTTTTTGTTGATCTCGATCAGGTCTTCCTTTGTGTTGACCGTATCGTTCTTGTCGTCCCGGATCATGTATTCGTTGTTGCCGAGGGGCTGGATCTCAAGATAGTCATAAAAGCTTACGATCCGCGCGATCTCGGTTTCCGGTGCGTTGCGCAGAAGGGCCGAATACAGTTCTCCCGCCGAGCAGGCGCTTCCCAGCAGCAGTCCTTCCCTGTGCTTTATGATCTCGCTCTTCGGAATCCTGGGTCTCCTATGGAAATATTTCAGGTGGGAAAGGCTGACCAGCTTATAAAGGTTGATCCTTCCCGGCTCGTTGCACATGAAGATCACGGCATGGTACGTCGGCAGTTTCATGATCGTGTTTTCCGAAACCGAGGCCTGCTCGTTGAGAAGGTCAAGGTCCGTGATGTCCCGTTCTTCCAGCATCTTTACAAACTTCACGAAAATATCCGCCGTACAGGCCGCGTCATCCACTGCCCTGTGATGATGGTTGAGCGAAACTCCAACCGCCTTTGCCACCGTGTCAAGCTTGAACCGGTTCAGAGCAGGAAGAAGATATCTTGCCATACCTACGGTATCCACATAGGTGAATTCGTCGGAAAGCCCCATCCGGCGGCAGTTTTCCATAATAAAGCTCATATCAAAATCTGCGTTGTGCGCGACCATCACCGCGCCTTCGCAGAATTTCAGAAATTCCGGCAGCACCGTCTCGATGGGCGGGGCATCGGCCACCAGATTGTCATTGATGCTGGTGAGCTGCTCGATCCGGAAGGGGATGGGAACCCCCGGATTTACAAAGGTCGAGAAGCGGTCCGTGATCTGTCCCTCTTCCACCCGGACGGCCCCGATCTCGATGATCCTGCAGTTCAGGGGTGAAAAACCGGTCGTCTCGATGTCAAAGACCACAAAGCTGCCTTTCAGGCTCTGACCATGACTGTTGGTGACGATTCCTTTCAGGTCGTCCACGATATAGGCTTCCATTCCGTAAAGGACTTTAAAGTCGGAATCCTTCGGCACACACCCGCCCCAGGAATCGAAGCAGTGATTTGCTTCGGGGAATGCCTGTACGCCGCCGTGATCGGTGATGGCAATGGCTTTATGTCCCCATTCGTATGCCCGTTTGACCAGCACCTTCGCCTCGGTTACGCCGTCCATATCGCTCATTTTCGTATGAACGTGCAGCTCCACCCTTTTCCGCGGACTGTTGTCCATACGTCCGTCGCGAAAATCTCCGATCTTCCGGATTCCCCAGATGGAACCGATGGTCAGTTCGCCGTCAAAGCGGTCTATGGTAGTCACACCGCGGATCTTTAAGAAGGCGCCCTTCTTTACAAAGGCCGAAACCTCGGGCACCTGCTCGTTTTTCAAGAACAGCTTGATGGTAATGGAATCGGTAAAGTCCGTGACGGAGAAGATCAGAATGGTCTTCTCGTTGCGGATGCCGCGGGCCTCACTTTCCATCACCATGCCCCTGACAATGATCTCGCCCATTTCTCCGGTAACGGATTCCAGCGGGATCACGTCTCCGTCAAAATCTCTTCCATATATAATATCCGGATCCTGCGATCTTCTGGCCTGGAAGGTGCTCTCACCGCCGCTCTGGGCGGCTTTTTTGTTATCGCTCTTCCTGGAACCCGTTTTCGCTTCAGACTTTTCCTCCTGCTTTTCGGCAGCCGGTGCCTCTTCCTGTTCGCCCCGGACTCTCTTTGCGATCATCTCGGCCTGTTTTTCGATCAGGACCTCGGCATCCTTACGGCTTGTGCTGTCTTCTCTTTCCACGAACTCCATGTCCACGATCAGATCCATGCCGCAGCGTTCACAGAACACCTTGTGCAGATACTCTTCCAGGATCTCGCTTTTTTCCCTTGCTACGATGGAATCCGGAATCGTAAGATGCATGGTGCCGCGATCCGGAAAACTGATCTCGGCCGTGTGAAACAGATGACTGGTCAGATCACTGACACGGGAAAGTTCCATTTCCATACTCTCCCGGTAGACCTCCAGAAAGTTCTCAGGCGTATATTGAACAGAAAGCTCAAATTTTTCGATTACGGTCACCGTGATCGGAACATCTTCGAAACACTGCTGCCGTATCTCGTTTTCCAGCTTCCAGATCAGCTTTTTGTGGATCCATCGGTCACTTACGATGTATACTCTCAGATGGGTCTTCCCCCGGTTGAGGGATACCTTTGACACATTTACATGATTCAGGAGCTCTTTCATGTTTTCGCTGACATGGAGCCCCGGAAAAACATCAAGAAATTCTTTCATTCTCTCCCTTCTGCCATTCTCAGCAGCTCCTGACGGAGCACTTCCACAATCTGTTCTTCGGGTACTTTTTTCACTACTTTTCCGTCCTTGATCAGAAGTCCGATCCCGTCGCCTCCGGCAATGCCGATATCCGCTTCCTTTGCCTCTCCGGGACCGTTTACAACACAGCCCATGACCGCGACTTTGGCGGTCAGCGGAATATCGGCAGCCATCTCCTGTACCCGGTTGGCCAGACCGATCAGATCGATCTGCGTTCTGCCGCAGGTCGGACATGAAACGACTTCGATCCCTTCTTTGCGAAGACCGAGCGCACGGAGGATCTCCTTTGCGGACCGTACTTCTTCGACCGGCGCTCCGGTCAGAGACACACGGATGGTGTCGCCGATCCCCTCGTGCAATATAATGCCCAGCCCCACTGCGGACTTGATGTTTCCGGAAAACAGCGTGCCTGCTTCGGTGATGCCCACATGAAGGGGATAATCCGACTTTTCGGCAAGGATTTCGTGCGCCTTGACACACATCATGACATTGGAGGATTTGATACTGATGACCAGGTTGTCATATCCCATGTCTTCGATCAGATGTACCTTATGAAGCGCACTCTCCACCAGACCTTCTGCCGTGACGCCGCCATATTTTTCGACAAGATTTTTTTCGAGTGATCCGCTGTTGACGCCTACCCGGATGGGTATACCGCGTTCCTTTGCACAGCTGATGACAGAGCGGATTTTGTCTTCCGATCCGATATTTCCCGGATTGATACGGATCTTGTCCGCACCGTTTTCCATGGCGGCAATGGCAAGTCTGTGGTCAAAATGTATGTCTGCCACCAGTGGAATATGAATCTGTTTCCGGATTTCGGAAAGCGCCCGGGCCGCATCCATGTCTGGCACGGCACAGCGTATGATGTCACAGCCGGCTTTTTCAAGCTCCAGGATCTGCGCGGCAGTCGCCTGTACGTCCTGGGTTTTTGTATTTGTCATGGACTGGATAAGGACCGGATTTCCGCCACCGATCTTCCTGTCCCCGATTCTGACAATTCTGGTATGATCCCGATACATCTTTATAACCTCGCGAGATAAATGAGGACCGCCGTGCGCACAAGCGCACTGACGGTCCCTGAACACTGATTGATAAAAATCGGACTCATGAACGATGGATGTCGAGTAGTTTGTTCTTGAGTTCCTGCTCCATGCGGGCCATTTCTTCCTCGGCCGCTCTTCTCTTTGCCCGTCCGTCTTCCTGGATCTTCAGAACATCGTCCAATGTCCGGATCAGATTCTCGTTGGTCTTCTTGAGCGTCTCGATGTCGACGATGCCGCGTTCGGATTCTCTTGCCGTTTCGACGGATGCGGTATGAAGTGCCTCGGCGTTCTGCTTCAGCAGATCATTGGTCAGATTTGTCACTGCCTGCTGTGCCTTTGCGGCTTCGGTCGAATGGGCAATTCCGAGAGCCAGGACCATCTGGCTCTTCCAGAGCGGAATGGTGTTGACGATGGTGGTCTGGATCTTTTCCACCATGTTGGTGTCGTTGCTCTGGATCAGGCGGATCTGGGGAGCCGTCTGCATGGAGATCATTTTGGTAAGTTCAAGGTCATGAAGTTTCTTTTCAAACCGGTTGCATTTGTCGGCAAAATCCCTTGCAGCCTGGGCATCTTCCGGAAGGCCGGACGCTTTTGCTTTTGCTTCCAGCTCGGCAAGCTTTCCTGCGCGTACTTCTGCAAGTCTCTTCTTTCCGGCAAGAACGTACATGGTCAGTTCTTTATAGTAAGCCAGATTCTGGTCGTACATTCTGTCAAGAAGGGCAGTGTCCTTCATCAGACGTACCTGATGCTCCTGAAGCGCCTGTGAGATCTTGTCGACGTTCACCTCTGCCTTGGCATAGCGGTTTTTCAGGGTCTCCATCTTGTTGACCTGCTTTTTGAACAGACCGAAAAGACCGCCCTTCTCTTCTTCGAGGGCGTCAAAGCTTTTCAGTTCGCCCACCACGTTGGTCAGAAGGTCGCCGATCTGGCCAAGGTCTTTGGTCTTGACATTCTCAAGCGCAGAATCGGAGAAGTCTGCCATTTTCTTCTGGGTTCCGGCGCCGTACTGAAGGATCTGGTCTGTATTTTCCACGTCGATCTGTTTTGCAAAATCATCAACGGCTTTCTGTTCCTCCGGTGTCAGAACCGGCTCTGCCGCCTTCGGTTCTTCCGGCTGTGCTTCCGGAGCGGTCTGCACTGCCGCGACTGCCTGAGATGCGGTTGCCGCAGCCGCACTGGCTTCTTCTGTCATCGATGGTTCGAGTGTCAAAACAGGTACGGTTGGTACATTGGTGTTAAATTCGTCTCCCATGGCATTTTCTCCTTTCATTAACGAACCGCAGTTCGGTTGGGTATCGTTCTCAGTGTCTCAGCGCCGTGATGCCGTCCTCCTGCAGGCCTTCCTGCGCAAGGAGCGTCTTCAGCACTGAAATATCCGTTGAAATGTCCAGCGCTTCGTCTGCATAGACGGAATCAAACAATTTTTCAAATGCCGTATTCAGAGTATCGAGGGTCTCCTCGATCTCCTGCTTGGATTTACGGATGTTCTCACCCTGGACAGGCTGCCTGTCCATGTCAGCATATGCATTCAGAAGCTTCACCGTCATGGGCAGATAATAATTCATCATCTTTCCAAGATCGCCCACCACCTCGGGATGCTCTTTGGTCCTTGCAAGGATCTTGTCGAGTATGTTCTCGATCCTGGCGATTTTTGCGGATATCTCCTCGCCGGGAATTTCTTCGTTGCACTGGTGGATCTGATGCAGATATTCGTTTCCCTTTTTCAGGACCTCCTGCACCTCAGGTGAGAGGGCCGGGTTCTTACGTTCTTCTTCCTCGCGGACCGCCCGGCTTACTTCGGCTTCCTCGTACAGCTTGTAAACCTCGTCGCTGGCGATGAGCGTCGTTTCGTTTCCGTCTACATGTCCCTGCTTGAACCAGCCTTTTTTCAGCATGTCAGCCACGTCTTTTTTAACGAAGTCCACTGACTTGCCGACTGCTTTTGCCAGTGAGTCAAAGCCGGCATATGCCTTCTCGCCGATGGCTTTGATATATTTCAGGAATCTTCCGGCTTTCTTTGATACGCTGTTGCCGTATGCAGTCAGCCCGATACCTGCCGCCAGGAAGATAAGCGGAAGGATACTGGCGGAAATGCCTGCTCCGGAAATAGAACTTAAGATTCCTCCCAGGATCAGCCAGATCGCGCTGCCGACCGAGACGGCAAGTCCTGCCACGATCAGCAGAATACCCTTGACCCGTTCGTCGGTCACACCTTCGAACAGCTCGCGCTGTACCTGTTCCCGGGTCTTCTGTTTCAGCTTTGTATTGTCCCGGAAGCTTTGTGGAACTTTGTAGCGATATTTCTTGTAATCTTCGTCGGTCCTGTTTTCCATCATCTTTTTGACCGCGTCGCTGCCGCTGTCAATAAAGGACTGAAGCGTCTGGCTTACCGCCTCGTTCAGTTTTGAATAATTTCTGGAATCGACCGCGCTGTCTATCAGGTCGAGGACCGCGTCTCCGACCTTTTCGATTTCCTTATCAAACATGGATCTTCCCCCCGATCCCACCGGGTCATTCTTGTACATTTAGGGCCGCAATCTGTCTATTATTATAGCCGAGAACTCATGAAAATACAAGAGAACCCGGCTATGAATCGTTGCTGTATGTAATAACGGTGAATGACACCTATTATATTGTATTTCCTGTTGAATTTATCGCTTAAAAGTTTTACAATACTAAATGATGTATCTGCCCGTCCCGGATTTTATGCATTTCCGGCAATATGTCCGGGCAGAGGATAATGCAATGGAGGAGTCAGCCATGGAAAAAAAGAATATTGACTGGGGAAATCTTGGTTTCGGTTACATGAAAACCGACTACCGCTATGTATCCAATTTCAAGGACGGAGCCTGGGACGAGGGTACACTTACCACGGACGATATGGT
>CAMNNM010000060.1 GCA_946545425.1 uncultured Blautia sp. | reverse complement strand
GCCATCATCTTGTTGCTCTCGGGATTAACCATTCTTGAAAGTCTGACTGCCTTGCCCATTGCGTACATCGGTTCTACCATAATTGTTTCCTTCCTTTCTTATACTTGGTTGTGAGTATTTATCCTGTAGCTGCGTATTATCTTAATACGTGCATAGTGACCGGACATAAATCAGCTTTTTTGTCTGTGTGAGTATTTATCCGCTGCTGATCCTGTTCCTCTGTTCTCTCAGTCCTCGATCACGACCTTCAGAGCCGTTCCTGCCATATGAAGATCCAGAGCTTCCCGGAAGTCTTCCAGCTTGAATTTTGCAGATACGATGGCGTCCAGGTCGATCTTTCCATTGATGACCATATCGGCGGCCTGCAGATAATCGCTTCTCTTGTAGGCCGTGCTGCCTGTGATGTTCAGTTCGTTGTAATGAATGACACTCGGATCAAATTCGCTCATCCTTCCCTTCGGGAATCCGGCAAACAGGCAGACGGTGCCGCCCTTCTTTGCCAGCTTGAAGGTGGAATCCACCAGAGCGTTCACGCCGATGGCCATGACGATGCGGTCAACGCCTTCTCCGCCGGTCTCTTCCATGACGATCGCGTGAAGATCCTCTTTCGAAGAATCCACTGCACGGCATGCGCCAAGCTTCAGAGCCAGTTCTCTCTTTTCGGGATCCAGCTCGCTGACGATAACCTTCTGCGCGCCGGCGATCAGGGAAAGCTGCAGATGCATCAGGCCGATGGGGCCCGCGCCGATGATCAGTACGGTGTCGTTGAAACCGGTCCCGGTATTATAAAGACCTCTGATGCAGCAGGCCAGCGGCTCGATCAGGGCGCCGGCGGCGTAACTCACCGATTCCGGAAGCTTTACAACGTTGCCGCTCTCGATGCAGATGTCGGGAACACGGATATATTCTTCAAATCCGCCGTTAAATTCGTAGCCGATGGCTTTGCGGTTCAGGCAGGCGTTTTCTCTGCCGGAAAGGCAGGCGCTGCAGTGGCCGCAGGGGATTACGTTTGCGATGGCAACTTTTTCGCCGGCGCTGTAGCCCTGAACCTCTTCGCCCACTTCTTCGATCACGCCGCAGATCTCATGTCCTACTACAGAATCGGGACGGACGCCCTTGGTCTTTCCGCCGGTAAAGATCCGTTTGTCGGTTCCGCAGAGGGCGGCGGCCTTCATTTTCAGAAGGATGTCCTTTTTTCCGCAGACAGGCTTTTCGATGTCCATAACCTCATAATTATTGGGATAGTTTTCAGGTCCGTGAAGAATAACTGCTTTCATGGCGCTGTCTCCTTTCTCTTTCTCTTTCTCATTTTATATGCACAGGGGAAACAGATCCCGGATCCGGGGATAAAGCTCCTTGTACACTTCATACCGCCTGTCGTACACTTCGGTATTCCGCCTGCTCCCCGAAACATGCCGGTAGATCTTTCTCTCGATCCGGGAGGATGCCTCGATCGTGTCCTTGTAGATTCCGGCCCCGACGCCGCCCAGAAGGGCCGCACCTACGGGCGCCATGTCGTTCATGTCCAGAACGTCGATATCCACTCCGATGATGTCCGCCTTGATCTGTGACCAGATCCTGCTGCGGGCTCCTCCTCCCATGGAGGAAAAATGCTGAATTTCAAGGCCCGTCAGACCTTCCGCGATCTCCTTCAGCTGCCTGGTTCCGTACCCGGCTGCTTCCAGGATCGCCCGGATCAGATCGCCCCGGTTGTTGTTGAGTGACATTCCAAAGAAAACGCCTCTTGCATCACTGTCCCAGATGGGGCTTCGTTCCCCCATCATATAGGGAAGAAATACCACGCCGTTGGCGCCGGGCGCGGATTTTCCGGCTGCTGCCGTCATCAGATCGAAAACGTCTTCTCCGGTCTCCTTTGCCTGCGCGGCCAGATCCATGCAGAACTCATCCCGGAACCATCTGAGCGATCCGCCTGCATGAGACATGGCTCCCTGATAGATCCAGGTTCCCTTCACCACATGGCAGCGGTTGATGTTGCTGGGACTGAAGTTCGGCTGGTCCACACAGACGGTCAGCACGTTGGTGGTTCCCACGGATTCGCAGACGTCTCCGTTCGATACGATGCCTGCCGCCAGAGATGCGCACGCCGTGTCTCCTCCTCCGATCACCACCGGGGTTCCTTCGGGAACTCCAAGCTTTATGAACTCCGGATTGCAGAGACCTCCGAGAACCTCCTCCGAGCTCATCAGAGGCGGAAGCTTCCGGGGATCGATCCCGATCCTGTTCGCCAGCTCCGCGCTCCATTTCAGGCCGCCTCTTGTCTCAAACATGGAGGTGTAGGAAGCGTTCGAATAATCCATGGCGTACTTTCCGGTAAGCCATCCGCCGATCATGGTATTGATATGTCCGAAGTACCGGGTCTTTTCGTAGATCTCGGGCCGGTGCCTCTTGATCCAGAGCATGCTGGTCCCGGACATGGCTCCCGACATGCAGCGGTTTGCGGTGATATAAAACAGGTAGTCTTCTCCCACCGTCTGTTTGATGATCTCGGCTTCTTCCACACTTCTGCGGTCTGAATAAATGATCGGATTATGCAGAACCTCGCCGTTTTCTCCCAGGGCCACAAGGCCCGGGCAGAGACAGGAAATCCCTATCCCGGCGATCTTTGAAGGGTCAATGCCTCCGTCGCAGATCATCCGTTTCATACCGGACATGATCGCGTGCCAGATGCTGTCTGCGCTGATCTCCTGCCATCCGGCCGGAAGATTCAGCGGCTCGTCATATTCTTCCATCGACTTGCCGATCATGTTGCCGTTTTCGTCGATGATCGCGGTTTTCAGGCTGCTGGTGCCAACGTCCAGGCCTAACAGATATCTTTCCATAGCACTCACCTGCTCTTTTTCCCTTTTCTGCAAAGGCTCAGCTTCCTGCCGGTTTCAGCAGGAGACAATGTGCCCTCCTGCAGATCTTTCCGGGAACTGCATTGTTCAAAAAACGCTTCTGCTTTCATGACGCCGGCGGGTTTGTCTGCCGGCAGCACCGCTTTGTTTCCTGTAAAGACCAGCATCACCTCGCACGGAATGCCTGAAAGGCCGATCCGCTGCATGGCGCCTTTCAGCAGTTCCAGCTGATGCCTGCCTTCCTCCGCCAGATTTCCCACCGGACGCGTTTCTCCGTCTTCCACGACCTGCCAGGCGGCATTCTTAGCCGGAATCACTTCTCCTTCAAAAGCGTAGGCCATCACGCCGATCACACGGGCTTTTGTCACCAGGACCGCGGTCAGGGACGCCGCTTCTTCATTGTGCAGGATATTCCCCGGAAGGATCGAAAACAGTCTGTTCTTTCTCGAAAAATCCAGAAGACGGGATATAAATTTCAGGTAATCCGCCTGGGCATTATGCCGGGATGGCGTGCGATCCGGTTTTTTATCGCCGCTTTTCCTGCCGGCGGATATCTTTGCGGGTCTTTTCTTTCCGGAAAATCTTTCGCGAAGCGCTTCCCCCTTCCGGTTGATCCAGCCGGTCAGAACAGAAAAACGAAGATATTCTGTCACGGATTTTCCCGTATACCGATAGATCAGATACGGCAGCATCAGAAGAAGAAGGGCGATGATCACCATGACCGGGCGCGGAAGACTGCTCTCCGGATTCGATGCAGAGGCAAGCAGCGTTTCTTTCATGACCTATTCCTTATCAGCCGGGGAATATTGCGTTGACCGGCACCGTGATCGTCTGCGGGAACAGAATGAACAGCAGAAGTCCGATAAACAGAAGGATCAGCCAGGGTACCAGACCTTTTGTGATCTTCTCCATCGACAGTCCCGATACGTTGATCGCCGCATACAGACACACACCGACGGGCGGCGTGATCAGGCCGAAGGCCAGAGCGATGACCATGAATACCACGAAGAACAGCGGATTAACGCCAACCGAGGTCGCCGTAGGCAGAAGGATCGGCATAAAGATGTAGATCGCTGCCGTCGCGTCCATGAACATTCCGATCACGGTAAGCAGAAGGAATATCAGCAGCATGACGATGATCGGATTGCTGGAAACTCCCGTGATGGCTCTGGATACCTGTTCCGGGAATCCGTCCAGGGTAAACAGCTGTCCGGCCGGTTTCGCGGTAATTGCGACAAAGAGAACGGTTCCCGTGTTCTTCGCCACCTGCATGAAGATTTCCGGAAGATCCTTTACCTTCAGTTTCCTGTAAATGAACATGGAAACGATCAGAGTATACAGCACGCAGATCGCGGCTGCTTCGGTGGAGGTAAAGTAACCGGTATACATACCGCCCAGCAGGATCACCGGCACCAGCAGGGCCGGCAGGGAAGACAGAAAGCTCTTCCCGAGTTTCTTTGCGTTGAACGGAATCTTATGTCCGATCTGATGACGTTTGCAGTAAACGTAGTTGTACACCATCATGATCACGCCCAGCACGATGCCGGGAATGATTCCGGCAAACAGTGCCTTGCCCATGGAAACCTGCGCAACGGAAGCCGCCACGACCATCAGAATGGAAGGCGGAATGACCGTCGCCAGCATGGAGCTGGCCAGCGTCGTGCCCCAGGCGTAGGGTGCCGGATATCCCGAACGGATCATGGCGTTGGCGCACAGAGCACCGATGGAGGCTACGTCCGCCACGGAGGATCCGCTCATTCCTGCAAACAGAATACTTGTCAGAATGTTTACGTGGCCAAGGCCGCCGGAGATCCATCCTACGATGTCTTCGCAGAAATCAAAGATCTTCTGTGCAACGCCGCCCTTTTCCATCAGAACGCCTGCAAGGAAAAACAGCGGTACGGCCACCATGGTAAAGCTGTTCATCGAAGAGTACATCAGCTTGACAGCCGACGCGATCGTGGAGGTTTCAAACACCTTGATCGCAAGGATGCTGGCTGCTCCAAGAGATACAGCCACCGGAATGCCGAGCATCATCAGGACCATAAAAACGACCAGAATAAATATACTCATCTCCGTTTACCTCCTGCTGCCCTGCCTGCTTTTTCTTTTGCTTCTTCCTCGGCGATCTGTTTTTTGGTCTGAGCTGCAATTTCTTCCAGCTCAAGCTCTTCTGCCGTGGTCTTAAGTCTCCACCGTTCAAAGAGGAGCGTATTCAGTGTTCCGATAAAACCGAAGATACCACCTACGGGTACCGCGATACCTACGAGCCACATGGGAATCCGGAGCGCAGATCCCATTTCTCCCATTCTTGCCTGCTGCAGAGCGGAGCGGAATCCGTATCCGATAATGATCGCGAACATCGCAAAGCAGATCACATAATAGAGAACGTTGCATACCTTCCGTACGCCTTCCGGGAGGGCTTTGACAAGCACCGTCACCCGGGAGGACTCGCTGTGATTAAATCCGGCGCCTACGCCGATCCACATCATCCACAGGAAGAACACGCGGGTCGTCTCTTCATACCAGGCCGCCTGAATGTTCAGCAGTCGGCTGACGATACCGATCAGGACAACCACGAAAAGCGTTGCCAGGCAAAGGCCGCCCAGCGCAAGCTCGATTTTTTCGGCGATTTTGAAAAACACCTGCCCGCCGCCAGTATTTTTATTTTCCATCTGTAAACCACCCGTTCCCGTTTCCAGGCCATAAAAAGGGACGGTGCCTTCCGGCGCCGTCCCACCTTCACTTTACTGTGCCTGTGATAACGCCTTTACACATTTACTTCGTTATCTCCCCGGACGGGAATCTGCCCGGGTAAATCTGTTTCAATTTCAGGCTTTCAATCTGCAGCTTCTCAGTGAGATTCTGCAAAAGCGATCGTTGCATCCCAGAGATCCGGGTTGTTTACGATTTCCTGGAACTTCGGATACAGAGACTTGGATACTTCCTTGAATGCCTCGAAGCCTGCCTCGTCCAGTTCGTTGTATTCCATACCTGCCTCGATCATGGCGTCGATGCACTTCTGATCGGTCTCGTTGTCATAGTCCACTTTCCACTGCTGCATTTCCTGAGCGGTCTCAAGAACCAGTGTCTGCATATCTTCGCTCAGAGAATTGAACTTGTCGGGATTCATGCCGACGACCCATGCTTCTGCCACATGATTGGTAGCGGAGAGGTATTTCTGTACTTCATAGAAGCTTGAGGAGTAGGGAACGTCCGCCGGATTTTCCTGACCGTCGATGGTGTTGGTCTGAAGAGCGGTGTAAACTTCCGAGAAGCTCATCGGGGTTGCGTTTGCGCCGCAGCCTTCGCCGAAGAATACCTGATAGATCGGGCTGCCGGAAACACGAAGCTTGATTCCTTCAAAGTCGGAGGGCTTGGTGATCGGGCGAATGTTGTTGGTGGTCATACGGAAGGAACGGGTCCAGGCTGCAAGGAATTTTACTCCCATGCCTTCTACTGCGTCCCACATGGGCTGAGAAGCTTCGTCATTCAGGTAAGCCTGCTCTGCAGCCACATCCTTGAACAGGAAGGGAACAGAGATTACGTTGAAGGAATCATCGAAGGATGAATACCAGCTGGTGGACAGGCAAAGCATATCCAGACCGCCGTCCTGCATCGTTGTAACTGCTGCGGTAGCATCTCCGCCGTACAGTGATCCGTCAAAATAAACCTTTACTTCCAGCTCGCCATCGGATTTCTCATTGAGCTGATCTGCAAATTCCTGAGCTGCTACGCCGATGGAAGAACTTGCTGCATCCGGTACGGACAGGTTCAGTTTCGTTGCCGCGGAAACATTCATTCCGAAAGCAGTTGTTGCCAGCATAGCTGCAGCCAGTGTCATTGCGGTGAATTTTTTCATTTTGTGTCCTCCCTTTTGAAAATAGTTGATCAGATTTCTTTCCGGCCTCCTGGTTTTGACTTTATTTTTTCAGTCTGCCGCCGGCAGAGAATCGCCGAAGATATACGTTGTTTCCTGCTTTCTTCGCTCCTTCCTGCCTGTGAGAAAAGAATAGCATATGTGAAATTAATTTTCAAGTAAAATGACATGGGATTTTCATTTTTGGAGATTTGAACAGGATTTACGGCCTGTTTTTGTAGATATTTTTCATTTAGGATTCGATATCATCCATTTTTGAGTTCAAAATGACTTCCGGTTTTCATTTTTGTTAATTCTGTGTCAAAAAAAGGGGAAACGGATAATTCCGTTTCCCCTGAGATCCAAAATACGGGATCAGACGCCAAGAAGCTCCGCAAAACCTTTAAGAGCTCCGTCTGTATTGTGCTCCAGAACGCGTGTCGCCAGCACCTTGCCAAGCTGTACGCCTTCCTGGTCAAAGCTGTTGATGTTCCACAAAAATCCCTGGAACATGAATTTGTTTTCATAGTGGGCAAGCAGCGCGCCGCAGGCTTCCGGCGTCAGCTGTTCACCGATAATGATACTGGAGGGACGTTCGCCGGCAAAGCACTTGGCCGGATTCTCGTCGTCCTTGCCACAGGCAAAGGCCACCATCTGAGCGGCCACATTGGCGCAGAGCTTCTTCTGGCTGGTGCTTCCCTTGACTTCGACGTCTTTTTCGTTCTGGCTCTTTCTGAAGCCGACAAACTGCAGCGGAATAATATCCGTGCCCTGATGCAGCAGCTGATAGAAGGAATGCTGGCCGTTGGTTCCGGGCTCGCCAAAGATAACTTCGCCGGTCTTGTAGTTCATGGGCTCGCCGAAGCGGTTTACGGATTTACCGTTGGACTCCATGGAAGCCTGCTGAAGATGTGCCGGGAAGCGGCTGAGGGCCTGTGAATACGGAAGAAGCGCCGTGATGCCGTAGCCCAGCACGTTCCGCTCGTATACAGAGATCAGCGCATCCATCATTTCCGGATTCTTCATGGGATCCGGGCATGCTGCGATCTTGTCTTCTGCTGCCATTCCGTCAAGGAATCTTGCAAAGATATCCGGTCCGAAGGCCAGTGCCAGGATCGTGTTGCCGACTGCGGATGAGGTGGAATATCTTCCGCCGATATAATCATCCATGAAGAAGGCTGCCAGGTATCCGCTGTTCTTTGCCATCGGGGAGGTCTCGCTGGTAACCGCAAGCATGTGCTTTGACACATCCAGACCGGCCTTCTCAAGGGCGTCCTTGACAAACAGCTCGTTGGTCAGGGTCTCGAGGGTGGTTCCCGATTTGGAAACTACGATAAAGAGTGCGTGTGCCAGATCCACGTCTCTCAGCACGCCCACCGGATCGTCCGGATCCACGTTGCTGATGAATTTTGCCTTCATCTTGAGTGTATCGTTGGTAATGGCCCAGTTTTCGAGTGCCAGATAAATGGCGCGGGGACCCAGATCGCTTCCGCCGATACCGATCTGCACGACGGTATTGAATTTTTCGCCGTTTTCATTGGTGATGGCGCCGCTGTGAACCTTTCCGGCAAAATCAGCGATCTTTTCCTGCTGCGCTTTATAGAATTCACGTTTGTTCACGCCGTCCGCCATCACGTCCTTGCCAAGCTGTCCTCTGGTCAGCTGATGCAGAACATGTCTCTTTTCCGTGGTATTGATCACGGCGCCGTTATACAGCTCTTCGAATTTCTCCGCCAGCTGCGCTTCCTTCGCCAGGGCGCAGAGTTTTTCAAGGATATCATCGTTGACCTTTTTCGCCGCGTAGTGATAGGTCAGTCCTCCCGCCATGGGAATCGCGTATTTTGCCACACGCTCTGCTCCGCTCTCCCCTGCCATCACCTCAGCGAGCTTCACATCATCCTTAGTCTCCAGAAGCTGTGAATAGGCATTTAATGTATCCAGGTTGTTCCATGAAACCATAATCGCATCCTCCTATGCTGAATGTAAAAAATCTTCATCGCTTTTATTTTATACAGCATTGATTAAAAATGCAAGGGGGTCAGGCCCCATTACGGAAACACTACATATATGTAACATTTCCGTAATGGGGTCTGACCCCCCTCCTGTGTATCACTCCAGTTCTATCGTTGCCGGCGGCTTGCTGGTAAGATCCCACAGGCAGCGGTTCACGCCGTTTACCTCGTTGACGATACGGTTTGTGACCTTTGCCATGACCTCCCAGGGAAGCTGCGCCGCATCCGCCGTCATGAAGTCGGTCGTATTCACGGCCCTCAGCACCACTGCATAATCGTAGGTCCTGAAGTCGCCCATCACGCCCACCGAGCGCATGTTGGTGAGTGCGGCAAAGTACTGGCCAAGCCCTCTGTCAAGGCCGGCCTTCGCGATCTCCTCGCGGAAGATGGCGTCAGCGTCCTGTACGATACGGACCTTTTCCGCCGTGATATCGCCCACGATCCGAACGCCCAGTCCCGGACCCGGGAAGGGCTGCCGGAAGACCAGATATTCGGGAATTCCCAGCTCCAGTCCTGCTTTTCTTACCTCGTCCTTGAACAGCATGCGGAGCGGCTCGATGATCTCTTTAAAATCCACGACATCAGGAAGACCGCCCACATTGTGGTGCGATTTGATCACAGCCGACTTTCCAAGGCCGGACTCGATCACATCCGGATAAATGGTACCCTGCACCAGATAATCCACCGCGCCGATCTTCCGGGCTTCTTCCTCAAAAATCCGGATGAACTCTTCCCCGATGATCTTGCGCTTCTGTTCCGGCTCTGTTACGCCGGCCAGCTTGTCATAGTAACGCTGCTGCGCGTTTACTCGGATAAAGTTCAGCTCATAGTGACCGTTGGGGCCGAAGACGGCCTCCACCTCGTCGCCCTCGTTCTTTCTGAGCAGGCCGTGGTCCACAAATACACAGGTCAGCTGCCTGCCCACTGCCTTCGAAAGCAGGACCGCCGCCACCGACGAGTCCACACCGCCGGAAAGGGCGCACAGTACCCTGCCGTTTCCGATCTTTTCGCGAAGCTTCTTGATGGAGTCCTCCACAAAGGAGCCCATCTTCCAGTCGCCGCTGCAGCCGCAGATGTTGTAGACAAAATTGCGGAGCATCATCTGTCCCTCCCGGGTATGCATCACCTCGGGGTGGAACTGCACCGCATAGAGGCTGCGCTCCGGGCAGGACATGGCCGCTGCCGGGCAGTCCTTCGTATGGGCCGTAATGCGGAAGCCTTCCGGAATCCGGGCGATATAGTCCGTATGGCTCATCCACACCACGGTCTTTCCGGAAACGCCCCGGAACAGAATGTCCGACGGCTCGTCGATCGTGACTTCCGTGTGTCCGTATTCACTCACCGGCGCCGTTTCTACGCTTCCGCCCTCCATCCAGGCCATGAGCTGCGACCCGTAGCAGATGCCGAGGATCGGAATTCCCAGCCGGCAGATTTCTTCCGTATAGTGCGGTGATTCCTCATCGTACACGCTGTTGGGCCCGCCGGTAAAAATGATGCCCTTCGGGTTCATTTCCCGGATCTTCTCAATGGGAAGCGTGTAAGGATGGACCTCCGCATACACATGACATTCCCGGACTCTTCTGGCTATAAGCTGATTGTACTGTCCGCCAAAATCCAGTACTATGATCATTTCCTGACTCATTCACCGTCTCCCTTTGTAATAATTCTGTAATGGGGTCAGACCCCATTACAGAATGGTTAAATTATTCTTCCGGTGAAAAGTCTTCTTTGCCTACGCCGCAAAGCTCACAGGTGAAATCCTCGGGAAGATCTTCCCATTTTGTTCCCTGCTCATCTTCGTCATACACCCATCCGCAGACATTACATACATACTTCATCTGAAAATCCTCCTTTTTTTTATTGAAATGATTCAGGTGTTGTTATTGTATCATGTCTTCCGGCAAAACGCATCTGTTTTGCACGGATAAAAGATATAAGAATGCAAAATTAAAAGGAGCAGGATTTCTCCCGCTCCTTCAAAAATAACTTAACCGAAATATCTGTCCAGAAGGCCCTTGAATGCCTTTCCGTGTCTGGCCTCGTCTCTTGCCATCTCATGAACGGTGTCATGGATCGCATCCAGATTAGCGGCTTTTGCGCGTTTTGCCAGATCCGTTTTTCCTGCGGTAGCGCCGTTTTCAGCCTCTACACGAAGTTCAAGATTCTTCTTGGTGCTGTCGGTAACGACCTCTCCAAGAAGTTCGGCGAATTTCGCTGCATGCTCGGCTTCTTCCCATGCGGCTTTCTCATAATACAGGCCAATCTCCGGATATCCTTCTCTGTGAGCAACTCTTGCCATTGCAAGATACATGCCAACCTCCGAACACTCACCCTTAAAGTTGGAACGCAGATCTTCAAGAATATCCTCGCTGACACCCTGTGCGATTCCTACAACATGTTCTGCCGCCCATGTCATCTCGCCATCCTGCTTCGTAAATTTGGAAGCCGGAGCCTTGCAGATCGGACATGCTTCGGGAGCAGCATCACCTTCATAAACATAACCACATACATTACAAACCCATTTTGCCATCGTATCTCCTCCTCTGAAACTAAACAATGAAATATATATTATGTAATCGTTCAGCACCCCTGCTCAGGGGTGCTGAACGATTACGGGTTTCTATGGAATCCTTTTCCTTACACCTACATCGTAATGAAAATACTTGTCAGTGTCAAGAACATTATCGCGTCCTTATTTCAGATCAATAATAGTAATCGTAGTACCGCTTGTCGTAATATTTTCCGCTTCCGTATTTGTAATAGCGGCTTCCGTCTTTTCTGTCCACCTTGTTCAGTACCACGCCAAGAATCGGAACACTGGTCTTCTCGAGACGTCCCTTGATCTCCTGGGCCAGCCGGTAACTGATCGTGCCGGATTCAATGATCAGAACCGATCCGTCACAGTTCTTTGCCACGATGGCGGAATCGATGACCATTCCGAGCGGCGAAGTATCGACTACAATGTAATCGAAGACCTTTTTCAAAGCCGTCATAAGGGAAGCAAATCTGCCGGAAGCAAGAAGCTCGGATGGATTTGGCGGAACCGGACCGGCCGGAATGACCGATACGTTCTGATCCTGCGTGTAATAAAGAATATCCTCCAGATTGCACTGGCCCGCCAGGTAATTGGTAAGGCCGTTTGCGATCTTGCCTTCCTTTACTCTTCTGTGAAATACAGATTTTCTAAGGTCCGTATCAATATATACCGCCGTTTTTCCAAGGTCCGCAAAAGATCTGGTCAGCTCATAACAGATACTGGATTTTCCCTCGTTGGCCAGGCAGCTGGTAACCATGAAATAGTGCATGTTATCCCCGCTCAGCGTGAGATTTGTTCGCAGAGTCTTGATCTGTTCCGCTACCTGATACGGCAGTTCGTGCTCTTCTATAATCAGTT
>CAMNNM010000059.1 GCA_946545425.1 uncultured Blautia sp. | reverse complement strand
AGGAGGTTGTCCCCTTTATGGAATTTGTTCTTCACTCAGACTACAGCCCCACGGGCGATCAGCCCCAGGCGATCGAGCAGCTGGTCCGGGGCTTCAAAGAAGGAAATCAGTGTGAAACCCTTCTCGGCGTGACCGGATCCGGAAAAACCTTTACCATGGCGAACGTGATCACTCAGCTTCAGAAGCCGACTCTGATCCTGGCCCATAACAAAACACTTGCCGCCCAGCTGTATGGGGAAATGAAGGAATTCTTTCCCGACAACGCGGTGGAGTATTTTGTTTCTTATTATGATTATTACCAGCCGGAGGCCTACGTGCCTTCTACTGATACCTACATAGAAAAGGACTCTTCCATCAACGACGAGATCGACAAGCTGCGCCTGTCCGCCACGGCGTCCCTTTCGGAGAGAAGGGACGTCATTATCGTCGCATCTGTTTCGTGCATCTACGGAATCGGTTCGCCCAAGGACTTTCAGGAAATGATGATCTCCCTGCGGCCGGGCATGGAAAAGGACCGCGACGAGGTGCTGCGCGAGCTGGTGGATATCCAGTATACCCGGAACGAGATGGATTTCCACCGCGGGACATTCCGGGTCCGGGGCGATGTGCTTGAAATCTTTCCTGCAAACAGCTCTGACGAAGCCGTCCGCGTCGAATTTTTCGGGGACGAGATCGAACGCCTTTCCGGCATCGATGTTCTGTCCGGGCGGGTGAAATGCGAGTACAGTCATGTGGGAATCTTTCCGGCTTCTCATTATGTCGTTCCAAAAGAGCAGATGAGGAAGGCGGCCGAAGAGATCGAGGCAGAGCTTGAGGAACGAGTGGAATTCTTCCGCAGCGAGGACAAGCTTCTGGAAGCGCAGCGGATCGCGGAGAGAACACACTTTGATATAGAAATGATGAAGGAAACGGGCTTCTGCTCCGGAATTGAAAATTATACCCGTTTTCTGTCGAACCTGAAGCCCGGCGAGCCTCCCTATACACTGATGGACTATTTCGGTGACGATTATCTGCTGATCATCGACGAGTCTCATAAGACGATCCCCCAGGTCGGGGCCATGTACAACGGGAACCTGAGCCGGAAGCAGACGCTGGTGGATTATGGCTTCCGCCTTCCGTCCGCGAAAGACAACAGGCCTCTTTCCTTCGAGGAATTTGAGGGAAAGATCGATCAGGTGATGTTTGTTTCGGCAACGCCGGGTGAATACGAAGCAGAACACGAACTTCTCCGGGCAGAGCAGGTCATACGGCCCACCGGTCTTCTGGATCCTAAAGTGGATGTGCGGCCCGTCGAAGGGCAGATCGACGATCTGCTCGGAGAAGTGAATGCGGAGATCACAAAAAAGAACAAGGTCCTGATCACGACCCTGACAAAGCGAATGGCCGAAGACCTTACCGATTATATGAAGAACGTCGGGATCCGGGCAAAATATCTGCATTCGGACATCGATACGCTGGAACGCGCCGAGATCATACGGGATCTGCGTCTTGACAAGTTTGACGTGCTTGTGGGCATCAATCTTCTGAGAGAGGGCCTTGATATTCCCGAGATCACACTGGTAGCCATTCTGGACGCGGACAAGGAGGGCTTTTTAAGATCCGAGACCTCGCTGATCCAGACCATCGGCCGGGCAGCCCGAAACAGCGAGGGCCGGGTTATCATGTATGCCGACATTATGACAGACTCCATGAGAAAGGCCATCGACGAGACCGAGCGCCGCCGTGCCATTCAGATGGAATACAACCGGATCCACAACATCACGCCGACCACCATACAGAAGTCCGTCCGTGACCTGATCGCGGTCAGCAAGGCCGTGGCGGCTACCGAACACAGGCTTTCGAAGGATCCGGAATCCATGAACGTCAAAGAGCTGAAGGCTCTGATCAGCAAGGTGGAGAAGAGCATGAAGGCTGCCGCTGCAGCACTCGACTTTGAACAGGCGGCAGAGCTGAGAGACAAGATGATCGCCCTCCGGAAAAACCTGGAGGAAGCCGGTGGCTGATCCTGAGGATGCAGGGCGATAACACAGATGGAGGACAGAAAATGAACAATGCGCTGAGTCTTGACACGGTACGTCTTTCCGATGACGGAAAAGAAATCATACTTCTGGATCAGACACTTCTGCCGAATGAATGTAAATACATTTCCATAAAGACTGCCGGCGACATATGGGAAGCCATTTATATGCTCCGGGTACGCGGCGCGCCGGCCATCGGCTGCACCGGGGCTTATGCCTATTTTATTCTTGCAGACCAGCTTGAAACAGAGGACAAACAGGAATTTGCCGGAAAATGCAGGGAGCAGATGGAATATATCAATTCCTCCAGGCCGACGGCGGTCAATCTTTCCTGGGCTCTGAACAGGATGCACAGCGTCATGCTTGGCAGTCTTGAGAGCATGAGCCTGCCTCAGGTGAAAAAAAGGCTTCGCGAGGAAGCGGACGCAATCTATCATGAAGACATTGAGATCAGCCGCAGCATCGGCGCATATGGCTTTGAGCTCCTTGAGCAGCTGGGAAAAGGCGTGGGCATCATGACGCACTGCAATGCCGGATCCCTTGCCACCGCCAAATACGGAACCGCCCTTGCCCCCATGTATATCGCGCTGGAGCACGGCTGGGATCCGAAAAAGGATCTGCATGTCTACTGCGACGAGACCCGTCCCCTGCTTCAGGGAGCACGTCTCAGTGCCTTTGAGATGCAGAGCGCCGGAATCGATACATATGTACAGTGCGACAATATGGCTTCTTACACCATGAAGAGCGGTAAAATCGGAATCATTTTCGTCGGATGCGACCGTGTTGCCGCCAACGGTGATTTTGCCAACAAGATCGGTACCAGCGGCGTCGCCATCATTGCAAAGCATTATGGTATTCCCTTCTATGTATGTGCGCCATCATCCACCATCGACATGACGCTGGAGTCGGGAGACGAGATCCGGATCGAGCAGAGAAAGCCCGAAGAAGTTACCGAGATGTGGTATGAGAAGAGGATGGCTCCCGAAGGCGTGGGCGTTGTAAATCCCGCCTTTGATGTGACGGAGCATGAACTGGTCACCGGTATCATTACGGAAAAGGGCATCGCCCGGGCGCCTTTTAAGGAAGCCTTCGAGGCCATGGGGATCCGTCCGGTGGAAAAATTCGTGGATGGAAAAGTTTAAAAATCCCTGTTGACAAATCCCCCACGCAGTGCTATCTTAATGGCATGAGATGTTAGCACTCCAATCTGTCGAGTGCTAACAGACCAGACAAGAATCCTGCGGGATGGGTCCCGGCGGAGAAAGGAGACGTGTACGATGGAGCCCGAGCTTGATGAGCGCAAAAAAAAGATTCTGAGAGCAATCATCAAAACCTACATGGAAACCGGAGAACCGGTCGGATCCAGGACGATCTCCAAGTACGCGGATCTGAATGTCAGTTCTGCAACGATCCGGAATGAGATGTCCGACCTGACAGACATGGGATATATTCTTCAGCCGCATACATCGGCAGGGAGGATCCCTTCGGATAAAGGATACCGTCTCTATGTGGACGAGATCCTGAAGCAGAAGGAAGAAGAAATCGCCGAGATTCAGAAGATGATGATCGAGAAGAGCGACAAGCTCGACAAGGTCCTGAAAAGGGTCGCAAAGGTTCTGGCGGCGAACACCAACTACGCCGCAGTCGTCTCGGTGCCTCAGTACAAAGGAAGCAAGCTGAAGTTCATTCAGCTTTCCAGAGTCAACGAACATCAGCTGGTCGCCGTGGTCGTGAACGACGACAACGTGATCCGCAATCAGATCATAGAGACAAGCGAAGCGCTGGACGACGAGATCCTTCTTAAGCTGAATCTTCTGCTGAATACAAGCCTGAACGGCGTACCGATCCAGGATATCAACCTGGGAATGATCGCAAGGCTCAAGGAGCAGGCAGGACACCACAGCGGAGTCGTAGCCGACGTTCTGGATGCCGTGGCAGCCACCATCAAGGTGGATGACGACGACCTTGAGATCTATACGTCCGGAGCCACAAACTTCTTCCGGTATCCCGAGCTGGCCGACAAGGAAAGCGCAAGCGGCCTGATCTCCACCTTCGAGGAGAAAAAAGAGCTGGCGGACATCATAAAGGAACAGATGGCCGATCCGGAAAATACCGGACTTACGGTCTACATCGGCGATGAAATGCCGATCCGGACCATGAAGGACTGCAGCGTCGTGACGGCTACCTATGAGCTTGGCGGAGGCGTACACGGAACGATCGGCATCGTCGGACCAAAACGTATGGACTATGAAAACGTAGTGGACAGTCTGAAGGCTTTGAAGATCCAGCTGGACAATCTTGTGAAGAACAAAACTTAGAAAGGCAGGTAAAAAGCATTGGCTGAGACAGATAGAGAAGAAAACATCAACCCGGATACCGAAGGCGAAGAGATCGTGATCGAAGGTCCGGAAGAAGAAAAGAAACAGGAAGAGGAATCCGCCGAAGCAGCAGAAGAGATGAAGACGGGGGAAAATCCGGAAGATGGCGAGCCCGTAAAAGAGGCAGAAGAGAGCGTTCCGGAAGAATCCCCGGAAGCGGAAGACTCTGAAAAGGATACGCAGGAGGACGCACCGGAAAAGAACACGGACGATAACAAGGACGCCGGTGTACGTCTGAAACTGCAGGAGGACAAGTTTAAAAAGCAGATCGACGAGCTGACCGAAAGGCTGAAGAGAAGCCTGGCCGAATTCGACAACTTCCGCAAACGTACGGACAAGGAAAAATCATCCATGTACGAGATCGGAGCGAGAGATATTGTCGAAAAGATCCTGCCGGTGCTCGACAACTTTGAGCGGGGGCTTGCATCGGCACCCGAGGGCGACAAATTTGCCGAAGGCATCCAGATGATCTACAAGCAGCTGGTCACGGCCCTTACGGATGCAGGCGTGAAGCCCATCGAGGCAGTCGGAAAGCCATTTGACCCCGAGCTTCACAATGCTGTCATGCATGTGGAGGACGCAGAGCTCGGAGAAAACATTGTAGTGGAAGAATTTCAGAAGGGCTACCTTTACAGGGACCATGTGGTACGCCACAGCATGGTAAAGGTTGCAAACTGAGTTTTAGGAGGATATTATTATGGAAAAAATTATTGGTATCGACCTTGGTACTACAAACAGCTGCGTAGCAGTTATGGAGGGCGGACAGCCCACAGTTATCGCAAATACGGAAGGTGCGAGAACCACACCGTCTGTTGTCGCATTCACAAAGACAGGAGAGCGTCTGGTAGGTGAGCCGGCAAAACGCCAGGCAGTCACCAACGCCGAAAGAACCATCTCCTCCATTAAGAGGGAAATGGGATCCGATTTCCGTGTCACCATTGACGACAAAAAGTATTCTCCGCAGGAGATCTCCGCAATGATCCTTCAGAAACTGAAGAAGGATGCAGAGGATTATCTGGGACAGAAGGTCACCAGCGCTGTCATCACCGTTCCGGCATACTTCAACGACGCACAGCGTCAGGCCACCAAGGACGCCGGCAAGATCGCGGGCCTGGATGTCAAACGAATCATTAACGAGCCGACCGCAGCAGCTCTTGCATACGGTCTTGACAACGAAAAAGAACAGAAGATCATGGTTTATGACCTTGGCGGCGGTACATTTGATGTATCCGTCATCGAGATCGGCGACGGCGTCATCGAAGTTCTGGCAACCGCCGGAAACAACCGTCTGGGCGGCGACGACTTCGACCAGAGACTGACCGAGTACATGCTTCAGGAATTCAAGAACAAGGAAGGCGTGGACTTAAGCGGCGACAAGATGGCTCTTCAGAGACTGAAAGAAGCTGCCGAGAAGGCAAAGAAGGAACTTTCCTCCGCCACCACAACGAACATCAACCTTCCGTTTATTACCGCAACCGCCAACGGCCCGATCCATTTTGACATGAATCTGACCAGAGCGAAATTCAACGAACTGATCAACGACCTGATCGAGAAGACCGCAGAGCCGGTACGCCGTGCCCTTTCCGACGCCGGCATTACCGCTTCCGAGCTGGGACAGGTTCTTCTGGTAGGCGGTTCCACCCGTGTACCGGCCGTTCAGGATAAGGTACGCCAGCTGACCGGCAAGGAGCCTTCCAAGACTCTGAACCCGGATGAGTGCGTGGCACTGGGTGCTTCCGTACAGGGCGGCAAGCTTTCAGGCGATGCAGGCGCAGGGGATGTCCTTCTTCTGGATGTCACTCCGCTGTCTCTTTCCATTGAGACCATGGGAGGCATTGCCACAAGACTGATCGAAAGAAATACGACCATCCCGACCAAGAAGAGCCAGATCTTCTCTACCGCAGCCGACAACCAGACGGCAGTTGACATCAACGTTGTACAGGGCGAGCGTCAGTTTGCAAGAGACAACAAGTCTCTCGGCCAGTTCCGTCTGGATGGAATTCCGCCTGCACGCCGCGGTGTTCCGCAGATCGAGGTTACATTTGATATCGATGCCAACGGTATCGTAAATGTTTCCGCAAAGGATCTGGGAACCGGAAAAGAACAGCACATCACCATTACCGCTGGCTCCAACATGTCTGACGCGGACATCGACAAGGCCGTAAAAGAAGCGGCACAGTACGAAGCGGAAGACAAGAGACGTAAGGAAGCCATCGATACAAAGAACAATGCCGATTCCATGGTATTCCAGGTGGAGAACGCACTGAACGAAGCCGGCGACAAGCTGGATGCTTCCGACAAGGCAGCCGTGGAAGGCGACCTGAACGCACTGAAGGATCTCCTTGCGAAGGCTGAAAATCAGGAACTCTCCGATTCTCAGGTGGCCGAGATCAAGGCTGCTCAGGAAAAGATGATGCAGAGTGCTCAGAAGCTGTTCGCCAAGATGTACGAACAGACCCAGGGCGGCGCACAGGGCGGCCCGCAGGGCGGTCAGGGCTTTGGCGGCGGCCAGGGCTTCGGCGGCCAGAGCACATCCGGCAGCGGCAATGAGGCCGGCTACGGCGATGACGTTGTGGATGCGGATTACAAAGAAGTATAACAGATAAAAGTGACCACATGACAGTTGAAAGCCCGGGATGCTCTGCATCCCGGGCTTGAGGGCGGTCAGAAGCACATCGTGCCTCGTCCGCCCTTTTTGAAAGCATTGAATACATACATATAAGGATTAAAAATGGCAGATAAACGAGATTATTATGAGGTTCTTGGCGTAGGAAAGGATGCATCCGAAGCGGAACTGAAAAAGGCATACAGGCAGCTGGCAAAGAAATATCATCCGGATGTAAACCCGGGCAACAAGGAAGCCGAGGAAAAGTTCAAGGAAGCGACAGAGGCTTTTTCGATCCTGAGCGATCCTGACAAGAGACGTCAGTACGATCAGTTTGGACACGCCGCGTTCGATAACGGAGGCGGAGGCGGCGGATTCGGCGGCTTCGACTTTACCGGTTCCAGCATGAATGACATCTTCGGAGATATTTTCGGAGATATTTTCGGCGGCGGAAGATCAAGAACCCGGCGTCCTGACGCGCCGATGACCGGCGCCAATCTTCGCGCACGGGTAAACATCACCTTTATGGATGCGGTAAACGGCTGTGAAAAAGAGCTGGAGATCATGCTGAAGGATGAATGTACGACCTGTCACGGAACCGGAGCAAGGCCGGGAACCTCACCGGTTACCTGCCCGAAGTGTAATGGATCCGGTCAGGTGGTTTATACCCAGCAGTCGCTGTTCGGTATGGTGAGAAATGTTCAGGCCTGCCCGGACTGCGGCGGAACCGGAAAGTATATCAAGGACAAGTGCTTTGCCTGCCATGGTACGGGATATGTTTCCAACAGGAAAAAGATCCAGGTCTCAGTTCCGGCCGGCATCGACCAAGGACAGAGCATAAGAATCCGCGGGAAGGGCGAACCGGGTGTCAACGGCGGCGAGAGAGGGGATCTTCTTGTGGAAGTGAACGTGGCACCGCATCCGATCTTCCAGAGACAGGACATGGACATCTTTTCCACTGCGCCTATGACCTTTGCCCAGGCAGCACTGGGCGGTGACGTGCGGATCTCGACCGTGGACGGAGACGTTCTTTATAATGTAAAACCCGGTACTCAGACCGATACCCGGATACGCCTGAAAGGGAAGGGAGTTCCCTCTCTGCGCAACAGAAACGTACGGGGTGATCATTACGTCACGCTGGTGGTCCAGGTACCGACGTCACTGAACCGCGAAGCGAAGGAAGCGCTGGAACGCTTTGACGAAGCTTGCGGTAACCGTAAGGCATCCGATGTACGCGGAGCGGCCGGCGGTAGAGATGACCAGACAGGCAGACAGGAAGAAGGCAGTACGGGAAAGGCCGCCAAAAGGAAGAAGAGCTTCATGGACAAGCTGAAGGAGACCTTCGACGACTGAGAAAACAGGATCCGCCGGCATAAGCGGCTGATATATCTTTTATAATAAGTAACAAAGAGTCAGGACGGAACACACAAAGGAACGTGTGTTCCGTCTTGACTTTTGGGTGTGAATATCGTATCGTAGACCGGTAGGACGCGCAGAAAAGCGCCATCACAGTCAGGGAGGACGGACCATATATGAAGTGGAATTGCCTTTCGATCACGACGATCGAAGATGCAGAAGACATGATCATCAGCACCATGGAAGACATAGGACTTGAGGGTGCCGAGATCAAAGACAAAAGGCCTCTTACGGAGGATGAAAAGCAGCAGATGTTCGTGGATATCCTCCCGGAAGGCGAGCCGGACGACGGGACCGCGGTCCTGAATTTTTATCTGGACGAGGATGCCGATCTGGAAGCGATCAAAAAAGCAGCCATGGAAAAACTGGAGTGGCTCCGGAGCTTCATGGAGATCGGAGAGGGAACGATCACCGTTTCCCAGACGGAGGATCAGGACTGGATCAATAACTGGAAACAGTATTTTCATCAGTTTTCCGTGGATGATATTCTGATCGCGCCTTCCTGGGAAGAAGTGAGCGAAGAAGACAAGGATAAACTGGTTCTTCACATAGACCCGGGCACGGCCTTCGGGACCGGCATGCACGAGACCACGCAGCTGGTGATCCGGCAGGTGGTCAAATATATAAAGCCCGGTTTTGAGGTGCTTGACGTGGGCACGGGCAGCGGGATCCTGGGAATCGTGGCTCTGAAAAAAGGCGCGGCCCATGTAAAGGCGACGGATCTGGATCCCTGTACTATCAATGCGGTAAAGGAAAATCTTGCTTCCAACGATATCCCTGACGACAGATTTGAACTGCGCATCGGCAATCTGATCGACGATCAGGAGACGAAGGACTTTGCCGGATATGACCGGTATGATATGGTGACCGCCAACATTCTGGCCGGAGTTCTGGTCATGCTGACGCCCGAGGTGGTGCGGCATATGAAAAAGGGTGCCGTCTACATTACGTCAGGGATCCTGGATTCCAAAGAGAAGGAAGTCACGGACGCCGTAAAGGCGGCAGGACTTACGGTCCTGGAGGTGACGCGTCAGGGAGAGTGGGTCAGCGTGACGGCCAGAAAGGACTGAGAGATGCAGCGCTTCTTTGCAGAACCGGGCAGCATCGATCTTATCAATCAGAGGATCCGCCTCACCGGGAGCGATGTGAACCATATCCGCAATGTTCTGAGAATGAAAAACGGAGAGGAGCTCTGGGTCAGCGACGGCGATAAAAAGGAATACCACTGTGTGATCCGCAGCTCAGACCAGGAGGAGATCGTCCTGGATATTCTTTACGCACAGGAGCCGGATTACGAGCTGCCCTGCAGCATCTGGCTGTTTCAGTGTCTGCCGAAGAGCGACAAGATGGAGCTGATCATACAGAAGGCGGTTGAACTCGGCGCGGCCGGTATTGTACCGGTATCCTCAAAGCGGTGCGTCGTATCGCTGGATGAGAAAAGAGCCGCAAAAAAGAGAGACCGTTGGCAGCAGATCGCCGAAGGAGCGGCAAAGCAGTCCCGAAGGATGAAGATTCCGGAGGTAATGCCCGTTACCTCCTTCAGGCAGGCGCTTCTGATGGCTTCAGACATGGACGTGGTGCTGATCCCGTATGAGATGGCGTCCGGAATGCAGGAGACCAGACGGATCCTGAAAAAAATCGCCCCGGGTAACCGCGTGGCGGTCTTTATCGGTCCCGAAGGCGGGTTTGATAAGGAAGAGGTTCTGGAGGCTGTGAAAGCGGGAGCAGAGACGATCACGCTGGGCCGCAGGATCCTGCGCACGGAGACCGCCGGGATGACTGTCCTTTCGATCCTGATGTACCTGCTGGAGCAGGACTGAAACAATACAGATAAGAATGGGAGAGCAGATGGAAATCTATTTTGACAATTCGGCGACCACCCGGTGCTATACGGAGGTCAAAGACCTGGTTTCACGCCTTATGACCGAGGATTTTGGAAACCCCTCCGCCATGCACCAGAAAGGCGTGGAGGCGGAACGGTACATGAAAGAAGCCGCCGCGTCGATTGCCGGTATTCTGAAGGCAAAGCCGGAGGAAATTCTTTTTACATCGGGCGGAACCGAATCTGATAATCTTGCACTGATCGGAACAGCGCTTGCCTTGAGGCGGAGAGGAAAGCATATCATCATTTCGCAGACCGAACATGCGGCGGTACGGGAGCCGGCGGAGTTCCTGAAAAAAGAGGGCTTTGAGGTGTCTTTGCTCCCTGTGGACGCAGAAGGCGTCGTCAGAATGGATGTTCTTTCCGAAATGCTCCGGCCGGATACGATCCTTGTTTCGGTCATGTATGTGAACAACGAGACCGGAACCGTGATGCCGGTACGGGAGATCGCAGGCCTGGTGCACGAAAAAAGCCCGCTTGCATATTTTCATACGGATGCGGTGCAGGCCTTCGGGAAGTACCGGATCTGTCCATCCAGAGAAGGGATCGATCTTCTGTCGGTCAGCAGCCACAAGCTTCACGGCCCGAAGGGCGCCGGTTTTTTGTACATCCGGAAAGGCGTGCGTCTGCAGCCGCTGATCCTTGGAGGAGGGCAGCAGAATGGCATGCGTTCCGGCACGGACAATGTGCCCGGAGCGGCCGGCATGGCGCTGGCGTCTGTAATGGTTTACGAACATCTGGAAGATAATAATAAAAAGCTTTACGGCCTGAAAAAACGTCTGCAGGAAGGGCTTTCCGACCTGGAGGGAATTACACTCAACGGCATGCCCCTTGAAAAAGCGGCGCCCCATATCATGAGCATCACCTTTGACGGGATCCGGAGTGAAGTGCTTCTTCATTCGCTGGAGGACAGAGGCATCTATGTTTCGGCGGGGAGCGCCTGCTCCAGCCATAAAAGAAAGCCGAGCGCCACGCTCAGCGCCATGGGCCTTCCGGGGGCCGCGCTGGAAAGCACGATCCGCGTGAGTTTTTCCGATGAGAACACGGAGGAAGAAGTGGACTCGTTTGTAAAGACAGTCCATGAGATCGTCCCCATGCTTCGCCGGTATGCCAGAAAATAGTTACGAAAACATCAAAAGAGAGGGAAAGAATGATCTATCACGCGTTTTTGATCAAGTACGCAGAGATTGCCATCAAGGGAAAAAACCGCTATGTTTTCGAGGACGCCCTCGTAAAACAGATCCGCAGCGCTCTGGAGCGGGTCGAGGGAGAATTTCAGGTGGAAAAGGAACGTGGCAGGATCTATGTATACTGCCCGAAGGAATATGATTACGATGAGGTGACAGAGGCGCTTCAGAAGGTATTCGGCATCGTGGAATTCTGTCCCGTGTGCATCTATGAGGACGCCGGTTTTGAACAGACTGCGCTGGACGTCATCAATTATATGAAGGAAGCCTACCCGGGATTTTCAAAAAGCTTCAAGGTATTCACCCGCAGGGCGAAGAAGACCTATCCCATGACTTCCATGGAGGTCAGCGCCGAACTCGGGGGAAGACTGCTGGATGCATTTCCCCAGGCGAGCGTCGATGTGCATGATCCCCAGTTCAGCCTCTTTGTGGAGATCCGCGACAGGATCTATGTTTATTCCGAAATGCTGAAGGGTCCGGGGGGAATGCCCCTTGGGACCAACGGGCGGGCGATGCTTCTTCTTTCCGGCGGGATCGACAGCCCGGTAGCCGGCTATCTGATCGCCAAGAGGGGCGTTTTTATCGACGCCGTATATTTTCATGCACCGCCCTATACCAGCGAGAGAGCAAAGCAGAAGGTTGTGGATCTGGCAA
>CAMNNM010000058.1 GCA_946545425.1 uncultured Blautia sp. | reverse complement strand
TGCATCTGCATCACGGCTGCTCCAGACATTCAGTGTCAGGCAGTCTTCACCCTGGGGATAAAAAGAGGCTCTTTCGGACTCCGCTTCCGTCTGTATGCCGGATTTACCAAAATAGTATGCCTCGTATACCCCGTCCTGCGCCCTGGCGTCCACGGGCGGTTGCCACCTCAGATCCCCCACCGGCTGCTCGGTATAGGGAATCCCTTTGCAGGAAAGGACGCCGTTCTTTTCCTTTCCCACAAAGGTTCCGTTGTCGCATACTGTACCAAGATTTATATCGTATTCGGTCCCTGTAATGTCCTGATTCACACCGTAAAGGTTATTCATCCGGATCCTTTCGTTTTCGATCATGTTTTTCGTCTCGTATATCTGGGTCAGATAGAATACCGCGGCAAAAATCATGTTTGCCAGAATCAGGATCGCAAGCCATTTTCCGAACCTTTTTTTCTTTTTTGTTTTCACGACTTATTCCGGATATCACATTTCCGGGATCTCATCACTGTGACAGATCGTCTCGGTGATCGCCTGGATCACATCGTCTCCGTTTTCGCTCTGAGGAATAAATACGAATTCATATGTGGTTCCTTCGGGACTGATCACAGCATAAACCTGCGCGCCGTCGTCTCCGCCCTCGGCATATACAAGCTCCACACCGTTAAATTCGATCTGGGTCGCACGGATAATGTATTCCTGATTGTTCAGGTATTCCATCAGCATGTCACGGTCTTTAAAGTCGCCGTCCATGATCTGGACCTGAAGAAGTACGTCGGCATTTCGGCAGTTGTAGGTTACACCAGGTGCCGGTTCCCCGACATCCTCAAAATCCGCGGGGATCTTCATGGCCACGCTGCTGCCCTCGAAGGTGTAATATTTCCAGTCGGCCGTATCCACAGATGCTGCAGTCTCCGCGTCCATACGCTCAAAAACAATAGTCTCTTCAGGGCGCTGATCATCCTGCCATACCAGCTTCAGGCTGTTTTCGTCCCCATCAAAGGTAAAGCTGCCTGTCGTCCCGGCAACCTTCGCTTCACCCAGTTCCGGCTCCTCTTCACTGTCTGTGACCGGTACATCCCAGTATTTGCCCTTGTCGTAGACAAAGCCCTTCTCACAGTCGCTGTACATGGTTGTCTTAAACACGTAAGCCCCGTGAGATACCGGAGATACGATTTCCACATCCCATCCGAGTTCAGGATTTTCCGCCACGGTCATCAGGGAAAACTGTGTTTCGGCTTCCGCCCATTCGCCTGAAATATACGGGGTCAGCATTTCCTGATCGTCTTCCGGAATCGTCATGGCATTGGAGCCTCCGGTTGCTTCCTGAATGACGCCGCCTTCCACATGCAGGTCCCAGGTCATAACCTGATCGCAGGCTGTGCCCGTATAGAAATGCCGGATCGTAACCGTTGCGTCGCCGTCGCTTACCGCCTCGTACTTTGCGGTAAAGAAGCCGTCAACGATGCCCGCCTCTGCAAGCTTTACGATGCTGTCCTTTTCTTCCAGCGGATCGGCGTACCATCCCTGGTCTCCGTCTTCAACCGGGATCTTTATCACATAGCTGTCATTCTCGATCTGGTTTTTGATCTCCAGAGCGGCCGGCGCCCCGGCATCCTCTGCCATAACTGAAGAACCGCACAACATAATACCTGTAAGAATCAGTGCCATAGCCTTTTTCATGATATAAACCTGCCTCCTTTATTTTAAGTCCTGTCCGCAGGACTGATTTACTGCCGTTAGCCTACATTAAATAATACGGACAGATTATACAATTTCCCCGAATTATTTTTGTATTTCTGCGTTCTGCGTTTCTTGCTTTTCCGTCAGAAAGGCACGTATGCAAGAAATACGGAGGCTTCCTCTTCTGTAAGAATCCGGGACCAGGGGACTCGCCCGTTTTCCGGGGCTCCCGGGCCGCTTGAGTTATATTCGGCATAGCATACGGTATCACGGGCGCTTTTCTTTCCCCAGTCGTGCCAGCCCTCCGGCGAGATGTGGGCACCCATCTCGCAGCAGAGAAATACCGTTCTCGCATGTTCCCGCCACGGACGCCCCAGGTAACAGCTTCCGGGAGGCGCATCGGAAGTCAGGCGGCAGTAACGGAATACGTACCCGTATTTCTGCCCTTCGGGCGTGGATGCGGCTGTGATGTACGAAACGGTTCTGTTTTCTCTGCTTCCCGGCTCCGGATCCCGGCAGAAAAGCTCACAGTTGTCGAAGAAAGCCATCGCACCTCCAAATATGAAATCGATGTTTCCTTCAATATAGCAGTTTACATAATGATGCCTTCCGGGAATCCGCGGCGCGAATTCCAGAGGGCCCCGGAAGCCGCCTTTCTCCATTTCTTTTTCTGGAAGCGGTCCCGTAAACAGCGTGTCCTGGTTTCCCAGCAGTCGAAGGTTCCCGAATGACAGTCTGTCGCCGTCCGCATACAGAGCGATCGCCTGACCGGCGGTCCTTCCGGGCCCGGCGGTATTTTCGATCGTCAGATTTCTGATCGTCACGTTATCCGCATGTACGAAAACCGTCTGTGTACGGAAGGTTCCTCTCTTCAGTCCGTCTTCCAGGATTTCAAAGGCGCCGAGGTTTCCTGAGATCACTGTCTTGTCTGCCCCGGCGCCTTCCAGTATGATATCCGGTTTTGTGATGGAGATCCGCTCATGAAAGAATCCGGCCGGAACACGTATCGTCACAGGACCTGAGCGGTCGGAGGGTACGGAATCGATTGCTTCCTGAATCGTCTGAAACGGTCCTGCCGCGCCCCGGTCCGGTCTGTCCTCCGGTCCTGCCGGGCACGCCTCTTTATCGCAGTTCTGTTGTCGGGATATCGTCCATATCATCGAATGCCTGATTTTCTCCTCCCATTGCCCAGATAAAGGTATAGTTGCTGGTACCGGCACCGGAATGAATGCTCCAGGACGGACTGATCACCGCCTCCTCGTTATGCATTACGATATGGCGGGTCTCGTTTCCTTCTCCCATCATATGGAATACCACGTTTCCTTCGGGTATCTCGAAATAGGTATAGATCTCCATTCTTCTTTCATGGGTATGTGCCGGCATGGTATTCCATACGCTTCCGGGCTCAAGAGATGTCATTCCCATGGAAAGCTGGCAGGTTTTCAGAACATCGGGATGAATAAACTGATTGATGGTGCGCTTATTGGAGGTTTCCATTGCGCCGACGGGTCTTTTGTTTGCCTTCTCGATGGGGATGAACGTGGTTTTGTACGCACAGTGCGCCGGTGCGCTGACCATATAGAATTTAGCAGGGTTCTCCGGATCATGGCTTTTCAGCGTCACGCTGCGGGTGCCCTGGGTAATATAAAGGCAGTCCTTGTAATTCATCTCAAAGGTTTCGTCGTCCGCGGCAACGACGCCCGGACCGCCGATGTTGAACATTCCCAGCTCCCTGCGCTCCAGCAGATAGGATGTGCCGAAGCAGTGCCAGACATCTATCCCCTTTTCAATGGAGACGGTCTCATGTACAGGCATGCATCCCAGAGTCACCATTCTGTCGACGTGGGAATAGACGGCTGTCACCTGGTCCGGTTTGTACAGTCCCGTGATCAGAAACTCGTCCCGCATCTCCTGTGTGGTATAACGCCTGAAATCTCTCTGATTTACCGAATATCTTATATCCATGGTTTTTCTCCTCCTTATTGTGCTCCGGATCCCTGTGATTCGCCGGAGTGATCTTCCGGTACATCATCCTCCGGCTGTTCCGCCGGGATATACCGTTCAAATACCTTTTCATAATACAAAGAAAACAGATACGCCAGAAGTCCTGCTCCGAAAAACAGCGTAAGAAAATTGACCAGCACAACGGTGGTGGTATTCACATAGATCAGTACCGCCGCCATCAGCACCATCTGGAAGGTATACCGGAAATGCCTGATGGAAAGGATCAGTGAATACCGGATCGTTTTCGTGACCGGATTTACAAACCGTGACTGCACGCCAAATACATACAGAAAAGACAGCCCCCAGGGGATCAGAAGCGCGATGTCCACGGCCCACAAAAGCTTCATTTCGGAATAGTCCGTCTGATTGTAAAAAACAAGACCCCAGAGCAGCAGCGCTCCGGTTGCCGCATACAGTATCCAGATCAGGGTACTCTGAAGAAAATTGTCCCGGAAAGAATGAAAAAAATTCGCAGTCGGGTATCCTTCCTCTTTCTGCAGTTTTCGGCAGCTGTAAATGAGGGCGGTGGTGGACGCGCCGATGGTTATGACCGGGAGGCTTGTCAGCACCCAGAGGATATTGAGCCACCAGATCTGTCCTGCCTTCATAACAACCCGCCAGACCGGGTTGTCATAACTAAAGAATCTCATAGTTTCCTTCTCCCTGAATGATATAAGGCGGCCCTTCCTGGCCTTCTACGGAAACCGCGTGCAGTGTCAGCTTTCTTACATTGGAAATAAACATGCCCTTTCTGCAGCATTCTGAAACCCCGTCCGCCATGGCGGGAAGGTCCGGCAGCGCCTCCTCGTCAAAGGAAAACAGAACGTCAGAAAACGTCAGCTCTTCGATCATTTTTTCGGGAAGTCCTTCAATGTACGCGGCCTGCACTTCACACCCGGTGCACCGGATTTTGCTGAAGGTAAGCCTTCTGATATCCGGAGTGCGCTCGTCTGCCGGCACTTCGGTTCTTTTCTGTACATAAGAGGTATGCCCGTCCGGATCGCAGTAGTAGAAGCAGTTGATCACGAAGGGCGTTTTCACATGTTCCATCATCACATTTGTGATGGAGATATCATCTATGACAGCGTCCTTCCCTCTTCCCCGCCTGGTCTTCAGCCGGAACCCCCGGTCCGTATGCCGGAACACACAGTCCTTTACGCGAAGGCCCACAACGCCTCCGGCCATCTCGGATCCGATCGTGACGGCCCCGTGCCCGTTTTCCAGAAGGCACTGCCGGATCTCAATGTTCTTGCAGTGAGTCTTGTATTTTCTTCCCATATAGATTTTTCCGGACTTCACCGCAATACAGTCGTCCCCCACCGAAAAACGCATGCCCAGCACCCGCACCCCGTCGCAGGATTCCGGATCCAGACCGTCCGTGTTCGGAGAAACGGCAGGATTTTTCACTTCGGTGCCGAAAAAGTTCACGTCTTTGCAGAAATACGGATGAAGATTCCATGACGGACTGTTCCGGAACAAAAGTCCCTGCACGGTTACGTGATCACAATGGTTCAAAAACAGAAGTCTTGGTCTTGCCGGAAGGATTTTAGTCTGATCCTTTTTCCACCACCCGTCAAAAGAAGCGCCTCCGTCGATCACGCCTTCACCGTAGATCTCCACATTTTCAAGATAAAGCCCCGTAAAAATGCCTGTGTGGGTAATGAGCGGATTTCCTTCCCAGGTGCCAAGATTATATTCGCCCTGTTCATCCCAGGTTTCCACCATGCCGGGAAGAAGGGGAAGATCTGTCCGGGACGTATCTGCTTTTACCAGAGCACCTTTATCCAGACAGATTCTCAGATTGCTTTTTAAAAACAGGCAGCGGATCCGGTATTCTCCCGCCGGGATCCGTACCCGTCCGTCCGGCGGACAGGCCTGGATGGCAGCCTGGATAAAAAGCGTATCATCCGATCTTCCGTCCCCTGCTGCTCCGAAATCGCGGACATTCAGCGTCACGGATTCATACAGCGTATGAAAGGTAAGAGCCTCTGTCCCGTGGGCTGCGCATACTTCCAGATGATAATCGGTATCCGGAAAGAGACCGAACAGGTTTGTGATCACCTTGTCTGTTCTGCAGAAAGGTTTTCCGTTCAGCCGGATATGGTATTCCTCTTTTGTATGATACAATCCCCCGTCTTCAATTTCAAGAACAGCATTCCGTGCTGCCACATAGAGTATTTTTATCTGCATTTCTCTGTTTCCTCAAAAAAAGAATGACGGGACAGACTTCTTACGGCCCGTCCCGCCAGCTTGTCATTCAGCCTTTGACACCGCCTGCGGAAATTCCGTCGACAAACTGATCCTGTGCCATAAAGAAGATCACAATAGACGGAATAATGGAGATCAGGGACGTGGCAAGCACCCTGTTCCAGGAAAAGCCCGCATCCGAATCCATGGACAGTTTTACGAAATAGGATGCAGGATATTTTGCCGGTGTATTTACATAGAGCAAGGGTCCCATAAAGTCGTTGGAGGACCACATGAACTGGAAAAGCGCGCACGAAACGATCGCCGGCATCAGCATGGGCACTACCACCTTGATCAGCGTCTGCATGACGTTGCACCCGTCAATCTTTGCCGCTTCTTCCAGCTCTTTCGGCACGTTGTGCAGGAACTGGACCAGCATGAAGATAAAATAGGTGTCGCATGCAAACAGCGACGGCACGATCAGGGGCAGGTAAAGGGGAGATCCCACCCATCCCAGCTTGTTGTACAAAATGTACTGCGGAACATTCAGCACGACCTGCGGAAGAAACAGCGTGCTGATCATGATCGGATACAGGAATTTCTTTCCGACAAAATTAAACCGTCCGAACCCGTACGCCGTGAGTGTGGCCGAGACCACTGTAAAGATGACCTTGGGGATCACGATGGTGAAGGTGTTCAAAAGTGCCTTCCAGATATTGATATTTCCACCGTAGCTCTTCACCGCATCTATATATCCCTGCGTCGTGGGATTTTTGGGGATAATGTTAAGACCGGAAAAGATCTCGCTGTTCGGCTTAAACGTGGCACCGACCATCCACACCAGCGGATAGATCATGAAGATTCCCACGACGATCAGAACCAGATACCGGATCGCGGCGGAAATCATGTTTTTCCTTTTCACTCTCTGGTTATAAACATAGGAGGAGTCGTTTTTTGCAGCTGTATTCATCATCTTTTTCTCCTCCTTTATCCTTCATCCGAATAGTAGACCCAGTATTTCTGGCTGATAAAAGAGATCGCCGTAAATATCATAAGAATTACGAACAGAACCCACGCCATGGCGCTTGCCATGCCCATGTCATACGCTTTGAACGCGTTATTGTAGATGAGGATCGACATTAGCGTCGTCTTTCCTCTGGGGCCGCCGTTGGTTATGATAAAGGGACCGTTAAATTCCTGGAAAGCCTGAACCATCTGTGTGATCAGGTTATAGAAGATCACCGGCGTGATGAGCGGGACAGTGATCTTGAAGAACTGCTTCCACTTTTTAGCCCCGTCTATTGCCGCCGCCTCGTACAGATCCTCCGGAACGCCCTTTAAGGCAGCCAGGAAAATGACCATGGTCGACCCGAACTGCCACACACGCAGCAGACATATGATGAACAGGGCCCAGTTGGGATCCGTCATGAACGAAGGCGGATTGCCTCCCAGCATGCGGATCATCTGCTGGATGAGTCCGTCATCCTTGAACAAAGCTCTCCACAGGACCGAAATGGCCACGGAACCGCCCAGGATCGAAGGAATATAGTATACTGTACGGAACAGATTGACACCCTTCAGTTTAAAGTTCAGGATATAGGCGATAAACAGCGCCGCGACCAGTTTCAGGGGCACTGTCATAAACGCATATTTAAACGTGATCATGAGAGCTTCACGGTTCTGGCGTTTGGTAAAGATCTCGATATAGTTCATGATACCCGTTTCTTTTATTCCCTTGAACAGATTATAATCTGTAAAGCTGTAATACAGGGAAGAACCAAACGGGTAAAGCTTAAACACAAGGAAGCCGATCAGCCACGGAATGATAAAAAAGAACCCGATATTATTCTTCGCCCATTTCTTCATTTCCGCCCTCCTTTCCTGTCTGTTTCCGAAAAGCGGCGGCCGGCCTCAAAAGCCGACCGCCGCCCGTTTCCGTTTCGATGTGTGCGTGAATTGTAATGTCTCTGTTCAGAACCGGTTTATTCGAAAACCGCATTCATTCCGTCAAGCAGCTCAGCAGCGCCTTCTGCAGTATCGAATTCGCCATAGGAAAGTCCGCCGAACACATATTTATAGGTTCCTTCCGATCCCTTCAGATCGTTGCTTTCAAATCTCGGCTCTTCCGCATATTCTGCTGCGGCCATAACCTTGCCGTGTGCCTCTGCGATAACGGGATCCAGGCTGCCTGCTTCATCCAGAACGGCATATGCTGCCTTGGATTCCGGAATGCCGCGCTCGGTTCCCATGATGGCTGCGCCTTCCGGATCGTTCAGAAGGTAGTTGATCAGCATTGCGGATTCCTTCGGATGCTCGGATGTGGTGGAGATGGCAAATCCAAGTGACACCTTGGAGAACACGCCGGTAGCGCCGTTGTCGCCGAAGTCGGTAAACTCTTCACCGACAACCAGCTCACGTCCTTCTTCCAGAGCGTCGATGTATTTCTTTGCTGCGGAATCCCATTCCAGAATGCCTGCGTATTTGCCGCTGATGAATTTCGGGTTCTGATCAATGCTGGCAGCTGCGTCGCCGTCGATCGTGACGATGGACGGGATCACGTGATCTGCTTCCAGGCTCATGATGAAATTAAGACCGTCCTGCAGCTCTTCCTCGGTAAACTGCACGGCTCCGTCAGCCATAATGGCTTTTCCGTATTTTGCCTGCAGATAGAATGTCATGAGGATCATACGGTCAAATTCGCCGAGTGCCAGCGGATAATAATCGTCGCCAAGCTTCTCCTGGAAGACTTTTCCTGCTTCGCGAAGCTCTGCAAGAGAGGTGGGGACTGCAATTCCTGCCTCGTCAAATGTGGTCTTGTCCCAGTAGAAAATACGTCCTGTCATGGCAACGGGTACGCCGGCCTGGCCGCCGTTGGAATCCTTCATCATGTCAAGGTTCACCTGCTCCCACTGAGAGAGATCGATGATGTCGGCAACTTCGTTCAGATCAAGGAAAACAGAAGCGTCAGAATCAAACTCGTTGATCCAGCTCAGATTGATCTGGTTCACGTCTGCTGCCGTGCCGGACTGGAATTCAAGTGCTCTTGCCGCTTCCCAGTCTGACCATGCGCCGAAGTTTACTTCCACGTTGATGCCGGGATATTTTGCCATGAATGCGTCTACAGCCTTCTGGGTAGCTTCATGTCTGGAGTCGCCGCCCCACCATGCAAACTTGATGGTGCATTCTTCGTAGTCGGCCTGCTCAGCCTGTACGGTCAGAGCGCTTCCAAGAGAAAGGGTCATCACTGCAGCCAGTCCAAGACTTAAAATTTTTCTCATCTTCATTTTTTTCTCTCCTTTTGTCATAAACAGCATCGTCACCAGTTGCAATCTCAAACTCCCGAACCTTCAGATTTTTGGAAAAACCAGAAAATCCTGCTTCTCAGGAGAGAAGATACTCTGCACAGGCCATCATGAACGGCCCTACGCCCTTTGCGTCATCTGCCGAAATCGGTTCGGACAGGTAATATTCCACCGATCCGTTTCGTTTTTCGCCGGGGCCAAGTCCCGCCACATGGCAGATGTCCTGCAGCTTCACGATTCCGTCTGTGTCTTCACGCAGTTTTTTCTCACAGACGCTTTCGAACATGGATCTTCCCACAGGAAGATATTTTTCCGGGTTCAGTATGCCCATCCTGCAGCCCTTCATGACGGCAGCCGCAGTCATCACACTGCCGGAGGCTTCGGTGTAATTTCCCGGTAAATCTTCCCGGTCGATCACCTGATAGATGAGTCCCGTTTCTTTGTCCCTGTAGGGCAGGATTCCTTTGACTGTTTCGCGGAACATGTCCTGAAGCTCTCTGTACTGATCATAAATCTGGGGATTCATCACCTCCACGGTGTCCACCAGGGCGATCAGCCACCAGCCGCAGGCACGGCTCCAGAAGTTGGCGGAGCATCCTGTTTCCCTGTCGGCCCAGGGCTGGATGCGTGCCTCATCAAATCCGTGGTAATAAAGCCCTTTTTCTTCATTGAACAGATATTTACGCACATTACGGAACTGGGTCATAATGTCGTCATAATGTTCCATCCCGTTGAATCTGGTCTCGTACTCCATGTACAGAGGCTGTGCCATATACAGGCCGTCAAGCCAGATCTGGTCCGGATAGATGTCCTTGTGCCAGAAGCTTTTGCACTGGCACCTGGGATGATCATGAAGACGCTTCATATGATACTCGAGGGCTCTCAGATACCGTGTATCCTTCGTCTCATCCAGCGCGAAGAACAGAAGCCGGCCGCAGTTCAGGTCATCCAGCGCATAATGATCTTTGTTGTAGGATGGAATCGTACCATCCTCACTCACGCGCTTCTCAAGATACTGCAGGATGAAGTCCTTGTAAAACAGATCCCCCGTCGCTTCATACATCCTTTTGCAGCCCATCAGAAGGCATCCGTCTTCATAATTCCAATAATTTTGATAGGGACGATATTTATTCAGATATTGCTTCAAGTATTTTTCCGTTTTATCTCGATTCATTCTATCCTCCCCTCATTTATCTGATAGATCAATGTTAACATGTAGTATTCGCCCATTACCACTGAAAAGATGTCTTATTTCCTCTATAATTACAGATTATTTATCTTGTCTTCCCAATCTGCTTATTGTAAAATCATAACGAAGAAAGGGGGACAGCGTTATGTCAGACCTGCAGGAGCTTTCCAAAGATAAACGGCTTCGAAACCATTTCAACATTGACAAGAAGCGGCGAACCAATCATCATGTTCAGTCATCCCCCCATTTTCATTCTTATTACGAAATCTACTACATGCAGGAGGGTTCCTGCCGATGCTTTCTGGAGAATACGGTTTATAATCTGGAGCGGGGACATTTTCTGGTCATTCATCCGGGGGAATATCATATCGTTACCTACGAACAGAAGGGACTCCATGACAGGTATACGTTATATTTTGACGATCAGCGCCTGGACGAATCCATGAAATCCTATCTTCGCCAGAAGAGGGAGGACTGGGTTCTTCCAAGGCATTTTATGATCCGCGAAGAGCTGGAGCCTGAATTTTTATCCCTGCTTGCCCGTATGCTGGAGTTCTACCGTATGAATAACGACTACGGGGAGATGATGCTGCGCTACCTCTTTCCTGTTTTTCTGCTCTACCTGCGGCACAACGCAAGTCCTGTCACTGCCGCGGCCAAAGAAGACAGTCTTGAAACCGGTCTTCAGAACGCAGCCCGGTTCATAGGCGCCAATTACATGCGGCCCATCACGCTGAAGGATGCGGCCTGTGAGGCAGGCTTTACACCGACCTATTTTTCAAAAAAATTCAAGGAACTGGCCGGGATCAGCTTCAAGGATTATCTGACGCATCTGCGGCTGAAGGAAAGCGTGCGGCTTCTTCGTTCCACCCGTATGTCCATCCAGGAGATCGCCGAGGCCTGCGGCTTTTCCGGCAGCAACTATTTCGGCGACGTATTCCATTCTGTTTACGGAGTATCTCCAAGAGAATATCGAAAAAAGGAAGAAGTCTGAGATTATCAGGCGGGCAGGGAAAATATGAGCGGTATAAGAATTGATTATGGTATGAGATGTCACGATATCTGTGCAAAGGCCCCTCTTCTGGATGTACTGGATACGGTACAGGCCAATGGCATCCGGCATATTCAGCTGGCCTTATCCAAATCGGTAAGCGATTATGATTTCAGCACAGGGCATTACAATACAGGTTTTTGTTATTACATAAAAAAAGAACTGGAAAAACGGGACATTCATGTAGCTGTTCTTGGCTGCTACATCAATCCGGCCAATCCGGATCCAAAGAAAAGAGAATCCGAAATCGCCCGTTTTATCGAACATATGAAGTATGCCAGGCGGATCGGCGCCGACATGGTAGGCACGGAAACCGGACGCTTTTCTTCTGATATGTCTGTGACGGAGGATACCAGGTCCGAGGCCTGTTATAATACCGTTCTTGACAGCTTCAAAAGGATTGTCCGTGCCGGCCGGCAGCTGGGCGTCACGGTCGGGGTTGAAGGCGTATTTGATCATACCCTGTATTCCCCGGAAAAAATGGCGCGTTTTCTTTCGGACATTGATTCGGAAAATGTGGAAGTGATCCTGGATCCGGTCAATCTTATTCCGCCCGAAGCGGAGTTTGATAAAGAGGCTCAGGCGGATATTCTGAACCGGGCCTTTTCCCTCTATGGAGACAGGATCTCTGTTCTTCATCTGAAGGATTTTGTCTTTGATGGAAACAAGCAGCTGTACCGTCATCCGGGTGAGGGGCATTTTTACTATCCTGCCCTGATGCGGCACCTGGAGAGCAAGCCGCACATTATCGGTCTTCTGGAGAATTCTTCTCCTGACCGTTATGAAGAGGACTGC
>CAMNNM010000057.1 GCA_946545425.1 uncultured Blautia sp. | reverse complement strand
GAAAAGGCCCTTTGTTACTCTGTTATGCTCACCGGCTCTGAAAACTGTCAGGCCGCCGGTTCTTCAAAATAATTGTTGATGATCAGACTTCCGCCCTCTTCGACGGTAATGTTGGTCACCTTTTCCTCATCGCCGGATCCGCCCGCGCTGCCGCCTGCTCCCGAAAGAGCGTCGGCCACCGCCTGCTTGATTCCGTCGCTGGTCATGGTCGCTCCGGCAACAGAATCCACATCCGTCGTCTGGGATTCGATAATGGCTGCCGTAACTCCTGCCTCGGCCGGCTCGTAAATGCCCGGCGTTTCCGCATGATCCTTCAATACGATGGAAGAGATATTTCCGTTCTCGACGGTCACCTCCACCTTGATGTCGCCGTTCTTACCGGTTCCTGTTCCTTCGTACACACCGTCCGTATAGCTGCCGGTTTCCGTCGGTACCGCGGCGGCTGCCGCTCCGGTCTCGGAAGCCGTGATCTCCTGCTCGGTGTTTCCGCCGTTGTCCGCCACATAGGCCTCTGCCGCGCTTCCCGCGATACGGCCGAATACCACGATGTCGGTGACCGCGTTGCCGCCCAGACGGTTTCCGCCGTGCACGCCGCCGGTCACTTCGCCGGCCGCGTAAAGGCCCATGATCTCCGTGCCGTCTTCCCTCAGAACCTGCGCGTTCGTGTTGATCTTTACGCCGCCCATGGTGTGATGGATGGCCGGTGCGCAGAGGGCTGCGTAATACTTCGGCTGCGTGAGCGGCACTTCCATGCTCTCACGTCCGAAATCCTTGTCCTCGCCGGCTGCCTGATATTCCGCATAAGCCGCCAGTGTTTCGGCAAGGGCTGCACCGTCGACGCCGATGGCCTCGCCAAGTGCTTCGGGAGTATCGGCCTCGGTCACGATTCCCTGATTGATATAGGTCTCGATGGCGGCAAGGCTGTCGCGTACCGCCTGGTCAAAGACCATGTAGCACTGACCGTCCGTCTGCTCCAGAATGGCTGCGGAAACCACGTCTCTGGTCTCCAGCTCGTTGACAAAGCGTTTTCCTTCTTTGTTTACCAGGATCGCGCCGTTTCCGCGCACGCCCTCGGTGTACATGGTCTGGGTATCCGGATTGACGGTCGGATGAGTCTGAATCTGTTCCATGTCGACCAGTCCGGCTCCCAGCTCCAGTGCCATTTTGATCCCGTCTCCGGTGGCGCCGGAATGATTGGTGGTTCCGAATCCCGCAAGCTCCGGCTTATATTCGGTTACCATCTCGGCATTGGCGCCGAAGCCGCCGGTCGCCAGGACCACTGCGGTACAGTTGTAGGTCACTTCATTTCCGGAGGCGTCGGTCGCCTTCACTCCGGTGACCTTTCCGTCCTCGTCCGTCACGATCTCGTTGGCGGTGGTGTTTAAGAGCACCGGAATGCCAAGCTCGGCGATCTTGTTGTTCAGAGCCGAAACCAGCATGGGGCCCACTGCCGAAGTATCGGAGGGTCTGTGAATTCTCTTGACGCTGGCGCCGCCGAACATGCCGACCACGCTCAGGTCGCCGCCGATCTCGTTGACCCAGTCGACCGCCGCCGCGGAATTCTCTGCCATTGTGGTAACCAGCTCCTTGTCGTTCAGGTCATGTCCGCCCTTCATGGTGTCTTCCACCATCAGCTCCACGGAATCCTCGATGCCTTCCGCTTCCTGATAGGAGGTCCCGCAGGCGTTCAGACCGCCTGTGGAGCGGGTGGTGTTTCCGCCCGTCATGGGCATCTTTTCCAGGATGATGACATCCGTCGCGCCGTCCTGCACGGCCTGAATGGCCGCCGTCATCCCGGCGCCGCCGGCTCCGATGACCACGATATCGGCCTGAAGCTCTTCGGATGCGCCTTCACCGCCTTCTGCACTTTCGGGTGCGGGAGCGTCCGCACCGGAGGCGATCAGGGTTCTTGCATCGCAGCCGGCCGCCGAAAGCGCGTCCGCGACCGCTTCCTTAATACCGTGGCTTGATACAGTTGCGCCGCTTACGTCGTCAACGCCGTAAACCGTCTGCATGACCGGGAACGCCGGGATCATGGTGGCAAACGCCTGATCCGCAAACTCGGGGGTCTCTGACTGTTCCAGTACTTCCACGTTCTCGATGGCCGTATCCGAAACCGTTACCTTTACCTTGATATCGCCCATCTTGCCCTGGCCCACGCCTTCGTACTCACCGGCCGTAAAGCTGTTTCCGGTCGGCTTTGTGGTGTGGCGTCCCACGGAAGACAGCAGGTTGTAGATTCCGTTGGAGCCCAGCATCAGGGCAATGATCAGCACCGCCATCACAAGAAGCGATACCAGTCCCTTTTTCTTACTGCTCATCTCTTTTCCTCCCTTATCTCGCATGGATGATCTTCACCGGACATTTCTCTGCACACTTGCCGCAGCCGGTGCACTTTGTCTGGTCGATCTCCGCCACATTGCCGTTCATATGGATCGCATCGCTCTCACACACGCGGGTGCATGCGGTACAGCCGATGCAGCCTGCGCTGCAGGCATCCTTGACTGCTTTGCCCTTATCCTGGGAACGGCAGGATACCACGTAGTGTGCCTTATCCGGGATCATCTCGATCAGGCCGTTGGGGCACGCAGCAACACATTTGCCGCAGGCCTTGCATTTTGTACGGTCCACGACCGCGACGCCGTTGATCACATGGATCGCGTCGAACTGACATTCTTTTACGCAGGTGCCGAAGCCCATGCATCCGTAGGTACAGGCCTTTGCTCCCTTTCCGGGAATGGCCGCCGCGGCACGGCAGTCCTTGATCCCATAATACTCGCTCTTGTCCTTTGCATGCTGACAGTCTCCGCTGCAGCGCACATAGGCAACCATCTTTACAGTCTCTCCTGCCTCGACGCCCATGATCTTTCCGATCTTTTCCGCAACGGGCGCCCCGCCTACGGGACAGCCGTTGACCGGAGCCTGGCCGGACGCGATGGCCGCCGCCATACCGTCGCACCCCGGGAAGCCGCAGGCACCGCAGTTGTTTCCGGGAAGCTGCTCCCTGACTGCCGTCACTTTTTCGTCGACTTCCACCTTGAATTTTTCACTTGCCGTCACCAGAAGGAATCCGACCACCAGGCCGACCATTCCCACTACGATGATGGTAAAGATTATACCTGTTATACTCATCCCTGCGCCTCCTTAAATCAGACCGGCAAAACCGGTGAAGGCGATGGCCATCAGGGCCGCCGCAAACAGGACCACGGGCATCCCTTTAAACGGTCCGATCACCTTGTTGTGTGCCGTCTTTTCACGGATTCCTGCCATGATCACGATGGCGATCAGGAAGCCCAGAGAAGTGCCGATTCCGTTGACGACGCTCTGGACAAAGCCGTATTCCTCCTGCACATTGCTGAGGGCGACGCCAAGCACCGCGCAGTTGGTGGTGATCAGCGGAAGATATACGCCCAGCGCCTTGTAAAGGCCGGGATTCGATTTCTTCAGGAACATCTCGACAAACTGAACCAGCGCCGCGATGACCAGAATGAAAACGATGGTCTGCAGGAAAGTAAGATCCAGCGGTACAAGCACGTAGGTGTAGATCAGATTGGCGATGGCCGACGCAATCGTTATGACGAACAGAACCGCAAGGCCCATGCTGGCTGCCGTCTTGACCTGTTTGGAAACGCCGAGGAAGGGGCACAGGCCATAGAACTGGCTCAGTACGACGTTATTGACCAGTGCTGCTCCCACGAGCAGTAAAATCATTTCCTTCATACGCTCTCCCCTCCTTTACGCATTGGCCTTCTGCTCTTCTTTTCGGTCGGAGCAGGAATTCTTTGAGCAGCCGCAGCAGTTTCCGTCACAGCCTTCCACCTTTTTGGCGGAATTGTTTTTGATCTTGAAGCCGTTCAGGACTGCAATGATGGCGCCGAGCACGATAAAAGCTCCCGGGGCCTTGACGAAGATACCGATCGGCGTGTAGACGGACGGCATAACCCGATAGCCCAGCCACGTTCCGTTTCCGAGAAGCTCACGGAAGGAGCCGATGAGCGTCAGCGCGATGGTAAAGCCAAGTCCCATGCCGATGCCGTCGAATGCGGCGAGCATCGGAGAAGCCTTGGAAGCGTAGGCTTCCGCACGGCCCATGATGATACAGTTAACGACGATCAGGGGGATATAAAGCCCCAGCGCGTCATAAAGGGAAGGAATATATGCCTTCAGCACCAGCTCCACGATCGTGACAAAGGAAGCAATGACGACGATGAAAGCCGGGAAGCGGATCTGATCCGAGATCACGTTCCGCAGAAGCGAGATCAGCAGATTGGAAAGGATCAGCACCGCCATGGTGGAAAGGCCCATGCCGATGGCATTGGAGACCGAAGTCGTGACTGCCAGAGTCGGGCACATTCCGATGACCAGGATAAAGGTCGGATTTTCCGTAATAATACCGTTTTTGATTCGTTCCAGATATTGATTCATCTCCGCACCTCCTTACTCTGACAGACCCTGTACGGCATACAGCGCCGCGTTGACGGCGTTGGTGACCGCTTGAGAGGTTACGGATGCACCGCTCATGGCGCTGATCTCGTTATCCGCGGAAGCAGCTCCCTTCACCAGGGTGAATTCTTCCACCTGCTTGTCGACATACTGGGTATAGAAGCTTTCCTTCGTGGCATTCATACCGAGACCGGCCGTCTCGTTGATGGTCAGGAACGCAAGACCTGTGGTCTTTCCTTCCGTATCCATTCCGACACTGATGGAGATCTCGCCGCCGAAGCCTTCCTTTGTCGTTACGTTGACGACATAGCCGACAACGTTTCCGTTTTCGTCAAGACCGGCGTAATTGCCGTCGTACACGACTCTGCCGAACTGTCCGTCCGCAACACTGCCGTCGGCTGCCGTAATGGAAGCCGTATATTCATCCAGCTCCTGTGCGGCTTCAAACTCGGAAGCCTGCGGGCATACCGCCGCATAGGCAGCCGCCTTGGCTTTCAGCTCCGCGTCCGCGATGGGTCCCTTGGTCAGCTCGTATACCACGCCCAGCAGAAGTCCGGCAATGGCCGTGATGCCGACCAGTGCCGCCGCGGGCTTGTAAAGCTTCATGGAAATCTTCTGTCTGCCCTGAAGCGCGTTCTTCTCGTAACCGAAGGCCTTCGGCATGGTCACGCGCTCGATGAGCGGAACCATGATGTTGCAGAGGATAATAGCGTACGAAACACCTTCCGCCGACGGTCCGAGCGTTCTCAGGATACCGGTCAGGACGCCCAGAAGCACGGCGTAAACGATCTTTCCGTTCTTTGTGATGGGGCAGCTGACATAGTCGGTCGCCATGAAGATGGCGCCCAGCATCAGACCGCCTGAAAAGATCTCGGCCAGCAGGAAGCGGGGATCTGCCCCGTGCCCTGCAAACAGAGCCTCGAAAATGGCGAAGGAACATACATAGATCACCGGAATATGCCAGGTGATCACTTTACGGACCAGCAGATAGATGCCGCCGATGATCAGAGCCAGCGCAGAAACCTCTCCGATGGTTCCGTTGGTCATTCCAAGGAATGACGCCGCCACGTCGATGTTGCCGCCGCTCTTCAGGATTGCCAGGGGCGTTGCCCCGGACACGCCGTCCACGTTGAAATTTCCCATAAGTCCCGTAAACGAGATCAGAAGGAAGCATCTTGCACCGAGGGCCGGGTTCATGAAGTTCTGTCCCAGTCCGCCGAAGAACTGTTTGACAAACAGAATGGCAAACGCGCTGCCGAGGGCCGGGATCCAGAGCGGAACCGTGGCCGGCAGGTTCAGGCCCAGAAGAAGGCCCGTCACCAGGGCGCTGCCGTCTGCGATCGTGATCTTCTGACCTGTCAGCCTCTCGAACATGTATTCCGAAAGGATCGCAAAGCCGATGGCCACCAGAAGGATCAGGGCCGAATACAGCCCGAATCTCCAGATGCCGAATATCGTCGCAGGAACCAGGGCGATGGCGACATCGAACATGATGCTGGCTGATGTGTCCTTGCTCCTTACATGCGGAGACGAGGAAACATGAAATAATCCATCCATTCTTTATTTCCCTCCTGTTCCTATTTCTTTTTGCGCCGGTCGGCCATGACGGCCTGCCGCATCTGTTTGAAGCCCTGGGTCAGCGGACGCTTGGCAGGACATGCATAGGTACAGCTTCCGCACTCATAGCATTCCATGCCGTTGAGCGCGATAAAGGATTCCTTGTCGAAGCGCTCGGCCGCGTCCATCATCATCTTCGGCACAAGCCTGGAGGGACAGACATCGACGCACCTGCCGCAGTTGATGCAGGCGGTCTCTTCGTATTCTGCGGCCTCGTCCTTAAGAAGCGCCAGAAGAGCCGAATTGGTCTTACCCACCGGCACGTCGAGGGATGACATGGCCATGCCCATCATGGGACCTCCGGCAATGATCTTCGTGGTTCCTTCCTTAAGTCCGCCGGATGCCTCGGCAATCTCGGCAAAGGACATGCCGATCTTCACCTCGTAATTTGCCGGCTTTTCGATGCCTTCACCGGTGGCGGTAAAGATCCGGCGCATCAGAGGGGTGGATTCGGCAACGGCCATGTAAGTCGAAACGACCGTGTCCACGTTGTCAACGATGCAGCCCGCATCGGCCGGAAGCTTTGTGGAGTTGATCTTTCTGCCTGTGACCGCAAAGATCAGATTGCGCTCCGCTCCCTGGGGATATTTGGTTTTCAGAGGTCTGACCTCGATCCGCTCTTCCCCTGCCGCGGCCTTCTGCACGGACGCGATGGCGTCGGGCTTGTTGTTCTCGATGGCGATCACGCCCTTCGCGTTGTCAAAGAGCTTCAGCATGGCCTTCAGTCCGCCCACCAGCTTTTCAGGCTGCTCGATCATCAGACGGTAATCGGCAGTCAGGTAGGGCTCGCATTCGGCGCCGTTCACGATAATGTAGTCGATGGCGTCCGGATCCTTGGGCGAAAGCTTGACATGGGTCGGGAAGCCTGCTCCGCCAAGGCCTACGATACCGGCGTCCTTTACGGCGGTAAGGATCTCCTGTTTTGACATGGAATCCAGATCCCTTTTGGCCCCGAGTCCTTCGACGGGAGTGTAATTTCCGTCGTTTTCAATAATGATGGAATTTACCTTCACGCCGGATACGGTAAGACGCGGCTCGATATTTTTGACAACTCCGGATACGGAGCTGACAATGTTGGCGGAAACAAATCCGCCGGCTTCGGCAATTCTCTGCCCCATCAGGACCGTGTCTTTCTTCTTGACCACGGGGACGGCCGGCGCCCCGATATGCTGGGAAAGCGGAAACACCAGCTCATTTCCCGGAAGAAGGACCTGAATCGGACAGTCTTTGGCCAGGCTTTTTCCGTCATCCGGATGCACCCCGCCTCTGAACGTAGCTAATTTCATCTTTTCTCTCCTTCTGTGACGATGGATGATACTGCGGCATATGAGAAAAACAACAAAATAAGCCCTGCACTACCATGCAAAATAGCGCAGGGTTATTACCTTAATTATATGCGGTTATCCCTTCAGTGTCAATCTATATAAACGGCACTAACTTTGTGAGTTTCCCGACAGCAGGTTTCGAAGTCTCGTAAGTCCGAAGGCGTCCATGATCCGGCTGTAATCGTTCCGCATCTTCAGACTTCCCTGTACCCTGCGGCACAGTTCCACCCGGTCCGTGATGATGGCGTCGATCTCGCTGTCAAGGAACCTGCGTGCCGACGACACCGAATTCACAGTCCATACGATGGCCTTCTTTCCGGCCGTATGGATCGTCTCCACCGCGCTTCTCGTGGCGGCGTCTTCCTCCATGATCAGCATGTCGCAGTCCAGCGCCGGCGTATTTCCATATGAATAAAAATACAGATAACCGGTATCGATCTCCTCGTAATTTCTGTAAATGTAGCTGATCAGCCTGTACTGAAGGGAAATGATCGCACACTCCTCTTCCATGCCCCGTTCACGGATCATGGCCACCACATCGTCGCACATCTTCTCGTCGGCCGTGGGGGCCTTCAGCTCGATAAACAGAATTCCGTTCCCCCGGGCTTCGTCAAGCACTTCCTCCAGCGTGACCGGATGCTCGATAGAACCGTCCGGGTTTCTGGCTTCCAGCTGTTTTATCTCGTCCCAGGTCATCTGTGAAGCCGTTCTCTTGTCCCCATAGATCCGTTTAAAGGACCGGTCGTGATTGATAAAATAGACGCCGTCCTTCGACCGCTGGATGTCCGTCTCGTATCCGTAAACCTGCTGGTTGATGGAAATCTTCAGCCCCGTCATGCTGTTTTCCACAGCTTCGAAGCCTCCCAGCCGGTGCGCGATCAGCGGAACGTCGCCCCCGGCCGGCATCAGTACGTCGAACCAGACCACGGAAACGACGATGGCCGTAATCAGGGCTGCGGCAATGCCGGCGCCCATCCAAAGCTCAGGATTGCGCAGACGGCTTTTCGGCGGGCGCAGGACCGGATGGATCTCCCGTTCTTCTTTATAGCTGTAAAACAGCCTTGTCAGCTCCATGAACTGTGCCGGGATCAGCATCAGGGTAAGAAGCGCCATGGCCGTGATCAGAACATAACAGATCGTCACGGTGAGTATCCGGTTTCCCAGAAATCCAAAACGCAGGATGGGCCTGGTGATCTCGGGGATCGCCGAGAGAAGCCCGTAAAACAGGCCTAAAAGGCCCAGGATCTCGATGATGAACAAAAGAATGTTCAGAAGGAAATTTTTCCAGTGCTTCCGGATCATCTCATGTGCCAGCAGCTTTGCTTCCCGCGCCGGCCTGTCCTCCAGGATCACCCATGGGATCATGAACACGTTGCGGACCCACCACAGAAGAAGTCCCGCTGTAAAGATCACAAAGAGCACATGATAGAGCGTCTCGTCCATCACCTTGGACGTAGCCAGATTCGGCAGCTGAAACAGTGTCGTCTGCGGCAGATTGAGCGCGATCAGGGCTGCCGGCACCGTGACCGCCATGGCAATGCATATTCCAAAGCCGCCCGGCCGGAAAAAGCGCCGGATGCAGCGGACCGCCTTCACAAGCAGCCGGGGCATCCCGATCTTCTCTTTGAATATCAGACTGTGGGAAAGCAGAAGTATTCCATTGATAAAGAACGCGATCACCAGAAAAAGCGAGGCAAGGATCAGAAGCATCATGACCCAGCCCTGCCAGCGGAAAAACAGAAACCGGAAGTCGCCGCTGGTGACCGCAACACGCCCGGTGCTGTAGATCAGAAGCATGCTGATCTTACGCACGCCCCACAATATCAGCGCTGTCACAGCCAGTTGGATCAGCTGAAATTCAAGAATTCTCGGAAAAATGCGGAAATAGGATCTGAAATTGCCGGTAAAGCTTCTGTGATTTGCCATACTCTCACCTCTGTAAAGAGTTTTGTCTCTGAAATAACTATACCACGAACTGATGCGCTGAGAACATTTTTTTCCGTAAATTGTGTGCTTCCTATGTCCCCTGTGCCGTGCTATACTGGCCGTATCTGTACAATCATCAAGGAGTATCTCTTATGGATCAGAAAGAACGGTTCGGGACCAACGCCCGGATGATCGGATATTTCATGAAAGGCAGCTGGCCTTTCTTTATACTGAGTGCCGTCTTTGCGACGCTGCTTGCCTTTTTTGACATGCTGAGTCCCCGGCTTATTTCCTTTACGGTGGATTATGTGATCGGCGAAGAAGATCCGGGCGGTCTTTCTTCCTTTGTAAAAGATCTCGTATCCTTTGCGGGAGGCCTCGGTTTTCTGAAAAGAAATCTCCTGCTGATCGCAGGAGCCTCCCTTTTCCTTGGCTTCATGGCTGCCCTGTGCCGCTATCTGTTCCGGACCTTCAATGCGCGGGGCGCCGAGCGGCTGGTCGAACGGATGAGGAACGAGCTCTTCACTCATCTGCTCTCCCTGCCCTACAAATGGCATGCATCCAACAGTACCGGCGACATCATTCAGCGCTGTACTTCGGATGTGCAGACCATCAAACGATTCGTCGCCGAACAGATGACCGCCCTTGTACGGACGTTTATCATGATCGTTATGGCGGTCTCGTTCATGATACGGATCCATCCCGTCGTCACCTTCGCATCGGCTGTCTATATCCCGGTCATTGTCGGGTATTCGCTGTTTTTCCATAACAGGATCGGCAGTTCCTTCGAAAAGGTGGATGTCGAGGAGGGCGTTCTTTCCGCCATTGCCCAGGAAAACCTGACCGGCGTGCGGGTGGTGCGGGCTTTCGGCCGCGAAAAATACGAACGCGACCGTTTTGAGACCCAGAATACTCTTTACACCGGTCTTTGGGTCAGACTGATGAAGCTTTTATCCATCTTCTGGTCCTGCGGCGACGTGGTCACGGGCCTTCAGTCTCTGTCCGTCATGGTCTGCGCCTCTGTTTTCTGTGTACGCGGCAGCCTTACCGCAGGAGAATTTATCGCACTTTGCTCCTACAATCTGATGCTGGTCTGGCCCGTCCGTACCCTTGGCCGCATCATTTCCGAGATGAGCAAGGCCGGCATCTCCATCGGCCGTCTCCGTTATATCATGAACGCGGAACCGGAGACAGACAGAAAAGGCGCCTGTGAGCCTCCCATGGACAAGGATATTGAATTCAGCCATGTTTCCTTCACCTACGAAAACGGATCCCGCGAGGTGCTTCATGACGTCAGTTTTCTTATTCCGGCCCATTCCACCGTCGGTATTCTGGGCGGAACCGGCTCCGGAAAATCCACACTGATGTATCTGCTGGAACGGCTTTACGAGCTTCCGCCGGAAAACGGAAGGATTACGATCGGCGGGACCGATATCCGGAACATCCGGGCCGGATATCTGAGAAAAAACATCGGCATGGTCCTGCAGGAACCCTATCTTTTCTCGCGGACCCTTTCCGAAAATATTTCCATGGCGGCGGATTCCTCCGACATGGAATCGATCCGCAGCGCAGCCGGAACGGCGTGCATCGACGATGCCATTCAGAGCTTTACCTCCGGATACGATACGTTTGTGGGGGAGCGGGGCGTTACCCTGTCCGGAGGGCAGAAGCAGCGCACCGCCATCGCCCAGATGCTGATCCGCAAGCCCCCTGTCATGATCTTCGATGACTCCCTTTCGGCCGTGGATGCCGAGACCGATCAGAAGATCCGGCATTCTCTGGCAGAACTTCATGCCGGGGAAAGCGGGCAGGACCGGGCCGCCGTGATCCTTATTTCCCATCGGATCACAACACTCATGAACGCCGACAATATCATCGTTCTGGACAAGGGCCGGGTATGCGAATCAGGGACCCACGAGGAACTTCTGAAACAGAACGGACTTTACAAAAAGATCTATGATCTGCAGACTGCCGGAAAGGAGGACGAAATCTCATGAATGAGAACGCGAAGGAAAACACGGACAAAGCTGTCTCGCTGCCCTTCTTCGGTATCCCGAAGCTTCTTCCCTTTCTGCATCCCTACCGGAAACGGATCGTCATCATGGTCCTGCTTGGATGTGTGACCAGCGCGGTGGATGCCGTTTATCCGCTCTTCAACCGGTATGCCCTGAATCATTTCGTCGGGGAGGGTACGCTTGAGGGTCTGCCCTTGTTCGTGATCAGCTATGTTCTGCTTCTTCTGGGTCAGACCCTGGTCACGTTCAAAAGCTGCTTTGACTGCAGCAGGACCGAGCTGGACGTAAACCGTGATCTCAGAAACGCCGCCTTCCGGCATCTGCAGACGCTGTCCTTTTCGTACTTCAACCGGAATTCTGTCGGATACATCCATTCCCGTGTCATTTCGGATACCGGGCTGATCGGAGAGCTGGTCTCCTGGCGGCTGATGAATTTTGTCTGGAGCAGTGCCTATCTGGCCGGAATTCTGGTGGTCATGACCGTTATCCGCCCGGATCTTACGTTCTTTATTCTGCTGCTGGTCCCCGCCGCGGCCGTGCTGCTCGGCTGGTTCCAGAAAAAGCTGGTCTTTTTCAACCGGAAGATCCGCGAGATCAACGCAAGGATCACCGGCAATTTTAACGAGGGAATTACGGGAGAAAAGACCATCAAGGTCCTGCACGTGGAAGAAAAGATGACAGAGAATTTTACGAAGGATTCGTCAGAGATGCGCCGGACCTCCATCCGTGAGATGCATTATTCGGCTCTTTTCATCTCCACCGTCACCATGATGTCTTCCTTTGCTCTTTCCATCGTACTATGGAAAGGCGGCCGGCTGACATACGACGGTCTGATGCGCATCGGAACACTGTCGGTTTTCATGTCCTATGCCCTGGAGATGCTGGATCCGATCCAGAATATTATCGAAACGCT
>CAMNNM010000056.1 GCA_946545425.1 uncultured Blautia sp. | reverse complement strand
CTGCTGCAGCTTTCAGCGATACCGCCTTTTTCACAGCTTCTGCTTTTTCAGCAACCGCTGTCTCTGCTTCTCCGGCAGAATCCTGAACCTGCTCTTCTTCCGGAGTCTCAGCGTCAGCCTGCGCCTCTTCCGGAGCTTCTGTCCCGGCCTGCTCTTCTTTCGCAGTGTCTGTCTTGGCCTGCTCAGGTGCCGGGGTATCGGACGGCACGGCTTCTTCCTCAGCGGCTTCCGCCGTCAGCTCATCCTCAGCAGCGCCCGGTCTTGCAGACAGATCGAGCGGTACAGCTCCCTTCGGGGAAAGCTGATTGTCTGCGGATTTTACAAGAACATAAAGTGCTGCGTCTTCCTCTACATTGATGCCGCTGATCAGTACGTCAAAGGGTACGTCGGCAGTAACAGGGATTCCGGATGCATTCAGATCAAATTCCGGGACGCCCTCAGAGACGGGCATGACGGCTGCATAATACACGCCGTCGCAATTGGAAACGCACTGTGTGGTGATCGTATTTGCGTCCACCCATACAACATCGGTAAGACGCTTCAGAGTAGGTGCGCTTTTTTCCTGAGTATCATTCTCTTCATTTTCTGCGTCCGTCCCGGCATCTTCCCCTTCTTCGGACGCTTCTGTCTGAGCGGTGTCTTCTCCTTCGCCGACCTCTTCGGGATAGGCCTCTGAGTGTACCGGTTCATCCGGAACGTTTGCCGGATCGATCAGTGTGCCGTCTGGTGAAATAATATAGCCGGGATTGTCGGAGCTGAAGTACTGTGAGGTCTCACCGATCGTGGAGCCCTGCGCTACGGCATCCTCGGACATGAAGATCACATAGCTGCCTTCCTCTGCCCCGGGAACGTTTACACCGATCATTGCATCGTACAGGAGACCGCCTACGATAATTGCATCGGTCGCCGAAGCGATGGCCACGTTGTCCATGCTTCCGTCCGTGCCGGAGTTTCCGGAAATATTGACGTTTCCGCTTACCATGATGCTGGTCTCGGTATAGATTCCGCCGCCGGCTGCAGCGGTATTGCCGGTAATGGTGCCGCCGCTGATGATCAGGCTTCCGGACGCCGCGTTGTAGATGGCACCGCCGTTACCGCTGGTCGTATTGTTAACGAGCGAAAGGCTGCCGTCCATTCCAAAGATACCGCCATCGCTGATATGGATCAGGGATCCGTCAGCCGCGGCCCCGCTTCCGTCTATTGTAATGCTGCCGGAATCGCCTATGGAGGTGATTTCCTGGCTCTGGAATGTCAACAGACCGTCAACCCGGAAAACATCTCCGCCAAAGCCGGCGCCTCTTGAAATGGTGACGCTGCCGGTGGAAGCGATGAGCGCGATCTTGACACCTGCCGGAATCGTAACAGTGCTGCTGACCGAAAAGCTGTTGTTCAGTACCAGCGTACGCATCTCGCCGGCCGGCGTAGCCGCGATGGCTGCATTCAGTTCTTCCTCGGACGTCACCACATTGCCGGCCACCTGCTGATCTTCTGCCGGAGCTTCGGACGGAACCGCCTGCGCTTCCGGTGTGTTTTCAGCGGGTGTTTCCGGAGCTGCAGTCTCAGTCTCTTCTGATGCTTCGGATGCATTGCCTTCGGTCTGTGTATTTTCCGTATTTCCTGTTTCTGCCGACTGCTCAGGTAATGCTTCTTCCTGAACAGGTTCTTCTTCCAGAACTGCTTCCGCCGCTACGTCATCGGTCCCTTCTTCCGAATAAACTGACTGAGATACCATACATCCAGTCAGTGACGCAGCAAGAAGCAAAGAATAAATCTGCTTTCTTTTCATGATTGAACCTCCCTTATTCAATACATATCCATATTTACCGGTAGATCTGCCGTTCAGTAACGATCAGATCTGCTGAAATATCATACTCATGGACAGGAATCTGATCCAGCACCTGGAAATCAAAAGCCGCCGCCAGCTTTGTCATATCAGGATGCTCCGAAAGAAACCTGTCGTAGTACCCTCCTCCGTACCCGATCCTGTGCCTCTGCCGGTCGAATACCGCACCCGGCATGATGACAAGGGCATTTTCGGGACAGAAGGGACTTTTATCATCCGTTGCCGTCGGTTCGGGAATTCCCCTGAATCCCGGCGACACTTCGTCAAAGGATCGGATCTTGTAAAAATCCATTCTCTGGCCGCACACTTTTGGCGCCGCGGCCGTCTTTCCCATTCGCCATGCCTCTTCTATAAGATAACGCGTCATGGCTTCGTTTCTGTAACTCAGATATACCAACAGCGATTCCGCCTGCTTAAATTCATCAAGCGACAGAACCCGTTCAGTTATTTTTCTGCTTGCGGATTCTATAAAAGCGCTGCTGCACTTCTGCCGTTCTGCAAGAATGAGCTTTCTAATGTGTTGTTTTGTTTCCATACTTCTGGCCGAGATTTGTGATGGTCCCGTCAGCTTCTTTTACATCAATATTATCAAGCTGCGAACGCAGATTCATACGGATGGTCGCAATATATTCCCTTCGAAGCTGATCCCTCTCCTTTTTTTCTTCCTCGGTGAGGCCTACGCTTTTCGCTTTATGTGCCAGAGTGTTGATCCGGTCGATTTTAGACATATCCATGGTTATTATAATCCTTTGTATATTCTGAATTCAAGGGAAAAAACTCAAATTCCAAGGCTTTCTATGAAATCTATCAGGAAAAATTCCTCTTTTGCGTTCTGAAGGAACAATGTTCCCAATTTTTTCCCTTCCATTATTTTGTGTATGTTATGAAAATCCGCCCCGTTTGCAATGACCATGTCGGTGCCGGCTGCCGTAGCGATCCGGGCTGCGGTGAGTTTAGTCTTCATGCCGCCCGTACCGACGCTGGTTCCCGGCGTGTCTCTTCCCATTCCGAGGATCGATTCGTCCAGCGAATCGACCGTTTCGATAAAGGAAGCATCCGGGTTCCGGTTCGGATCGTCTGTGTATAGGCCGTCAATATCGGACATCAGGATCAGCAGATCCGCCTTGATCATTGCCGCTACAACCGCGGACAGCGTGTCATTGTCTCCGAATTTATCCACAAACTGGGTCTCAAAGGTAGATATGGAGTCATTTTCGTTTACGATCGGAATCACACCCATGGAGAGAAGCTCCTCGAAGGTGTTCCGGGCGTTGACACGGTTTACGCCGTTGACCATGGTATTCCGCGTCAGAAGAATCTGTGCGGTCACATGATTGTATTCGGAAAACAGCTTCTGATAGATCATCATGAGCCTTGCCTGTCCGACGGCGGCGCAGGCCTGCTTGGTGCGCAGCTCGGTCGGCTTTTCCTTAAGTCCAAGGGCCGCCCGTCCGGTAGCGATGGCGCCGGAAGATACCAGAACGATATCCTTTCCCTGATTGGAAAGATCGCACAGTTCCCGTACCAGAACCTCAAGTTTCCGGAGATCAAGACGCCCGGTCTCTTTATGTGTCAGAGAAGAGGAACCGATTTTGATAACGATCCTCTTTTTGTTTTTTAACGCAGCTCTGAAATCTGTCATGCCTGAATATCAGTTCCTTTCAATTCCAAGTGAATGCAGCGCCTGCGTCTGCTTCTGTTCCATAATCTCCGCTTCTTCGGGGGTCATATGGTCGTAGCCCAGCAGATGAAGAATACTGTGGGCGACCAGAAAAGCAAATTCTCTTGTAATACTGTGCCCGTATTCTTCTGCCTGTGATACTACCTTTTCAGATGAGATCATAATATCCCCCAGAACCAGGTTTCCCGAATCCAGATCGAAGTAAGAATCATCTTCCTCCAGGATCTCATAATCGCAGGGCGTTTCAAACGGTACCGCGGGAAACGAAAGCACGTCGGTGGGTCTGTCAATGTTCCGGAATTCCCGGTTGACCTGGTGGATCCCCTCGTTATCGGTGATCACAAGACTGACTTCTGCTTCGTAAGGGCATTCCTCCATTTCGAGGACTCTCTCCGCCACCGAAACGGCAAGTTTTTCACAGTCTATGGGAAGCGTCTTTTCGGTTTCATACTCGAGCTGAACAGTCATGAGCTTTTGTTCTCCTGGTCGGTTGATCTTTCGGAATTTCTGCTGTCGTTATTATTTCTCGACAGTCTTCTGAATTTTTTGGTATTGCCGTGGCTGGTCTCGTAGGTCTCATAGGCCTGTACGATCTTCTGAACCAGCGGATGCCTTACGACGTCTTTACTGGACAGCTCACAGAATCCGATCTCGTCAATATTGCGCAGGATCTTCATGGCCACGTCAAGGCCTGATTCGGTTTCTTTTGGAAGGTCTTTCTGTGTGGCATCGCCGGTAACGATCACTTTAGAGCCGAAACCGATACGGGTCAGGAACATTTTCATCTGGGCCGGCGTGGTATTCTGAGCCTCGTCCAGTATAATGAAGGCGTTGTCAAGCGTCCGCCCTCTCATATAGGCGAGAGGCGCCACTTCAATCAGACCCCGCTCCATGTTCTTTGCATAACTTTCAGGTCCCATGATCTGATACAACGCGTCGTAAAGCGGCCTTAAGTAGGGATCGATCTTACTCTGAAGATCTCCGGGCAGAAAGCCCAGCTTTTCGCCTGCCTCGATCGCGGGCCTGGTAAGAATGATCCTGCTGACCTCCTCGTTCCGGAAGGCCGTAACCGCCATGGCCATGGCAAGATAGGTCTTTCCGGTGCCGGCGGGTCCGATGCCGAATACGATCATTTTCTTACGGATCTGGTCAACGTATTTTTTCTGTCCGAGTGTTTTGGGACGGATCGGTCTTCCCTGGATCGTGTTGCAGATCACATCCGAATCGATCTCTGAAAGTGTTTTCCCGGCGGCCTCGATGGCTAAAGACAGGGCGTAGCTTACATTCTGAGAGGTTATGGTGTTTCCTCTCTGCGCCATGGTAAGAAGGTCTTTCAGCAGCTTCTGTGCCTGCTGTGCCTTTGCTTCGGTTCCGAGTATTTTCAAAGTGGAGTCCCTTAGGATCAGAGAAACATGAAGCGTACGTTCGATCAGTTTAAGATGCTCGTCAAGCTTTCCGAAAATGTTGGACTGCTGATCCGCGGGAATTTCCATCTGTAATTCAATAATATCATTTGCCATAGACGGCATATTCCTTCCTGTATTTCATTTGTGGTAAGGCTCGTTCCGCATGATCCGGAACGAACGATAGATCTGTTCCAGAAGGATCACCTGCATCAGCTGATGCGGAAAGGTCATTCTGGAGAAGGAAAGCAGCTGGTCTGCTCTTTTCAGGACCTCTGGCGAGAGACCCAGGGATCCGCCGATGATAAAGGTCAGGCTGCTTCTTCCCTGCAGCATCAGCCTGTTTATATTTTCGGAAAGCTCCACAGAGTCCTGCATCCGGCCTTCTATCGCCAGGGCGATCACATAATCGTCTTCTTTCAGATGCTTTAACAGACGCTGTCCCTCTGTCCGCCGGATCTGATCTTCCAGAGCCGGAGCAGCACCGTCGGGCGTTTTCTCGTCTTCTACCTGAATGAAATATACGGTGCAGTATCGGCCCAGCCTTTTTCTGTATTCTTCGATCGCATCGCGAAAATACTTTTCTTTGATCTTTCCAACTGTTAAAATGCGTATATTCATGGATTCAGTCGATCTCCAGACTGTAGATCACCGTGGTCGTGTCACTGACTTTTCCATTTGCGCCGACAAGAAACGCATAAAACGTATGAGTGTCCACGGGCATGGAAATAGGCTGTGTATACACCGTACTCTCCTGCGTTGGCTCCTCGTCAAAGGCGTAATACGCCGTACATCCTTCCGGCACATCGATGCGGATCATGGTATTGGCGTAGTATGTACCTTCTTCCGGCGTAACGGATGGTGCCTCAGGTGTTTCCAGCTGAACCACATATTTCCGCGTCATGATCTCGCTTTGAATACCCAGCGCATTGACTCCGAACGCCTGCAGAATGGTCGTTCCCTGAGAAAGCGTTACGGGGCCGTCATAAACGGTGCTTTCCGTGGTAGGCTTGGTCCCGTCTGTCGTATAGTAGATCGTTTCGCCTTCTGCGATCAGCTCGACGCTGATGGTATCCGTGTAAGTGCCCTCGGACAGATTGGGCGCGGGTTTCCTTGCGATATAATCATTGCATACCGCGAAGATTTCTTTGTTATCAACATCGTCAAACAAAGAAGAAAGGGTCTGGTAGTCCCCCGACTGATATAAAGCCTTTGCCATGGCCTGATAGAGCCTTGCATCGTCCGGATACGTACTCAGCATGGGTTTTAAAACGAGAACGGCGCTGTCCGGATCATCATTTTCCGTCATGATACCGGCAAGAAGCAGATTTGCGTCCAGATCATCAGGCGCCTTATTTACGGCTTCTGTCGCGGCGGTTAACGCCTTATCGTATCTTCCCTGTGCTTCCTCTTTTTCAGCCCGTTCGATCAGAGCGTCAAAGGTATGGCTCTTTCTGTAAATATAATAGCTTACAAGCCCGGCAGCGCCGATAGCCGTGACACTCACCAGGATCAGAAGTTGTATGATCCAGGTCCTGGCATTGCTGCTGTGCTCGGCCGGCATAATCTTGCTGCCGGAAGGTTCCTCCTTTTTTTTCTGCCTCATCTCCACGGTGTCAAATTCCTTGACCCACGGAATTTCGGTAAGGCACTCCGGACAGTACAGATTTCCGGGAGGAACGTCCTTATGGCATTTTGGACATTGCATATTTCATCATCCGTTCTCATCCAGATAATTCTGAAATTCTTCCATCGTCATCAGGATCTTTCTGGGTTTGGTACCCTCTTCCGGTCCGACGACTCCTGCATCGGCAAGCTGATCCATGATCCTTGCCGCTCTGTTAAATCCGATCTTGTACATTCGCTGAAGCATTCCGATCGACGACTTCTGTTTTTCAATGATAAACCGTCCGGCTTCTTCAAAGTACACATCTCTGTCATCCGAATCATTCGGCGTCATCTGGACCTGTACAGACGTCGACATGGACTGCTCTATCTCGGCGCTGTATTCGGCCTTCGGGTTCTGTGCCGTAAGGAATTCCACGATCTCGGTAACTTCCTCATCGGAAATGAGAGCTCCCTGAAGTCTTGCGGGCTTCGGATAACCCTGGGGATAAAAGAGCATGTCTCCCTTTCCCAGCAGTTTTTCAGCGCCGTTCATGTCCAGAATCGTTCTTGAATCCACGCCGGAAGAAACCGCGAAGGCAATGCGGGAAGGCATATTTGCCTTGATGAGTCCCGTAATGACATCGACAGAAGGACGCTGGGTCGCGATGACCAGATGGATGCCGGCGGCCCTGGCAAGCTGTGCCAGACGGCAGACCGCATCTTCCACATCCTTTTTTGCCACCATCATCAGATCGGCAAGCTCATCCACGATCACAACGATCTGCGGAAGCGGTTTCAGGGGTTCTTTTCCCTCTTCGGGCTTCTGCTTTTTGATCTTTGCATTATATTCTTTCAGGTTACGGACATTTTGTTCCGCAAAATGATCGTATCTTCTGGTCATCTCTGCAACCGCCCAGTTCAGAGCTCCCGCGGCCTTTTTCGGATCGGTCACGACAGGGATCAGCAGATGCGGAATCCCGTTGTAAACACTGAGTTCCACGACCTTCGGATCGATCATGATCAGTTTTACCTCGTCGGGCGTCGCTTTAAACAGAATGCTCATAATGAGCGTATTCACGCAGACCGATTTTCCCGATCCGGTTGCGCCGGCGATCAGAAGATGAGGCATTTTTGCGATGTCCGTGATCACGGGCTTTCCTTCGATATCCATGCCGACAGCAAAGGCAAGCTTCGATTTCGCTCCTGCAAATCCCGGCGATTCGATCAGATCTCTGAAATTTACGGTCGCCGCGTTTTTATTCGGGACCTCGATCCCTACGGCGGACTTTCCGGGAATGGGCGCTTCGATACGAATATCGGCCGCGGCAAGATTCAGCTTGATATCGTCGGCGAGCCTTACGATGCTGGCCACCTTCACGCCCATCTCGGGCTGAAGCTCATACCGGGTAACCTTCGGGCCTACGCTGACATCCACCACCTTGGCGTTCACGCCGAAATTATACAGGGTATCCTGCAGCTTCTGAGCCGTTTTCCGGACTGACTGCTCCGATTCTCCCTTTGCTGCGCCGTTCCCCTTCTCCAGAAGATAGATCGGAGGAAACTGATACGCAGGAGCGGCGGGCTTTTCGTCCTGACGCTGGATCTCTTCTTCTACGCTGCGGACCTCTTCTTCCACAACAGCTTTATCTGCTTTCTTCTTCCGGGGACGCGAAGGAGCGGGCTGCGGCGCCCTGACTTCTTCTTCCTGAACAGCCGGCGTTTCCACTGTGAAGTCTGAAACTGCTTCATCCGGATCCGAAAGTGGTTCATCTGCATCGTCTTCGGCATCTTCGTGCAGGAACAGGCCTGTGATCTCTTCGGTGATATCCTGAATAACGGGAGACTTTTTACGGCTCGCCGGCTTCTTTTTCGAAGCGGAAGTTTTCCTGGAGACCGTTTTTTTCTCTTCCGGGATTATGAAATCATCATCGGCGCCGGTATCAGTGTCGAGCGTCTCCGGCATGTCTTCTTCCGTTTTCTTCAGCTCGGTACCCTCGAGAAAACGACGTTTCTTGCGATTCGTTTTCCCATACAGAATCTCATCGGCCTCTTCATCGCTGACAGACATATCTTCTTCATTCAGCGATTCCTCAAGCCTTCTCAGGCGCTCGGACTTCCGCTCCTGCCGAAGCTGTTCTCTTTCTCTCTGACGTACCTCGCGGCGAAGCTTCCTTTCAGGCTGTCCTTCGTCGTAGCGGGTCCGTGCTCCCTGAAACAGGGAAATAATACCGGCAACCAGACCTGAGACAAAATTCAGATAGGATTCCTGGGTGATCACGATCAGGCAGGAAAGCATCAGAAATACCAGCAGGATTTCCGCTCCGACGACGCCAAAGGCTCTGGAAAAAGAAACTGCTGCGGCGCCTCCCAGGTATCCGCCGCCCGTGTGATAATCCGAACCGGTCTGAAAATAGTCATGAAGGGTAAGTCCCGGAGGGCATCCGTCCGTAACAAGCTGGACAAAGCCCGCCGTAAGAAGCAGAAAAACGATCAGCGCAGCTGCCTTTTTTACAGCCTTTACCGATCCGTGTCCGGCCAGCATGATGGTAATGCTGATAAAAATCACAAAGGGAACTGCGTACGCTGTCCTGCCCGCAGCGCCGAAAAGGATTCCGCCGACTGCGTCGCCCACGATCCCGCCAAATCCGATCACACTGCCGAACATCACCAGGCAGGCCAGAAAAAGAATAAGAAGAATAATCTCAATCTGGCCGGTACCGGCTGTATTTTTCTTTTTCGCGGAACGGTAAGAGGAGGATGCAGAAGAAGCGCTGCGGGTCCTGGTTTTCTGGTTACTGTTAGATTTACTGGATGCCATGAATGGTCCTTCCTTTTTAAAGCAGCAGCATCACGATCCCCGCCAGAAGACAGTAGACCGCGAAATATCTGAAATGCCTGCCCGTGACAAGCCTGATCGTTATCGAAATAAGAAAATATCCTGTAATGCCCGAAAACAGCATTCCAAGGATCAGCATCACAATTCCCGGCGCCCCTTCGAAAGACAGGGATGAAGACGGAATTTCCACGATCAGCGCCCCGATGATGGCGGGAATCGATGCAATATAGGAATATTTGACTGCCATGCGTCTGGTAAAGCCGCACATTAATCCGGCTCCCACGGTCATTCCGCAGCGGGATATGCCGGGAAATACGGAAAGTCCCTGACAGATGCCGATCCACATGGAGCTGTCATAGCCTGCTTCCTTCGGTGTACGGATGCCTCCGCTCCCGCTGAGGCTGATGACCAGAAGCCAGAGGGATGTGACCAGAAAGGCTATCCCGGTACCGTATTCGGAACGCGATGCAAGAACGGCCAGATTCCGGGCCGAATAGCCGATCAATGCAGTTGGTATGCACGTCACAAGCAGCATGACCGTAAATTTTCTGTAAACGTTGTCGACGATTTTTCCGTAACGGATCTCGTGGCCTACGGCGCGTCTGTTGTGCAGCCACAGATACAGATTGCTGACCAGATCCAGGATAATACCGATAAATTCGAAAAAGATCTTGCGGATATCCTTCTGAAAATAATAAAAGACGGCGCCCAGAGTACCCACATGAAGCACCGTTTCAAAGAGCAGGGCCGAGTCGTACGAAAGGCCCATGGTCTTTGAGATCGCGGCGACATGTCCGGCACTGCTGACCGGAAGAAATTCCGTGATTCCCTGTATGATACCGAAGATGATAGAAAACAGATAATTCATAATGCCGACAGCCTCACCTGAAAACATTTTCCGTTTATTATAACATGTTTTTGGACATAAGAAAACCAGGATGATGTAAAAATATTATGTCATCCTGGTCTTCCTTCTGTTTATTCTGCCGCTTTAATCGTCTCTGACGGGAAAGTGATGGTGAATTCCTTTTCCACATTCATCCCCTGAATGGCGGTGCTGTCCGCGATCATGGGAATTTCTGTATCGAATACGGATACCGGGAATTCAAATACTGCGTTTTCCTCTCCAGGAACCGCGTCGTATTGTACGCCGTCCACCTTTACATAATCAAATTTCGCGGTGTTGAATTCGATTTTTACGGTGGCTTTTCCGTCTGCAACCGTCAGAACGGAAGATTCAAGTGCGGTCTTTCCGCCCGCGTTTCCAAGAATACTGTCTATGGTATAGACCCCGTCTGCAAGGTCTACGCTTTCGGCTGTATTTCCCTGACTTTCTGCAAATGCGGAGGGTTCCAGAGACGAAGCCTTAAAGAACAGCGTTCTTGCGTACCACTGCTCTTTTTTCTTTGAAAAGGCTGCGCAGGGGACATTCGTGTTCAGGGCTTCCAGAGGGTAATCCCGGAATACATGATATCCCTCGTCGTTGACATCAAAGTACAGGAAGGATCCGGCATCAGCTTTGGCTGCCTCCTCGGGACTGCCCGGATAAAGGAACAGATAGCCTTCTCCGTCCATTTCGAGGTCCACGGTCATTTTTCCTTCTTTGACCTTCAGGATTGCCCTGCGGATCTTGAACATGGATGAGCTGCACTCGAAGGCGATCTCGTATTCGCCCTCCAGAAGTTCTCCGGCGGATACCGGTGCCGCCTGTGGATCCCCCACCTCTTCTACCGTTGTCATGTCCGAGGCATCGGCGACACCCGTGGTATCCATCTGGCGTGCCGCCTCGATCTGCTCTGACAGATCAGACACATCCTGTGATGCATCAGCAGAGACGGCGGATTCCTCCGCCGCGGCCGTGAACACCTGGGAAGTCAGGACTGCCGACAGAAGCGCGGCAGCGTAAATACTTCTGATTTTCATTTTATCCCTCCAGAGAGGCAATCGCTTCTTCTACGCGTGAAACATAAATGTCGCGGATCAGATCGATCTGTGCAAGTCCGTCAAGGATGCAGTCAACCTCGTATCCTTCCTTTTCGAACTGTGTACGGATGGAATCCTCTTCAAAGCTGGCCATGTCGTTGTGGGCATGATCGCCGGCCACAACCATCAGCGGACGAAGCACGACTTTTTTGTAGCCTTTATCTTTCATGGCTTCGATGACGCGGTCAGTGTTCCATATTTCAGACTCTACAGTCGTAATGTAAATATCTTCATAGCCTGCAGCTGTAAGCGCGTCCTGAAGAGCGCCGTAATCGGCATCGGAATCGGCATCTGTGCCATGTCCCATATATACAAAAGCAGTCTCGCCGTCCATATAGTTTGCCGCCGCCAGTGTGATCGCGTTAACGACCGGATCAAGATCCAGTGCGTCATTCATACCGAAAAGCGGTTTGCTGATGGCAACATGTTCAAAACTGTCGGCAACGTCTGCCACGGCGTTGATGACGTCGGTGTACTCGTGACCTTCCATCAGATGCGTGCAGCAGATGACAAGATCCTTGACGCCGTTATCCATTGCACGTTTGAGCGCAGCGTCCACATCGTCGATCAGAACGCCGTCGCGGCTCTGTACATGGTCGATGATAATGTTTGCGGTAAAGCCCCTGCGTACGCTCCAGTCCGGAAAGGCCTCCTGAACGGCTCTTTCGATGGCGCCTACGGTAGCATACCGGGAATAATTGTAGCTGGTACCAAAGGAGACGACAAGGATCTCTTTCTCTCCGATCTCATCCTGGTTGAGCGGATCATCCATTGATGCATCACCTGTCAGGTAGTTCTCTTCGTCCTCTTCTTCCGCTCCGGCTTCTGCAGCCTCTGCAGTCTCTTCTGCGGCTTCGGCAGTCTCTTCGGCAGCTTCAGCGGTTTCTTCGGCCGGCGCGGCTTCTTCGGCCATAACGGCAGGGGATGCAGCCATCACCATGGATGCGGTAAGGGC
>CAMNNM010000055.1 GCA_946545425.1 uncultured Blautia sp. | reverse complement strand
AAACGCCATTCAGAGATGCGCGGTGGACCATGTCGCCGAGGCGACCATCTCTGTGGTGCAGCTGCCCAGCGATGAGATGAAGGGAAGGATCATCGGCCGGGAAGGACGGAATATCCGTACTTTGGAAACCATGACCGGTGTAGATCTGATCATCGACGATACGCCGGAAGCTGTTGTGCTTTCCGCTTTCGACCCTGTACGGAGAGAAGTGGCCAGGGTCGCGCTTGAAAAGCTTATCGTTGACGGAAGAATACATCCGGCAAGGATCGAGGAAATGGTTGAAAAGGCGCAGAAGGAAGTCGAAGCCGAGATCAAGGAAGAGGGCGAGAACGCTGCCATGGACGTTGGCGTTCACGGAATCCATCCGGAGCTGATCAAGCTGCTCGGCAGAATGAAGTTCCGTTCCAGCTATGGACAGAATGCGCTGAAGCATTCCATCGAGGTCGCACAGCTTTCGGGAATCCTGGCAGGTGAGGTCGGAGCCGACGTACGTCTTGCCAAGAGAGCCGGTCTTCTCCATGATATCGGAAAGTCCATCGACCACGAAGTGGAAGGCTCGCATATTCAGATCGGTGTGGATCTTTGCAAGAAGTACAAGGAATCCCCGGTCGTTATCAATGCGGTAGCGGCACATCACGGTGATGTGGAACCGGAATCCCTGATCGCCTGTATCGTACAGGCTGCAGACGCCATTTCGGCGGCCCGTCCGGGTGCAAGAAGAGAAACGATCGAGACCTATACCAACCGCCTGTCGCAGCTTGAGGATATTGCCAATGGTTTCAAGGGCGTAGACAAGTCCTTTGCCATTCAGGCAGGTCGTGAGATCCGTGTAATGGTCGTTCCGGAACATGTATCAGAGGCCGACATGGTGCTGCTGGCAAGAGATATCGCAAAGCAGATCGAAGCCGAGCTGGAATACCCGGGACAGATCAAGATAAATGTCATACGAGAGAGCAGAGCGGTAGACTACGCAAAATAAGAAATAATCCATTACGACGAAAAATAAGGCATTCACGCAGAAGTATCTGCGCGGATGCCTTAATTTATTTTTAATATTTTGTTAACAACTATATCTGGTGGAATGGGGGGACACGGAACACAGGATGTTCTAAAAATGCCGTAAAATCAAGGCTTTCCGGATATTTCGGCGGAAAATAAGTGTTGATTTTATGTTAATAAAATTGTATAATACAGTTACATTTTTGAAGGGATAAATTACTTCTACAAATATGATGGCTGTCAGCCGGGGGGACTGCACAGGCGTCAAATAAAAAAGTCAGGAAGTAATAAGAAATGGAAAGAGACATCCGCGAGTTCATCTCGTATCTGCATAACACAAAACGCACGACTTACAACACCGAGGTATCCTATCAGAGAGACCTGAAGAAGATGGTATCCTTTCTGAGAGAAAGAGGAATCAGTGAGATCTCCATGATCCGGGAACAGGATCTGGAGGACTATCTTCATGAAATGGAAACCGGCAATTTTGCTTCCGCATCCATTTCCAGAACCGTAGCCTCCATGAGGGCTTTTTTCCAGCACATGTATCAGGAAGGGAAAATAAAGGAGGATCCGTCCGCAGGCTTAAGACGTCCGAAGGTCGAGAAGAAAATGCCGGAGATCCTTACGGTGGAGGAAGTGGAAATGCTTCTGGAGCAGCCGGACCAGCAGACCATGAAGGGCCTGCGCGATTCGGCCATGCTGGAGCTTTTGTATGCCACCGGCATGAGGGTCAGCGAGCTGCTTCATCTTAACGTCAAGGACGTAAATCTGAGACTGTCTTATGTCACATGTCATGACGGAAACAAAGAGAGAGTCATCCCGATCGGCCATATCAGCAGGGACGTGCTGGAACGATATCTGAGGGAATGCAGGCCGTCCTTTGTGGATGACGGAAATGAACCGGCTCTGTTTACGAATGTCGCCGGAAAGCCCATGAGCAGACAGGGCTTCTGGAAGGTATTGAAGGGTTATGCCGTGGAAGCGGGCATTCAGAGAGATATCACGCCCCATACCCTGCGGCATTCCTTTGCGGTGCATATGCTGCAGAATGGTGCGGACGTGAGAAGTGTCCAGGCCATGATGGGGCATTCCGATATTTCGACGACGCAGATCTATCTGAACATGAACACCATCAAGATGCGGGATGTATACATGAGAGCGCATCCGAGACACTGACGTTTCTGTTGAACTCTGATCCTCGCGCAGCGTGACTAAGGAAAAAACAGACGCGTGAAACATTGCGATTACTCGCTGTTTCACGCGTCTGTTTTTCTGGTGACGGCGCTGCGGACGTCGCCTTACGGATTATTACAGCTCTCCTTTCTTTGCCTTTCGCCGGGAAAGACTCTTGACAGTACCGGCTTCTGGTGATAGAGTATGTTTTAAATCCAAGTAAATTACTAGGAAATAAAAATACATGACACCGGAGGCATATATAATGGAGAAAATGATCTATCTTGACAATGCTGCGACTACGAAAACCGCGCCGGAAGTGGTGGAAGCAATGCTCCCTTATTTCAGCGAGGCGTATGGGAACCCGTCCAGCATATACAGCTTTGCAGGAAAAAGCAAAGCCGCTCTTGACGCGGCCAGACAGCAGATCGCAGATACCCTTGGAGCAAAACGGGAAGAGATCTACTTTACGGCAGGCGGAAGCGAGTCGGACAACTGGGCTCTGAAGGCTGCGTTCGAAGCGTATAAACAGAAAGGTAATCATATCATCACCACAAAAATAGAGCATCATGCGATCCTGCATACCTGTGAATATCTTGAGAAGATGCGGGGGGCAAGGATCACTTATCTGGATGTTGACGAGAACGGACTGGTAAATCCGGCCGATGTGGAAGCGGCCATCACGCCGGAAACCATCCTTATTTCCATCATGGCGGCAAACAATGAGATCGGCACCATCGAGCCGGTCCGGGAGATCGGTGAGATCGCGTCCCGGCATCAGGTCCTGTTTCATACCGATGCGGTGCAGGCCTACTGCCAGATACCGATGAATGTGGACGACATGAAGATCGACATGCTGAGCTCCAGTGCCCACAAGATCAACGGTCCCAAGGGAATCGGTTTTCTGTACATCCGGAAGGGCGTAAAAATCCGAAGCTTTATCCATGGCGGGGCACAGGAAAGAAAACGCAGGGCCGGAACCGAGAACGTGCCCGGCATCGTGGGTTATGGCGTTGCGGCACAGCGTGCTTTTACATCCATGAAGGAGCGCACGGAAAAAGAAATCCAGGTCAGAGATCATCTGATCAGCAGGATCCGGAACGAGATTCCCAACTGCCGTCTGAACGGCGACCCGGTGAAACGGCTTCCCAATAACGTGAATGTCAGTTTTGACTTCATCGAGGGAGAATCTGTTCTTCTGATGCTGGACGGACTTGGCGTATGCGCGTCCAGCGGGTCGGCCTGTACGTCGGGATCGCTGGATCCCTCGCATGTGCTGCTGGCGATCGGAGTTCCGCACGAAAAGGCAAATGGAACGCTCCGCATGACCATCAGCGACGAGACGTCGATGGAGGATGTGGATTTTGTGGCGGATCATCTCAAGAAGATCGTGGAAAGACTGCGCGACATGTCGCCGCTCTATCAGGATTTTCTGAAAAAGAACAAAAACGTATAAAAGAATAACAGCTTGTCAGGAGGAAGCGAATCATGTATAGTGAGAAAGTGATGGACCATTTCCAGAATCCGCGCAACGTGGGTGAGATTGAAAACGCCAGCGGCGTCGGCACGGTCGGAAATGCCAAATGCGGAGATATCATGCGCATGTTCCTGGATATCGACGACGAGACCGGGATCATACGCGAATGTAAATTCAAGACTTTCGGTTGCGGTGCGGCGATCGCCACCAGCAGCATGGCAACGGAGCTGGTCAAGGGTAAGACCATCCAGGAGGCTCTGCAGGTTACGAACAAGGCGGTCATGGAAGCGCTGGACGGCCTTCCGCCCGTAAAGATACATTGTTCCCTGCTTGCCGAAGAGGCGATCCACGCAGCTCTCTGGGATTATGCCGAAAAACACCACATAAAGATCGAAGGCCTTCAGAAGCCCAAGAATGATATCTCTGACGATGAGGAAGAGGAGGAATACTGATATTCATGACAGGACTTACCAGCAGGGAAGTTCAGGAAAGGATCGACGCGGGTCAGGTCAACTATAACGACAACCCGAACACCAGAACATACAGGCAGATCATTTTTGGAAATGTCTTTACATTTTTCAATCTGATCAATGTGATCCTGTTTGTTCTGATCCTGTCCGTGAAGTCCTACAAAAACAGCCTGTTCATTTTTAACATCATCATTAACAGCGGAATCGGTATCGTTCAGGAGATCCGTGCGAAAAAGATCATTGATCAGCTGGCGATACTGACTCAGTCCAAGACGGTCGTCCTCCGGGACGGCCGTAAATGGAGTCTGGCGACAGACAAGCTGGTACTGGATGACATCATTTATCTGAAGGCGGGCGATCAGGTGCCGGCCGACAGCGTGGTGGTCTCGGGCGGAATGGAGGTGAACGAGTCTCTGCTTACGGGAGAGGCGGACAACCTGCCGAAAACGGACGGAGATACTCTGTATTCAGGGAGCTTTGTCACTTCCGGAAAGGCCTGCTGCCGTGTCACGAAGGTGGGAAGCGACAGCTATGCGTCAAAGATCACTGCCGAAGCGAAGGAATTCAAAAAACATAATTCCGAGCTTCGCAATTCGCTGAACATGATCCTGAAGGTCATCAGTATCATTATCGTACCCATCGGACTGCTCCTGTTCTATAATTCATTCCACAGATCCGGGAATTCCGTGACGACGGCAGTAGTCAGTACAACGTCCGCGCTGCTTGGGATGATCCCGGAGGGACTGATCCTGCTGACATCCGTGACCCTTACGATCGGAGCACTGAGGCTTGCCATGAAACGGACGCTGGTGCAGGAACTGTACTGCATCGAAACTCTGGCTCATGTGGATACCCTGTGCCTTGACAAGACCGGAACGATAACGGAGGGTACCATGGAGGTCGAAAAAGTCGTTCCATGTGTGGTGCCCGATGCAGAGGACGACGAAACGGCTCCCCTTTCCGGGGAAGACCTGAACGCCACGGCCGGTCCCGAGAGCTACGAGGGATTCGGAAGAGACGACAATGCAAGTATCGGAGCGCTCCCGGAATCGGTACGGCATGAAGGACTTCGTCGTATAGGAATGAATCTTGACGAAAAAAGCGGGGGCACGAAACGTTCCTCTCATTCCCCGGGGGATATGCTTTCTGTCAAGGCGATCTCCAGGATCATCGGCAACCTGATCGCGGTTCAGGAGGATAAAAACGCCACGGCGGAAGCACTGCGAAAACGGTTTGCGCCGAGACACGATATGGAGCTGTCTCATGTGATCCCGTTTTCGTCAGACCGCAAATACAGCGGGGCGGCGTTCAGGGACTACGGTACATTTTTGATCGGAGCCGCAGGGTTTCTGTTCCCGGAAGGCTTCGAGGATCTGAAAAAACAGTGTGAAAGATACGCAAAGCAGGGCCTTCGTGTGCTGGTGCTTGCCTGCAGTCCGGATGAAAGGCCGGACAATGCCGTACCTGACGATCTGTTCCCGGCCGCGCTGATCGTGCTGACCGACGTGATCCGGCCGGATGCTCCGGAAACGCTGGCGTTTTTCCGCGAACAGGGTGTGGACCTGAAAGTGATCTCGGGTGACGACCCGGCTACGGTTGCCGCTGTCGCAAAGAGAGCGGGAATGGAAACGGCCGGCAGATATGTGGATGCCAGTACGCTGACAACGCCGGAACTGCTGGAAGAAGCGGTAGAAAAGTACAGCATCTTTGGCAGAGTGACACCGCAGCAGAAAAAAGAGATGGTGCTGGCACTGAAGGAAAAAGGACACACGGTCGCCATGACCGGAGACGGTGTAAATGATGTACTTGCTTTGAAGGAGGCGGACTGCAGTATCGCCATGGCCGGCGGCAGCGACGCGGCAAAGAACATTGCCAATGTTGTTCTGCTGGATTCCAGCTTTTCCTCCATGCCTGCCATCGTGAACCAGGGACGCCGTGTGGTTAATAATATCAGGACGGCGGCATCCATGTTCCTGATCAAGACCATGTTTTCGGTAATGCTTGCCCTGATCAGCATTCTCTTCGGCAGCATGTATCCGTTTGAACCGATCCAGATGTCTCTGATCAGTGCCTGTGCTGTGGGTATCCCGACATTCCTTCTTTCGCAGGAGGACAATTTCGACAAGATTGATCACACGTTCCTGCGCCATGTATTCATGAACGCATTTCCGGCGGCCATAACCATCACGGCATGTGTCTTTACAGTGATGCTGGTCTGCAGGGGCGTCTATCATTCGACGGAGATGCTGAGTACGGCCTGCGTTCTGGTGACAGGCTGGAACTATATGTCGGCTTTGAAAACGGTGTATGCGCCGTTGAGCAAATACCGCAAGATCATCATCTATTCCATGCAGGTGATCTTCTTCACACTGGCAGTGATCCTTCAGGGGCTTCTGACTCTGAAGGGACTGGAATTCGGAATGATCGCGCTGGTGTTTGTCCTGATGACTTTTTCTCCCGTGGCGATCGAGATTATCACCGGACGGATCCGCGAGGTCTACCGGAATTCCCTTGATAAAGAAGAACCGGGGCCAATCGGAAGGTTTCTGGAGAAGCTGAGGAAATAGGCCGGGAAGAAGCAGAAGAGTCAGAAGAGTTCCGTCAGCACGAATACATAAGGGGACGTCCGCAGCGCCGGCACTTGAAAAAACGGACACATGAAACAGCGAGTAATCGCAATGTTTCATGTGTCCGTTTTTTCTTATGTACCGCTGCGCGAGGACCAAGCGGAAGCGGTCCCCGTTGTATTCGTGCTGCCGGAACTGTGATCATTTGCTTTTCAGAAGCCAGCGGAAGGAATAGGGCGGGAGAGAGACTCCCTGTGCTTCGGCGGAGTCGCCGGAAAGAAGGTCCGTATAAGGGCCGTCCTGCTCGTTGATCCAGGCAACGTCCGTTTCGGAACTGAAGTTGTACAGACCGATGAACTTTTCGGCTTTAGTCTCTCTGACCAGTGCCAGCGTACTGGAGGACCAGGTGTCCAGCGTCCAGGACGGGGCGCTTAAAAACAGACCGGGATGCTCTCTTCTGATCTGGCAAAGGGTCATGAGCATAGTGAAAATCCGGTTCGGTACCGTGCCCTCCTGATGCCTTTTTTCGGCAAGGTCGGTACGGAAGCGGCTGTGATGAAGATACCGGTCGTCGGACAGAAGCTCCTTCTTTCTCCGGTATGAATAGTCGTTGACCATACCGATCTCGTCACCGGAACATACGACCGGAATACCGGGCAGGGAGAAGACAAGTGCATAAAGCATAAGCATCAGGTCCACAGAGGCACTGACGCCCTGGCGGTTTCCCTCGAATCCGTATTTCTCAATACCGCAGAACGATGCAGTGGTACCGCACAGACCGCTGCTGGTTCCGTACGAACCGGCATGAAACAGATTTCCGCGGGAACAGGAACCGGGATATATCCCGGTAAAGAAATCGTTGAGAAAGTGTCTGTGGACACGCTCGTCGATGCCGGACGATCCGAGAAAGGCGTAATCGAGATCCCAGTTCAGAAGATCCTGCCGGCGAAGGTAATTCAAAAACAGCGGGTCCTCCGGCAGCAGAGTGCAGTGATCCGCTTCATATTTCAGAAGCGCTACATTTCCCGTTGCCACGGAATTCCAGATCGCAGACATAAGATTTGCGGTATAGAGAAAAGAACATTCATACTTCATCTCTATGCCGGAGTGCGATCTGTCGCCGACAATCCGGAAAGACGGACGCACCGTCTCGCAGATGATCTTCAGGATACGCAGTACCGAGGGCTTCAGACGCTGCCCGGGAAGCGTTTCAGGATACATAAAGTCCGCCCCGGTATCTGCAAAGAACAACATATCCGAAATGGTCCTGTTCAAGGCAGCCGGGCTGTGAAACATCGTCTTTATGGATATGCATACCCTAATTCCGGCCTGGTGGCATGCATGAAATAAACGAACGATTTCTTCCTCTTTTTCATGTGCAGGAAGGGAACAGATATGGAGAAATGTCACGCCTGCTTCCAGCAGATAGGGAATTCTGCTTTCAAACCCGGATAAAGAATCTGCAAATGTGTCGGCATGCAGCACCATGCCAAGCGGGACGGTGCTTCCTGATGCCGGCGAAGCGGCATACGCAGGCACGGGATCAGAATCCGGACACATGGAAGACCGGATATGCTCATTTTCCTGCAGCTTATTTAAAAGATCCGCATAGCAGGAATCCAGGCACGGGACATTCTTGAATAATTCATAATAAAGCCATTTCAGCTCGCTTGTAAAGTTGATGGAAAGATTCCGGACAGGCGAACCATGGTCTGACTGCTCATTCATAAAAAACTCTTTTCTAAAAACATGTGTATTTGCTCAGCAGCCCTGTTTCGGGGCGGCGGAAGTTAAAGCGCGTAAAAACAAGGCCTGCGCTCACGGAAAACAGTATAATAGCGATAACCGCATTGCCGAAGGACCGTTTCCGCACGGTCGAAATCTGCTGCAACCCGGTCGGGAGAGTGTGCGTCGGAACCGACGGTAATGATCTCCCCGCCCAGTTCTCTGTAACGTCTGAGAATTTCGGTACTGGGGTTGGGTTCTCCGAGCCCGTAATGAAAGCCGGCCGTGTTGATCTCGAGTCCGACGCCTTTTTCGATCAGAAGGTGAAGAATGGGCTCGAGGTAATCGGAGTACGCGCTGTAGCTGTAATTCCTGTTTTTTGAGGGACCGTAACGGACGATATAGTCAAGATGACCGTATACGTCGAAACCGGAAAACGCATTCAGGTTTTCGATAATGGAAGAAAAATATTCCCGCCAGCAGTCTTCCTCGTCCCGTCCTTCCCATAATTCGGGGTAGTATGGATCCTTTCCGTGAACGATATGGGAGGAGCCTATTACGAAATCAAAAGAATATTCGGAAAGAAGACGGGTATAATAAGCACCAAGATGCGGCTGAAGTCCGGCTTCGAGTCCGGTCAGAACGGTGATCCCTGCTGTTCCGGCATTTACCGTGGAACGGACATGCTCCATGTAAGCCGGGATATCAAGGGAAAAATCAATGCCGTCGGGTGTCTTTGGAAAATCCGGATCCAGATGTTCGGTCAGACAGATTCCTTTCAGTCCCCTGCGCCCTGCGGCGCTGATCATTTCTTCCATCGGGGCGTCGCTGTCGGCGGAAAAAGAAGAATGCATGTGACAATCCCATCGGATGCCTTCGTTCATAATTAAGATCCCCTCTCTGGCGTCCTTTTAATAAAGACTGTCCGGATACAGTCTATTATATCACGCGGAAGACCGGAATCATACATATATTTGTAACAGATTTAAAATGAGGTCTTGAATTTTCCCCTGGAATTCGATACAATAGCACGTAGGGCTGATATACCTGAAAAGGATACGGCATGTCTCATTTAATTTCACAGGAGGAGATTACCATGGCAGTAAAAGTTGCAATTAACGGTTTTGGACGTATCGGACGTCTTGCGTTCCGTCAGATGTTCGGAGCAGAGGGCTTCGAAATCGTAGCGATCAACGATCTTACATCCCCCAAGATGCTGGCTCATCTTCTGAAGTATGACAGCACCCAGGGCAGATATGAAAAGTGCGACACAGTCGTAGCAGGTGAGGATTCCATCACTGTTGACGGCAAGGAAATCAAGATCTATGCTATCCCGGATGCAAACAACGCACCGTGGGGAGAGCTTGGAGTAGACGTTGTTCTTGAGTGCTCCGGTTTCTATACTTCCAAGGCTAAGGCACAGGCTCATATCAACGCTGGCGCAAAGCATGTTATCATTTCCGCTCCGGCAGGCAATGACCTTCCGACCATCGTTTACAATGTAAACCATGAGAGCCTGACCAAAGAAGACAAGATCATCTCCGCAGCTTCCTGCACCACCAACTGCCTTGCTCCGATGGCAAAGGCTCTTAACGATTTCGCTCCGATCAAGAGCGGTATCATGTGCACGATCCATGCTTACACCGGCGACCAGATGACTCTGGACGGACCGCAGAGAAAGGGCGATCTGAGAAGATCCCGCGCTGCAGCTGTCAACATCGTTCCGAACAGCACCGGCGCTGCAAAGGCAATCGGCCTTGTTATCCCGGAACTGAACGGCAAGCTCATCGGCGCTGCACAGCGTGTTCCGACCCCGACCGGATCCACCACGATCCTTACCGCAATCGTAGAAGGCAACGTTACCAAGGAAGGCATCAACGAGGCTATGAAGGCTGCTTCCAACGAGTCCTTCGGCTACAACACCGACGAGATCGTTTCCAGCGATATCGTAGGCATGAAGTACGGCTCACTCTTCGATGCAACCCAGACAATGGTTCTGCCGCTTGACAACGGAACCAGCGAAGTTCAGGTCGTTTCCTGGTATGACAACGAGAACTCCTACACCAGCCAGATGGTTCGTACCATCAAGCACTTCGGCAAACTGCTCGGAGAATAATTTCATATTGTTTTAGACAATAGACCTGGAGGGTCCGGCCTTGTTAGGACCGGCCCTCTTTTTTTCCTGGAAGGGAGATTATTATGCTGAACAAGAAATCTGTAGATGACATCAACGTTAAGGGACAGAGAGTCCTGGTCCGCTGCGACTTTAACGTTCCGCTGAAGGACGGAAAGATCACAGACGAAAACCGTATCGTGGCTGCACTTCCCACCATCAAAAAACTGATCGCCGACGGCGGAAAGGTTATCCTCTGCTCTCACCTTGGCAAGCCGAAGGGTGAGCCGAAGCCGGAGCTTTCTCTTGCACCGGTAGCTGTACGTCTTTCCGAGCATCTTGGCCAGGAAGTCAAGTTTGCTGCAGATCCCGAGGTTGTCGGACCGAACGCCAAGGCAGCTGTCGAGGCCATGAAGGACGGAGACGTTGTTCTTCTTGAGAACACCCGTTATCGCAAGGAAGAAACCAAGAACGGCGAGGAATTCTCCAAAGAGCTGGCTTCCCTGTGCGACGTATTCGTAAACGATGCATTCGGAACCGCACATCGTGCACATTGCTCCAACGTTGGCGTTACCCAGTATGTAAAGACCTCTGTTGTCGGATATCTGATGGAAAAAGAGATCAACTTCCTTGGCAACGCAGTGGAAAATCCGGTTCGTCCGTTTGTTGCCATTCTTGGCGGCGCAAAGGTTGCGGACAAGCTGAACGTTATCTCCAACCTGCTTGAAAAGTGCGACACCCTGATCATCGGCGGCGGCATGGCTTATACCTTCCTGAAGGCAGAAGGCAAGGAAGTCGGCCAGTCTCTGGTTGACGATACCAAGCTTGACTACTGCAAGGAAATGATCGACAAGGCTGCTTCTCTCGGCAAGAAGCTTCTTCTTCCGGTCGACACCACCATCGCAGCTTCCTTCCCGAATCCGATCGATGCTGAGATCGAGACCTGTGTCGTAAGTGTTGACGAGATTCCGGCTGAAATGCAGGGTCTTGATATCGGAACAAAGACAGCAGAGCTGTTTGCCGACGAAGTCAAGTCTGCAAAGACAGTCGTATGGAACGGACCGATGGGCGTGTTTGAGAACCCGATCCTTGCAAAGGGAACCATCGCAGTTGCAAAGGCTCTGGCAGAGACCGACGCTACCACCATCATCGGCGGCGGCGATTCCGCGGCAGCAGTCAATAACCTTGGCTTCGGCGACAAGATGACCCATATTTCCACCGGCGGCGGTGCTTCTCTCGAATTCCTTGAAGGCAAGGAACTTCCGGGCGTTGCAGCAGCAAACGACAAGGACTGATCTGCACTGCAGATAAAACATCAGAATCGATAAGGAGATAGAATTATGTCCAGAAAGAAAATCATCGCAGGCAACTGGAAAATGAACATGACTCCCACCGAGGCTGTCAAGCTTGTTGAGCTTCTGAAGCCGCTGGTAGTCAACGACGAAGTTGATGTCGTTTTCTGTGTACCCGCCATCGATATCATTCCTGTTGTAGAAGCCTGCAAGGATACCAACATCCAGGTCGGCGCAGAAAACATGTATTTTGAGGAGAAGGGTGCCTTTACCGGCGAGATCTCCCCGAACATGCTTGTGGACGCAGGTGTCAAGTACGTTGTTCTCGGACATTCCGAAAGAAGAGAATACTTCGCAGAGACCAGCGAGACCGTCAACAAGAAGATGCTCAAGGCATTCGAGCATGGAATCACCCCGATCATGTGCTGCGGCGAGACCCTTACTCAGAGAGAGCAGGGCGTGACCATGGATTTCATCCGTCAGCAGGTTAAGGTTGGTT
>CAMNNM010000054.1 GCA_946545425.1 uncultured Blautia sp. | reverse complement strand
AAGGAAGGCCAGGCAGAAATCCGGGACGGGAAAATATGGAAGATTATGGAATAAAATTCACCCATCTGCACGTTCACACCGAGTACAGCCTTCTGGACGGCAGCAACAAGATCAAGGAATACGTTGCCCGTGTGAAGGAACTGGGCATGGACAGTGCGGCCATCACCGATCATGGCGTCATGTACGGCGTCATCGACTTTTATGAGGCGGCGAAGGAAGCCGGGATCAATCCGATTCTGGGGTGCGAGGTGTATGTGGCGCCGGGGTCCCGGTTCGACCGGGAGCTTGGCAGCAGCGACGAGCGGTATTACCATCTGGTGCTGCTGGCGGAGAACAACACAGGGTACCAGAACCTGATGAAGATCGTGTCCAAGGGCTTTGTGGAAGGCTTCTATTATAAACCGCGGGTCGACCGGGAGGTGCTGAAGGAATATCATGAGGGCATCATCGCCCTCAGCGCATGCCTTGCCGGAGAGGTTGCAAGGTATCTGGCCAGAGGCATGTACGACGAGGCGAAAAGGGCGGCGCTGGAGCACCAGGAGATCTTCGGAAAGGGAAATTATTTTCTGGAGATGCAGGATCATGGAATTCCGGATCAGCAGGTGGTCAATCAGCAGCTGATGCGCCTTCATGAAGAGACGGGTATCGATCTGGTGTGCACCAACGACGTGCACTATACCATGGCCGAGGACTGGGAACCCCATGACGTGCTGCTCTGCCTTCAGACGGGCAAGAAGCTGTCGGATGAGGACCGTATGCGGTACGAGGGCGGACAGTATTATGTGAAATCGCCCGGGGAGATGGCGCGGCTGTTTCCCTATGCGCCGGAGGCGCTGGAAAATACCCACAAAATTGCGGAGCGGTGCCATGTGGACATCGAATTCGGTCATACCAAGCTGCCGAAATTTGATGTGCCCGATGGTCTGACCGCCTGGGAATATCTGAACAAGCTGTGCTATGAAGGTCTGGAAAAACGTTACCATCCGGTGACCGAGGAGCACAGAAAGCGGCTGGAGTATGAGCTGACCACCATCCGGAACATGGGCTATGTGGACTATTTCCTGATCGTGTGGGACTTTATCCATTATTCCAGGAGCCAGGGCATCATGGTCGGACCGGGCAGAGGTTCGGCGGCCGGAAGCCTGGTGGCCTATACGCTTGGCATCACCCAGCTGGACCCGCTGAAATACGAGTTGCTGTTCGAGCGTTTTCTGAATCCGGAGCGCGTGTCCATGCCCGATATCGATGTGGACTTCTGCTACGAAAGAAGGCAGGAGGTCATCGACTATGTGGTGCGCAAGTACGGAAAGAAGCGGGTCGCACAGATCGTGACCTTTGGTACGCTCGCGGCGAGGGGCGTTTTGAGGGACGTGGGACGGGTGTTGGACATGCCCTATTCCCAGGTGGATACCATTGCCAAGATGGTCCCGCAGGAGCTGAACATCACCCTCGATAAAGCCCTGCAGATGAATCCCGAGATGAAAAAGGCCTATGACGAGCAGGAGGATGTGCGCCGGCTCATCGACATGGCAAGAAAACTGGAGGGGCTTCCCAGGCATACGTCCATGCATGCGGCGGGCGTCGTCATCAGTCAGAAGGACGTGGACGAATATGTGCCGCTTTCCAGGGCACAGGACGGGTCCATCACGACTCAGTTTACCATGACCACGCTGGAACGGCTGGGCCTTCTGAAAATGGATTTCCTGGGGCTTCGGACGCTGACGGTAATCCGGGACGCGGTGCGCCTGGTAGAGCAGAGCCATGGCATTCATCTTGACATGGACGCCATCGATTATGATGACAAAAAGGTGCTGGATTACGTGGGAACCGGAAAGACCGACGGCATATTCCAGCTTGAAAGCAGCGGAATGAAAAACTTCATGAAGGAGCTTAAGCCCCAGAGCCTTGAGGATCTGGTGGCAGGCATTTCGCTGTACCGGCCGGGGCCCATGGATTTTATTCCCCAATATATAAGAGGAAAGAACCGGCCCGATACCATAAGGTACGACACGCCGGAGCTGGAGAGCATTCTGCAGCCGACCTACGGGTGCATCGTGTATCAGGAGCAGGTTATGCAGATTGTGCAGAACCTGGCCGGCTATACGCTGGGCCGCGCCGATCTGGTGCGCAGGGCAATGTCCAAAAAAAAGGCCTCTGTCATGGCGAAGGAGCGTCAGAATTTCGTCTACGGCAATCCGGACGAGGGAGTTCCGGGATGCATGGCCCGGGGAATTTCGGAGCAGACGGCCAACAAGATCTACGACGAGATGACCGATTTCGCGAAATACGCCTTCAACAAGAGCCATGCGGCGGCGTATGCTGTGGTGTCGTATCAGACGGCTTTCCTGAAATATTACTATCCGGTGGAATTTATGGCGGCTCTGATGACGTCGGTCATTGAGCAGCCGGGAAAGGTTTCGGAGTATATTCTGGTGTGCCGGCAGATGGGCATCAGGATACTGCCGCCGGACATCAACACGGGAATCTACGGCTTTTCGGTGGACCAGGGCGGAATCCGCTACGGGCTTTCCGCCATCAAAAATGTGGGACGGCCGGTGATCGAGGGTATCGTCCGCGAGCGGGAGGACCGCGGGCCGTACCGGAACCTGGAGGACTTTGTGGACCGGAATCTGCAGCAGGTGAACAAGCGGGCCATCGAAAACATGATCAAGGCCGGCGCGCTGGACTGCCTTCCGGGAAACCGGCGTCAGAAGATGGCGGTCTACATTCAGGTGGTGGACCGGGCCGGCAGCGAGAGGAAGAATTCCATCGCCGGCCAGCTGAGCCTGTTCGACATTGCGGGGGAAGAGGAGAAGGAGGCCTTTTCGCTTCGCATGCCGGATCTGCCGGAGTTTGAGGAGGAGCAGCTTCTGGGCTTCGAGAAGGAGGTCCTGGGCATTTACTTAAGCGGGCATCCGCTGATGCAGTACCGGGATGCCATGGAAAAGATGATCACGGCCAGAACGACGGATTTTCTTCTGGACGAGGAGACGGGGCGCAGCCGGGTGACGGACGGGCAGAGGGTCATTCTTGGCGGCATGATCACCGAAAAGACGGTGAAGTTCACCAAGAACAACAAAATGATGGCCTTTGTGACGCTGGAGGACCTGGTGGGGACCGTGGAGATCATTGTTTTCCCGCGGGATTATGAGCAGTGGAACACCCTTCTGAACGAAGAAGCCAAGGTCTATATTCAGGGGCGGGTGTCGGCCGAGGACGATAAGAACAGCAAGCTGATCTTTGAGCGGATGCGGACCTTTGACGATGTGCCGAAGGATGTGTGGTTCCAGTTTGCGGACAAGGCATCTTATGATCAGGCGGCGCCGGGGCTTCTGGAGGACCTGAAGAAATCCCCCGGGAGCAGCTCCGTGGTGATCTTTTTAAAAGAGGTGCGGGCGGTCAAGCGGCTGCCGGGCGCCTATGGGGTTTCGCTTTCGCCGGAATGGCTTTCTCTGATGCAGCAGAAATACGGAGAAGCAAATGTGAAAGTTGTCCAAAGAGTATTGAAAAACTTATGAAAACGCTTTATACTTGACACATAAATGCGCCGGAAGCGGGAGCCGTTTCCGGCAGCCGGTGAAGCAGGAAAAATGAAAGCATTCCCTTCAAGGGTGGAGGATATGGTATGGCAGAAAGCAAAGTACAGACAATCGGTGTATTGACCAGCGGCGGCGACGCGCCGGGCATGAATGCCGCTATCCGCGCGGTGGTCAGAAGAGGCCTTGCCAACGGGCTTAAGGTAAAGGGTATTTATAAGGGATATGTAGGCCTTCTGAACGAGGAGATCGTAGATCTGACTGCCAGAGATGTGTCGGATACCATCCAGAGGGGCGGTACGATCCTGTATACGGCCAGATGTCCCGAATTCCGTACAGAGGAAGGACAGCAGAGAGGCGCCGAGATCTGCAGAAAGCACGGCATTGAAGGCCTTGTAGTCATCGGCGGAGACGGTTCCTTTGCAGGTGCCCAGAAGCTGGCGAACCTTGGCGTGAACACTATCGGCGTTCCCGGAACCATCGACCTGGACATCGGATGCACCGAGTATACCATCGGTTTTGACACGGCTGTCAACACGGCCATGGAAGCCATCGACAAGGTCCGGGATACCTCTACTTCTCATGAGCGCTGCAGCATCATCGAGGTCATGGGCCGCGGTGCCGGTTATCTGGCATTGTGGTGCGGTATCGCAAACGGCGCGGAGGACGTGCTGATACCCGAAAAATATGACTATGACGAGCAGAAGCTGATCAACAACATTATCGAGAGCAGAAAGCGCGGCAAAAAGCATCATATCATCATCAACGCCGAGGGCATCGGCCACAGCGAGGCTATGGCCCGCCGGATCGAGGCAGCTACGGGCATCGAGACCCGGGCGACCATTCTGGGCCACATGCAGCGCGGCGGCAGCCCCACCTGCAAGGACCGTATGTACGCGTCCATCATGGGTGCAAAGGCTGTTGATCTTCTGATCGAAGGCAAGACCTGCCGTGTGGTCGGATACCGTCACGGTGACTTTGTCGATTTCGACATCAATGAAGCGCTGGCCATGAAGAAGACTATTGATGAGTACGAGTGGGAAGTGAACCGGGCTCTTTCCCGGAACTACACCAAGCATCCCACCATGAAGACGCCGCTGGAGTAATCCGTGAGCGATCCCGGAAGATTATAGAAGCACGAACATGTCCTCCGCCGGACCTCTGCCGAAACAGGCAGGGGTTCTGCGGAGGTTTTTATCTCAGTGGGGGCCAATCCCCCACTGAGATAACGCTCCGCGAGGATGCGCACGCGTGCGGATAGGAAGATGATGCCTTCGGCATCCCGCACGCGGCGCGCAAGTCTCGCAAGCGAGACTTGAATGATAAAGGGGAGAAAACATTGATCACCAGTACATCGAACCCGCAGGTGAAGAATATCATACAGCTGAATCAGAAGGGCAAAGCCCGGAAGGAGCAGGGACTTTTTGTCGCTGAGGGGCGGAAGATGTTCCTGGAGGCGCCCGCCGGCTGGATCCACAGGGTCTATGTTTCCGAATCCTTCTGGGAGGGTTCCGGCACGGCCGGGGCGGCGGACGATCTGGACAGTGCCGTCCGGCAGAGGCTGCGCGGCGGCGTGACGGGCGATTCGGAAATGGAAGTCGTTTCGGATCAGGTGTTCGAAAAGATGAGCGATACAAAAACGCCGCAGGGGGTTTTGACCGTTGTTAAAACACCCGTATACGATTTGAAACAATTTTGTAATGGGGTCAGACCCCTGGTAGTTATCGAGAACCTGCAGGATCCGGGAAACGTGGGAACGATTCTCAGGACGGCGGAGGGGGCCGGGGCTGCGGGGGTGATTCTGGCGGGAAACTGCGCCGACATCCTGAGTCCCAAGGTGATCCGATCGACCATGGGGTCGATCTACAGAATGCCTTTTCTTCAGGTTCCGGATGTGGTATTATTATTGAAACTTCTGAAGGAGCACGGAATACGCAGCTATGCGGCTTCGCTGGACGGAGAACATTCCTACGACGAAGAAAGCTATCTGGGCGGGACGGCGTTTCTGATCGGAAACGAGGGAAACGGGCTGACGCCGGAGGCGCAGAAGGCCGCGGACTGTCTGATCCGTATCCCGATGGAAGGAAAGGTGGAGTCTCTGAATGCCGCGATGGCGGCGGGACTTCTGATGTATGAGGCGGCGCGGCAGCGGCGGAATGCCGGCGGAAGCGGTGCCTGTGAAAGGAAGTGATCTGTTGATGGAAGCTGAGGTTTGGATCTGGCTGTTGCTTCTGGTCCTGTTTGTGGTCGCGGAAGGAATGACCTACGGGCTTTATACCATCTGGTTTGCGGGCGGAGCCCTGGCGGCAGGCCTTTGTGCCTACTTTGGCGGTTCGCTGACGGTGCAGCTGATCCTGTTTATCGGGGTGTCCGTGGTGCTCCTGCTTCTGATACGGCCCGTGGCGGTGCGCTTTATGGATCATGAGAAAACGGAGACCAATGTGAACAGCATGATCGGCCAGACGGCGGTCGTGACGGAAAAAATTGATAACCTGGCCCAGTCTGGACAGGTGCGGATCAACGATATCGAATGGACTGCGCGTTCCGAAAAGGATTCGCTGCAGATCCCGGAGGGAGCTGTGGTCGAAATCGTCGAAGTCAAAGGGGTGCGCCTGATCGTGAAACCGGCTGCCGGGAGTGTGACGCCGTAAATCGTGGAGTGATAACTCAAAGTCTGATAATAAGAGAAGGAGGGTAATTATGGGTCTTGGAGTTGCTTTTCTGATGGTCCTGATCATCATTGCAGTCATGGTGCTTCTTTCCTGCGTGAAGGTGGTTCCGCAGGCGTATGCGTTTATTCTGGAACGGTTCGGCGCCTACAAGGCGACCTGGGGCACGGGTCTTCATCTGAAGGTCCCCTTTATCGAAAGAGTTGCCAGAAAGGTAAATCTGAAGGAGCAGGTGGTGGACTTCCCGCCGCAGCCTGTTATCACAAAGGATAACGTCACCATGCAGATCGATACGGTCGTGTTCTTCCAGATCACGGACCCGAGACTGTACGCCTACGGCGTTGAAAATCCCATCATGGCCATCGAGAATCTGTCCGCCACGACGCTTCGAAACATCATCGGCGATCTGGAGCTGGACGAGACGCTGACGTCCCGCGAGACCATCAATACCAAGATGCGTGCGTCGCTGGACCAGGCGACTGACCCCTGGGGCATCAAGGTAAACCGTGTGGAGCTGAAGAACATCATTCCGCCGGCAGCCATCCAGGAAGCCATGGAAAAGCAGATGAAGGCAGAGCGTGAGCGCCGTGAAGCGATCCTGATCGCGGAAGGCCAGAAGCGTTCCACCATTCTTGTGGCAGAAGGTAAGAAGGAATCGGCCATTCTTGATGCGGAAGCAGAGAAGCAGGCCGCGATCCTGAGAGCCGAGGCTGCCAAGGAAAAGATGATCAAGGAAGCGGAAGGCCAGGCCGAGGCAGTACTTAAGGTGCAGCAGGCTACCGCCGAAGGTATCCGCATGGTGAAAGAGGCCGGCGCCGATCAGGCAGTCCTGACGCTGAAGAGTCTGGAAGCCTTCCAGAAGGCGGCCGACGGAAAAGCCACCAAGATCATTATTCCGTCCGAGCTTCAGGGAATCGCAGGACTTGCGTCTTCACTTAAGGAGATCGTAAAGGACGAGGAAACAAAATAAGGAAACGAAGCGGTTCGTTTCCGGGCAAGAGATTGATCGCCGGCGCGTAAAATGGCGGCCGGCGGACCGGGAGGCATGCATGAATTTAAAAGGAAGAAACTTTCTGACGCTTAAGGATTTCACACCCGACGAGATCCTGTATATGATCGATCTGGCCGCAGAGCTGAAGGCAAAGAAAAAGAACGGCGAGCTGCACGACTATTACAGGGGCAAGAATATCGCCCTGATCTTTGAAAAGACCAGCACCCGGACCCGCTGCTCCTTTGAGGTGGCGGCGCACGATCTTGGCATGGGGACCACCTATCTGGATCCGTCAGGATCCCAGATCGGCAAAAAGGAAAGCATCGCCGACACGGCAAGGGTTCTGGGCCGCATGTACGAGGGAATCGAGTACCGCGGCTTCGGGCAGGAGATCGTGGAGGAGCTGGCGAAGTACGCCGGTGTTCCGGTGTGGAACGGCCTGACCAACGAGTATCATCCCACTCAGATGCTGGCGGACATGCTGACCATAAGGGAGCATTTCGGACGCCTTGAGGGGATCCGTCTGGTTTACATGGGCGACGCCCGCTACAATATGGGCAATTCGCTGATGGTCGCCTGCAGCAAGCTCGGCATGCACTTCACGGCCTGCACCAGCAGCAAGTACTTCCCCAACGAGACACTCGTCAGGGAGTGCCAGGAATATGCGAAGGAATCCGGCGGTACGATCACGCTGACCGAAAACGTAGAAGAAGGAACGAAGAACGCCGATGTGGTCTACACAGACGTGTGGGTGTCCATGGGCGAGCCGGACGAGGTGTGGGAAGAGCGTATCCGTGAGCTGACGCCCTACAAGGTGACGCGCAGCGTCATGGAGAATGCAGGGCCGCAGGCAATTTTCCTGCACTGCCTGCCCGCGTTCCACGACCTGAAGACGAAGATCGGAAAAGAGATGGGCGAAAAGTTCGACCTTACCGATATGGAAGTGACCGACGAGGTGTTCGAATCGGAGCAGTCCAAGGTCTTTGACGAAGCCGAAAACCGGATGCATACCATCAAGGCCGTGATCGTCGCGACACTGGGAAGATAAAGAGGATGCCGATGTATCAGGACAAGGTAGTGCTGTGCGGAGCCAGTTCGTACGAGCAGAAATACTATTTCAATCAGGATTTCAGTTCCCTTCCGGAACAGGTAAAGCAGGAGCTTCAGATCATGTGCGTCCTGTTTACCGAGGACGTGGGCGGAATTCTTACGCTGGAGTTTGATGAAGACGGAAATCTTCTGTTCCGGACCGAGGCGGCTGAAGCGGATGCCCGTTTTGACGAGATTGGCAGCGCCCTGAAGATCAAGGAGCTGCAGCGGGAGAAAAAGGAGCTTTTGACGGCTCTGGAAACCTATTATCATGTGTTTTTCATGGGAGAAGACTATGACGGCGGGTCCGGAGATGAGTGAACTGCGTTCAGGCGAAGACCGGGCACGCGAGGTACGGACCGGCGGGACAGACGCCTGCGGACTCCGGATCGGCGAGGTACGGATTCCGGTTCCGGTGGTGCTGGCGCCCATGGCCGGCGTGACCGACCAGGTATTCCGCATTCTCTGCCGCGAGATGGGAGCGGGCCTTGTGGCCACCGAGATGGTCAGCGCCAAGGCGATCACCTATCACAACAAAAATACAGAGTCCCTGATGGTGACCTGTGAAGAAGAACGTCCGGTTTCGCTGCAGCTTTTCGGCAGCGAGCCGGACGTGATGGCGGAAGCGGCGGCGATGATCGAGAGCCGCCCTTTTGATGTCCTGGACATTAATATGGGCTGTCCGGTACCGAAAATTGTAAACAACGGGGAGGGCTCGGCCCTTCTGCCCCAGCCTGAGCTTGCGTGGGAGATCGTGCGCCGGGTAGCCGGGGCTGTAAAAAAGCCTGTGACGGTGAAGATGCGGATCGGTTTCGAAAACCGGCCGGTGGATATTGTGCGTTTTGCACAGGGACTTGAGGAGGCCGGGGCGGCTGCCATCGCGGTGCACGGACGCAGCCGGCAGCAGTATTATTCCGGCAAGGCCGACTGGGACGCCATCCGCCGGATAAAGGAGAGCGTAAAGATCCCGGTGATCGGGAACGGGGACGTGGACAGCGGAGAAGCAGCGGTCCGCATGATGGAGGAGACCGGATGCGACGCCGTGATGATCGGCCGGGCGGCAAGGGGAAATCCCTGGATCTTCCGGGAGGTGCGGGAAGCGCTTAACAGAAAGGGCGGATACGGAACCAGGCCGTCGGCGGAAGAGGTGCGCAGCATGATCCTTCGCCACGCGCGGATGCTGTCGGAGCTGAAGGGCGAGCGTACCGCCATGCGGGAAATGCGCAAGCATATCGCCTGGTATACGGCGGGTATGCCCCACAGCGCGGCGCTTCGGAGAGCGGCCAATACGGTCGAAACCCTGGCGGATATCGAGAAAATAATTGACAACGGAAGGTTGTAAATATATAATTTGTAATTACTGTATCAATGTGTGCCGGGGCTTTTTAAGCGCCGGCTATCACTGGGTACAGGGGCAGCTTTTCCCGCAGAATACCCGGGGACAGAAATACAAGATGAAGGTTTGCGGCAGGGTATTGGACGTTCAGGCCGCAAAAGGGGTGTTGTATCATGGAAGAAAAAAAGAACATTCTGACCTATGCCGGATTAAAAGCTCTGGAGGAAGAACTCCATGACCTGAAGGTCAACAGGCGTAAGGAAATAGCAGGCAAGATCAAGGAAGCAAGAGAGCAGGGCGACCTTTCGGAAAACGCCGAGTACGATGCGGCCAAGGACGAGCAGCGCGACATCGAGGCCCGGATCGAAGAGATCGAGAAGATCCTCAAGAACGTGGAAGTCGTGGATGAGACCGAGGTGGATAACACCAAGATCAACATCGGCTGCAAGGTCAAGCTGTTTGATTATGAATTTGACGAAGAAATCGAGCTGAAGATCGTGGGTTCCTCCGAGGCCAACAGCCTGGAAGGAAAGATCTCCAACGAGTCGCCCGTGGGCAGGGGCCTTATTGGCGCCAGCATCGGCGAGGACGTTGTGGTGGATACCCCGGCCGGCCAGGTAAAATATAAGGTTCTGGGAATCGAAAGAAATATCTGATGATATCCGGGACGGATCCGCGAAAATGCGTAGGATCCGCGATATCATCGGGCAATCGGGAGGGAAAGTAAGTGTCAGAAGTACAGGTGCAGGAAAACCAGCGGAACCAGCAGAAAAAGCAGCAGCCTCAGGAGCAGGATCTGAATCAGGTCCTGAAGGTACGCCGCGAAAAGCTTGCAGAGCTGCAGGCAGCCGGAAACGATCCGTTCCAGATCGTAAAATACGACGTTACTCATCACAGCCAGGAGATCCGGGACGGCTTTGAGGCGCTCGACGGAACGACTGTACGGGTGGCGGGCCGCATGATGTCCAAACGCGTCATGGGTAAGGCTTCGTTCTGCCATGTGCAGGATCTGAAGGGAACGATCCAGGCGTACGTGGCAAAGGACGCAGTTGGCGAGGAGCCCTATAAGGCGTTCAAAAAGCTGGACGTGGGCGATATTATCGGCGTTGAGGGTACGGTTTTCCGTACAAAGACCGGTGAGATCAGCATTCATGCATCTGTCATTACGCTGCTTTCCAAGAGCCTGCAGGTTCTTCCGGAGAAGTATCACGGTCTGACCAATACGGACCTGCGTTATCGTCAGCGGTATGTCGACCTGATCATGAATCCGGAAGCAAAGGAAGTATTTGTAAAGCGTTCCCAGATCATTGCCGCCATCCGTGAGTTCCTGGCAGGCCAGGGCTTTATGGAGGTGGAGACGCCCATGCTGGTATCCAACGCCGGCGGCGCCGCGGCAAGACCCTTCGAAACGCACTTTAACGCGCTGGACGAAGATCTGAAGCTGCGCATTTCGCTGGAGCTGTATCTGAAGCGGCTCATCGTTGGCGGAATGGAGCGCGTTTACGAGATCGGCCGCGTGTTCCGCAACGAGGGTCTCGATACCCGTCATAATCCGGAATTCACCCTGATGGAACTTTATCAGGCCTACACCGATTATTATGGAATGATGGATCTGACGGAAAATCTTTACCGTACCGTCGCACAGAAGGTTCTGGGCACCACGAAGATCGTATATAACGGCGTCGAGATGGATCTGGGCAAGCCGTTCGAGCGGATCACCATGGTGGATGCGGTAAAGAAATACACGGGTGTTGATTTTAATGAGATCCATTCGCTGGAAGAAGCCCGGGCCGTTGCAAAGGAGCATAACGTAGCATTTGAGGAGCGCCATAAGAAGGGCGACATTCTGAACCTGTTCTTTGAGGAGTTTGTCGAAGAACACCTGGTGCAGCCCACCTTCCTGATGGATCATCCGATCGAAATTTCGCCTCTGACCAAGAGAAAGCCGGATAACCCTGATTATGTCGAGAGATTCGAGTTCTTTATGAATGGCTGGGAAATGGCCAACGCCTATTCCGAGCTGAACGATCCCATCGATCAGAGAGCCCGCTTTGCCGAGCAGGACAAGCTGGCCGACGCCGGCGACGAGGAAGCCAACCACACCGACGAAGATTTCCTGAATGCTCTGGAGATCGGCATGCCGCCCACGGGAGGCATCGGCTACGGCATCGACCGCATGTGCATGCTGCTCACAGGGGCAGCCGCCATCCGCGACGTGCTGCTGTTCCCGACTATGAAGAGCCAGGGTGCGGCCAAGAATGCCGCGAACAACGCAGCACAGGCTGCAGGTGAAGCGAATGAGGAAATCATGGCTTCTGTTCCGGCAGAAGAAACGGCATCGGTGCCCATGATCGAAGGCGCACCGCTGATCTCCGCTGAAAAGCCGGATTTCTCGAAGGTAGAGATTGAGCCGCTGTTCAAGGACTATGTGGATTTCGAGACTTTCAGCAAGTCTGATTTCCGTGCCGTAAAGGTTCTGGAGTGCGAAGCCGTGCCGAAGAGTAAGAAGCTTCTGAAGTTCACTCTGGATGATGGAACCGGCGAAAACAGAGTTATTTTAAGCGGTATTCACGCCTTCTATGAGCCGGAACAGCTCATTGGTAAGACGTTGATCGCTATCGTGAATCTTCCGCCGAGAGCCATGATGGGCATCGAGAGTAACGGCATGCTGCTATCTGCCATCCACACGGAAGAGGGCGAGGAAAAGCTCAACCTTCTGATGGTGGATCCGCACATCCCGGCAGGCGCGAAG
>CAMNNM010000053.1 GCA_946545425.1 uncultured Blautia sp. | reverse complement strand
GTCGGTTCCACAAAGAACGGACGTGATTCCGAGTCAAAGAGACTTGGCGCGAAGAGAGCAGACGGTCAGTTTGTCAAGGCAGGCAACATCCTCTACAGACAGCGCGGCACCAGGATCCATCCGGGTGAAAACGTAGGCTGTGGAAGAGATTATACTCTGTATGCGCTGAAAGACGGAGTCGTAAGATTTTCCCGTCTGGGACGCGACAAGAAACAGGTATCGATCGTTGTTGCAGCAGATGCTGAATAAGAAACTTGCTGAGGCTTCAATCCTTCATGGCTTGAAGCCTCTCTTAGTATAGAGGAAACACACCTATGTTTGCAGACAGAGCAAAGATCATAATACGTTCCGGTAAGGGCGGCGACGGTCATGTCAGCTTCCGGAGAGAGCTGTATGTGCCGGATGGCGGGCCTGACGGAGGCGACGGCGGCCGCGGTGGAGACGTGATTTTCGAAGTGGACAAGGGACAGACGACCCTTGGCGATTACCGTCACAGAAGAAAATACTCTGCAAAGGACGGACAGGAAGGCGGAAAGAGACGCTGTCACGGAGCCGACGGAGACGACATTATTCTTAAGGTTCCCGAGGGTACGGTCATCAAGGACGCGGCTTCCGGAAAAGTGATCGCGGACATGTCCGGTGATAATTTAAGACAGACAATACTGAAGGGCGGAAAAGGCGGCACCGGGAACATGCATTACGCCACGGCCTCCATGCAGGCTCCCAAGTATGCGAAGCCGGGTCAGCCGGCCATGGAGCTTGAAGTGCTTCTGGAGCTGAAGCTGATCGCCGACGTAGGTCTGATTGGTTTCCCCAATGTGGGAAAATCCACACTTCTCAGCCGGCTTACCAACGCAAAACCCAAGATCGCCAATTATCATTTTACGACACTGGATCCGAATCTCGGCGTCGTCGATATGGAGGACGGCGGATTTGTCATTGCCGACATTCCCGGACTGATCGAAGGAGCTTCGGAAGGTGCCGGTCTTGGCCATGAGTTTCTGAGACATATCGAACGGACCCGCGTTCTGGTTCATGTGCTGGACGCGGCTTCCACCGAAGGAAGAGATCCCATCGAGGATTTTGATACGATCAATAAGGAACTCGCGTCTTACAGCGAAGAGATCATGAAAAAGCCCATGCTTGTGGCAGCAAACAAGGTCGACAGTATCGGAGGTCTTGAAGACGATCCGGTCATGCACATACGGGAAGTTCTCGGGAAGCGGGGATATGAGGTTTTTCCGATCTCCGGTGTTTCCGGCGAAGGACTTCCGGATCTGCTGCACAGGATCAGCAGCCTGCTCTCCCAGTATGACAGAAAGCCCGTGACGTATGAACAGGAATTCTTCCCGGAGGATGCGATCATCCGGGAAAACCTTCCCTATACTGTCACCAGGGATGAAAAGGATCCTCATATTTTCTATCTGGAAGGCCCGCGGATTGAAAAAATGCTGGGCTACACAAACCTGGACTCTGAAAGAGGCTTCGCCTTCTTCCAGAAGTTTCTGAAAGACGGCGGTATCCTCGACGATCTTGTAAAGGCCGGGATTCAGGAAGGCGATACCGTCAGGATCTATGGATTTGAGTTTGAGTATATTTTATGATATAATTTTCAGAGGAGCGATCAAAGTATGACAAGTAAGCAAAGGGCTTATCTGAAAAGCCTGGCCATGAACCTGAATCCCGTGGTTTCCATTGGCAAGGAGGGTCTGACGCCGGAAAACACGGCTTCCTGTGAGGAAGCTTTGACGGCAAGAGAACTGATCAAGGTATCGGTTCAGAAAAACTGTTTTGATGATATCCGCGGGATCGCCGAGGCCCTTGCCGGGAGAACGCGTTCCGAAACGGTTCAGGTCATCGGACGGAAGATCGTGCTTTACCGCGAAGGAAAAGACGACAAAAAGAAGATCGTACTGCCGTGATCGTCTGACGAACTGCAGTTCAGATTGCCCTGGCGGAGGAGAGGGATGGATTTTTATAAACATCGCATCGGGATCATGGGCGGAACCTTCGATCCGATTCATATCGGGCATCTGATCCTGGGCGAGGCAGCCTATGAGCAGCTTGGTCTTGAAAAGGTTCTATATATGCCGAGCGGAAATCCGCCCCACAAACAGCACAGGGAAGGAAGAGCCTCTGATCTTCAGCGTACTGAGATGGTTAAGATTGCCATTTCCGGAAATCCTCATTTTGAGCTTTCCCTGATGGAGATGCATGAGGAGGGTTACACCTATACCTACAGGACCCTCGAGACCCTCAGAAGCAAAAATCCGGATACAGAATACTGTTTTATCATAGGTGCGGACTCCCTTTTCCAGTTTCATACCTGGATGCAGCCCCAGCGGATCTGTGATGCATGCACGCTTGCCGTGGCAGTCCGTGACAATGTGTCAATGGCGACGCTCAGAAAGGCTGTGCAGGAGACGGAAGACCGGTTCCATACAACGATCGAGATCCTGCACACGACAAACCTTGATATTTCCAGCAACATGCTGAGAGACTGGGTTCATCACGGCAGAAGCATTCGTTATTATGTACCGGAACAGGTAAGAGAGTATATTCTGCAGAACGGAATTTATGATTCGCAGAAATGATCCGGCGCTCAATTAGTCAGAACAGAATGGGAGAGAAGAGTTCAATGGCCGATTATGATTTCATAAAGATGGAGAAGAAGCTTTCGGACTATCTTGACGAATCACGTTATATTCATACCCAGGGAGTTATGTATACGGCCGCGGCCATGGCCATGGCACACGGATGTGATCTTACGAAAGCCCGTGTTGCGGGACTTCTGCATGACTGTGCAAAATGTATCCCCAATAAAAAAAAGCTGAAGCTCTGCAAGGAGCATGACATAGCGGTAACTGAATTCGAAAAGGAACATCCGTTCCTGATCCACGCAAAGCTGGGAGCTTATATTGCATCCAGAAAGTATAACGTGGACGATCCGGAAATTCTTTCCGCCATAGCATGTCATACAACCGGCAAACCGGACATGACCGATCTGGAAAAGATCATCTACATTGCAGACTATATTGAACCTGGAAGAGACAAGGCGCCGAACCTTGCAAGGATCCGTCATATCGCATTCCAGAACCTTGATGAGTGTATGTATGAGATACTGCGGGATACCCTCCAGTATCTGGATCAGGGCTCATCGGACATCGACAACGCAACCGTCGAAGCATTTCAGTATTACAGCAAGATACATGAGGACCGTACTTAAAGGGCGCCCGGCCGGGCAGAATGGAGGTATTTATGTCAAACGCGCTTGAGATGACCAGACTTGCCTGCAAAGCACTGGAGGAGAAAAAGGGAGAGGACATCAAGGTAATCGATATCCATGAAGTATCCGTGATCGCCGATTATTTCGTGATTGCAAGCGGCAGCAACCAGAACCAGGTGGAAGCCATGGTGGACAGCGTTCAGGAAACTCTTGGAAGGGCAGGATATGAGGCCAGGCAGATTGAAGGCTCCAAAAGCTCTTCGTGGATCCTTATGGATTACGGCGATGTGATGATCCATATTTTTGACGAGGAAAACCGGCTGTTTTACGATCTTGAAAGAATCTGGCGGGACGGTAAAGTCCTGGATATGAGCGAATTCCTGTCATAAAACTGCCCGGAGGATGGTTATTTGGCTTCAAAAAGTACGCGGCCCGGCCCAGTCACGAGCCTGCTGCTGAAAATACGAAGCATTTTCGGCAGAAATATCGTGACGTTTGTATTCGGGCTGCTTTTCCTGTATATCGTATCTAGTGTGATATTTTATTTTACATCCACCCATATCGAGACGTATCAGGTGACGCAGGGACCTCTGTCCAGAAACGAGACCTACACGGGGCTTGCACTTCATACGGAAGCCCTGGTGTCCGCGGAGTCGTCCGGTTATATCAGCTATTACGCCCGCGAGGGGGACAAGATCAATGCGAACGGAGCTGTTTACAGCCTTACCATGGCAAAACAGCTGGATTCCCAGCCGGTGCTGAGCCATGAGGATCTTATCGAAATACGGCAGAACATGCTCAACTTTTCCAAAAGCTTTGATCCCTCCAATTTCAACAAGACATATAATTTCAAGTATCAGCTGAAGGGAAGCATTCTTCAGTATGCCGGCGTTACCGGCAATACAAGCACGCCGGTTGCGCTTACCATGGAGGATCTGCAGGGCGGGTCTCCCGCGCTTGGCGTATCGGAGTCGATCACCTACGGTGACCAGACCATCAGCAAGGCCGGCACGGACGGGATCATCCTTTATATGAAGGATAATTACTGTGGAAAAACACTGGAGGATCTTACCGCAGAGGACTTCAACCAGAACAGCTATCGCGAGACAGATCTGAAAACCGACAAAATGGTCAGTGTGGGCGATGACATATACACGATCATTTCCGACGAGAGGTGGAGCCTGATCATTCCGCTGACGGAAAAACAGGCGGCGAAGCTTTCCAACAGAAGCGCGATCCGTGTGAAATTCCTGAAGGATGACATGACCCAGTCCGGAAGCATCAGCATCATCGAGATTGACGGCGGTAAGTATGGAAAAATCGATTTCAACAAGGGACTGGTACGCTATTCCACGGACCGTTTTCTGGATATCGAGCTGGTCACAAACACCGTGACAGGACTGAAGATTCCTCTTTCCTCCATTGTCACCAAGGATTTTTATACCATCTCTTCCGATTACGAGCTGGTGACCGATGACAGTTCTTCGGTGTCTTTTCTGGTTTCCGAGAGAAACAGCGAGGGTGAAACCGTGACAAGGGTCGTAAAACCGACGATCTATGCGAGTTTTGAAAACGAAGTGAACGTGATCCCCGGGGAGGATCAGTCCGTATCCGCCAGCTATACCTATTATGTCGATACTTCGGCTTTTAAAAAGGGCGATGTGATCATAAAGGAACAGTCGCCTCAGGAAAAATTCATCGTAGGCGACATGGCGGCGCTGGAAGGCGTTTTCAGCATTAATCAGGGCTTTGCCGTATTCCGGCGTATCGAGATCCTCGACCAGAACGAAGAGTATGCGATCGTGGCCCGGAACACACCGTACGGTCTGATCCGCTATGATCATATTGTAAAAAACGCAGATAAGGTAAAAGAAGAGGATATCCTGTAGGCGTGATATGTTAAAGCATACAGGCTCTTTAGGAGGCTTTTGTGATTTCTGAAAATCTGAAACAGGTAAGAGAAAATATTGTCCGCGCCTGTGAGAAAGCAGGTCGTGATCCGGCAGAGGTAACTCTCATCGCAGTCAGCAAAACCAAGCCGGTTTCCATGCTGAAGGAGGCATATGACGAGGGTGTCCGGTGCTTTGGTGAAAACAAGGTGCAGGAGATCCAGGAGAAGTTCGGTCTTATGCCTTCCGATGTAAAATGGCATATGATCGGTCATCTTCAGCGAAACAAGGTGCGCTATCTGATGGACAAGGCCTGCCTGATCCATTCGGTGGATTCCGTAAGGCTTGCACAGGAGATCAGCAAGGAAGCCGAAAAGGCCGGAATCGTCATGCCGGTGCTGATCGAAGTGAATGTGGCCCAGGAGGAGACAAAATACGGCATCTCTGTCGCGGAAGTGCTTCCTCTTCTCATGGAAATAAAAGATCTTCCGGGAATTTCGGTGCAGGGACTGATGACAATAGCACCATATGTTGATGATCCGGAGGATAACAGACAGATATTTAGGGCTTTAAAGAAATTAAGTGTTGACATCAGAGACAAAAACGTTAATAATATCAATATGAATATTCTTAGTATGGGGATGACCGGGGATTACACAGTCGCGGTAGAAGAAGGGGCGACTATGGTACGCGTCGGAACCGGAATATTCGGCGAACGAGATTACAAACTATAGGGAAACAGATTGGAGTGCGGAGTATTATGGGTGTTTTAGACAGGTTTCTTGACGCGATCAAGCTGAATGACGAAGATGACGACGATTATCTTGACGAAGACCTGATGGACGACGAAGAGGATGATTTCCTGGATGATGAAGAAGAATCGAAACCCAAAAAACGCTTCTTCGAAAAGTTCTCCGGAAAAAAAGCCGATCGCTATGATGATGACGATGATTTCGGCGATGAGATAGAAGAACCGGCAAAACCTGCATCATTTAAAACCAGAAAGCAGCAGGAGAAAAAAGCTGCTCCGGCAAGGGAACGGGAACCGGAGGTTCGCAGCAGCAGGAGCTCTGACAGAGAATCCTCATTTACGCCTGCGCCGAAGGCATCCTCCAAGATCACGCCGATGCGCAGACGCTCGGCCGATCCCCGGAACATGGCAGTATGCGTGATCAAGCCGGCAAGCATGGAGAATACCAGGGAGATCGCGGATACGCTTCTTGAGAATTCCACAGTAATCCTTAATCTTGAGGGCATTGACATCGATCTTGCCCAGAGGATTATCGATTTCGCTTCCGGTTCTTGCTATTCACTGGGCGGAACGCTTCAGAAGGTGTCCAGTTATATTTTCGTGCTGGGTCCGTCCAGCGTTGATATCACCGGCGATCTTCAGAGCATTCTTGGAGGATCTGCTCCTTCTGTCCGGGCAGGCTATTAATGACATTTAAGATCTGCGCATAGAACGCATGGTGTATCTATGCGTGGGTCTTTTTCATTGTATCGGATTATATCAAAAACTTTTTTTGTGTTTCACCGCCTACGGAGGTATTTATGCGGCTGAATGTACTTCATGTTACCCGTCCCGGTTACTTTTCCTATCCGATCGTATTTCAGAATGATTTTTCAAAACTTTCTGATTTTACTGCCGCCTGCGGCCTGGACGGAAAAAAAATACTGGTGGTATGCGATTCGAATGTGGAGCCTCTTTATCTGGAACAGGTAAAACAGCAGCTGATGAATATATCAGAAAGTGTCAGTTCATTTGTCTTTCCCGCCGGAGAAAGTTCCAAAAACCTTGAAACCGTCTCGCATCTTTATGACGCCATGGTCAGCCAGAAACTCGACAGAGGAAGTGTACTGGCCGCGCTGGGAGGCGGCGTGACAGGAGACCTTACCGGCTTTGCCGCCGCTACCTACATGCGGGGGATCCGGTATATTCAGATCCCTACGACGCTTTTGTCCCAGGTTGACAGCAGCGTGGGCGGTAAGACAGGCGTGGATTTCCGTCATTACAAGAACATGGTGGGCGCATTCTGGCAGCCGGCACTGGTATATATGAATTTTTCCACCCTCGCTTCGCTGCCTGAACGGGAATTCAAGTCAGGTATGGGTGAGCTTCTGAAGACCGGACTGATCTGTGACGGTGAATTCTTCCGGAATGTGGTTGCAAATGTCGAAGGCATCTGCAGGCGTGATCCGGAAATTCTGGCTCCGGCTGTCAGGAGAAGCTGTGAGATCAAGGCGTCCATCGTCGCAAAGGATCCGGAGGAAAAAACCGGAATACGCGCGCTTCTGAATCTCGGGCACACGATCGGACATGCTGTAGAGAAGCTGAAGGATTTTTCTCTGTCGCACGGGCAATGTGTGGCACTGGGATTGTGCGGATGTGCATATATCTCCAAAACCCGCGGACTGATCGATGAAACAGAGTACAGAGAAGTTCTAAGCGCACTGGAAACATTCGGGCTGGACACCAGCGTGTCAGGGCTCTGTGCCGGGGATATTCTGCAGGCAACAAGGCTTGACAAGAAAATGGATAACGGCCGTATCCGGTATGTGCTTATGAAAGGGATCGGAAACTGCTTTACAGATGCTTCCGTGACCGATCAGGAACAGTTGGATGCCATACGTTCCATTCTCACAGACGAAGCATGAAAATTTCCGGAAATCCTATGATGAACAGTAAATATTTAAAAATTCTGCCGCTTCTCATGGCCGGAGGCCTGATCGTACTGGATCAGGTCTCAAAATATGCGGCGGCAGTTTATCTAAAAGGAAAAGAGCCTGTTACCCTGATCCCGTCCGTATTGAAGCTCCAATATCTGTACCCTGAAAACAGAGGTATAGCCTTTGGGCTGATGCAGGGCGGGACTGTTCTGTTTTCGGCCCTTGCCATACTTCTGCTGTCATTTCTTCTTCTGATATTTTTCCGGCTGCCGGGAAACAGACGGATGACGCCTCTTTTCATAAGCGGAGCCCTGCTGTTTTCGGGAGCTGCAGGAAATCTGATCGATCGTGTCTTCAGGGGCTATGTCATCGATTTTATCTATTTTTATCTGATAGACTTCCCGTTGTTCAACATAGCTGACGTCTGTGTGGTGACGGGTTCTGTCCTGCTGGCGGTTCTGATCCTGTTTGTATATAAAGAAGATGAATTACAGCTGTTCAAAGGGAAATAAAAATGACTGATATAGAATATCTGGTAGAAGAGCAGGAGAGCGGAGGAAGGATCGACGTATTTCTTTCCGGAAAGCTGGAAGACCTGTCCAGATCTCATATACAGAAGCTTTTAAAAGATGGTCTTGTTCTGATCAATGATTCGCCCTGCCGGCCCAATTATAAAGTGAAGCCGGGAGACAGAATAGAGATCGGGATACCCGAACCGGAAATTCCGGATATCCGGCCCGAAAACATCCCTCTTTCGATTCTTTATGAAGACGAGGATGTGCTTGTCGTGGACAAGCCCAAGGGCATGGTGGTACATCCCTCAAACGGGCATTACGAGGGTACTCTCGTAAATGCTGTCCTCTATCACTGCAGAGACAATCTGTCAGGTATCAACGGCGTTCTCCGTCCGGGTATCGTTCACCGGATCGATATGAATACGACAGGCGCTCTTCTTGTATGCAAGAACGACTTTGCGCATCAGAATCTGGCGGAGCAGCTGAAAAACCATACTATTAAGCGGCGGTACCGGGCTCTGGTATGCGGGAATCTGAAGGAAGATACTGGTGTCATCCATGCCCCAATCGGAAGACATCCCGTCGACCGTAAGAAAATGGCTGTAAACCATAAAAACGGAAAGGACGCGGTCACACATTATCAGGTTCTGGAACGGTTTGGAAACTATACCTATATTGAATGCCGGCTGGAGACCGGCCGGACACATCAGATCCGTGTACACATGTCTTCCATCGGACATCCTCTTCTCGGGGATGACGTCTATGGATCCGGAAAGAGTCCTTTTTCTCTGCAGGGGCAGACGCTGCATGCAATGATCCTGGGTTTTGTACATCCCCGCACCGGAGAATACATTGAAGTCGAAGCGCCGCTGCCGGAATACTTTGAGAAGGTTCTCAGGGTATTACGAAAACAGTTGCCTGAATTTACATAATTTTATATAATTATGTAAGTGGAAGATGCGTTTCTTTCAGGAAGGAGAGGAATTTCATGGCTAATATATCTACGATCATTACCATCGGACGCGAGAAAGGAAGCGCCGGAAGCGACATCGGCAAAAAGATTGCTCAGCACTACGGCATTCCCTACTATGATAAGGAACTTCTGGAGCATGCCGCCGAAAACAGCGGTATCTGCAAGGAACTGTTCGAGAATCACGATGAAAAACCGACCAACAGCTTTCTGTATTCTCTGGTGATGGACACCTATTCTTTCGGGTATTCCCATGCAGGGTTTAATGAAATGCCGTTAAATCACAAGGTTTTTCTGGCTCAGTTCGATACGATCAAAAAACTGGCCTCGGAAGGCCCCTGTGTCATGATCGGAAGATGTGCTGATTATGCACTTCAGGATAACAAAAACTGTTTCAGTGTATTCATCCATGCAGACCAGGATTTCAGAATACAAAGAGTTGCAGGAGCACTCGGCATGACATCGAAAGAGGCCAGGGATCTGGTTCTCCGGACAGACAAGAGCAGAGCGAGCTATTATAATTATTATACCGATAAAAAATGGGGAACCGCTCAGAGCTATAATCTGTGCGTAGACAGCTCAGTGCTTGGTCAGGACGGGTGTGCAGCCGCGATCATTGCCGCGGTGGATTATTTTGATGCGCATAAGCAGGGATAATTTTCGGAGCTTCTGTTAAAATGAAACTGAATCTTGAAAAGAAATATCAACAGATCGCGTTGACCGCGTTTCTTGTCATAGCGGCCAGTGTTCTCTTTTATTATGCCATATTTCATCTGAAGAATCTGGTGGGCGGAATCCGTTTTGTGCTGGGAATACTTTCTCCCATTATCTACGGCGCGGTTATCGCATATCTTCTGACTCCCATCGTCAATTTTCTTGAAGTCAGGGTTTTCGCATGGATATTTGAGAAAAACCAGGTAACGCTGCAGGAGAAGGGTAAGCGGGTGATCCGCTGGGTCAGTGTGATCATAGCACTGGTTGTGTTTCTGCTTCTTATTTTCGGCATTATGATGCTGATCATTCCGCAGGTGGTACGTTCGATCATCGGGCTGATCAACAGCATTCCCGAGTATTCGCAGGTGGTGCAGGAGTGGCTTCAGACGGATCTGAAGGATCTTCTCAGGCAGCATCCCGACATCTACGAATCCATCATGGGCATGGTGGAAGAGGGCGGTCAGTTTGCAACCGAGAATTTTCTGCCCCGGGCCGAAAGCCTGCTGACACAGCTTACCAGCGGAATATCCGGCGTGATCAGCTTTGCCAAGAACTTCCTGATCGGAGCCGTCATCTCGATCTATCTGATGGCGGACAAGGAAAGGTTCATCGCAAGAGGCAAGATGCTGATGTATGCGCTGCTTCCCGAAACCCGGACGGACAATCTGATCCGTTCTCTGCGTTATACGCATAAAACCTTCGGCGGATTTATCAGCGGAAAGATCCTGGACAGTGCCATTATCGGTGTTCTCTGCTACATAGGCTGCAGCATCATGGATATGCCCTATACGGTGCTGATCAGTGTGGTCATAGGCGTCACGAATTTTATTCCGTTTTTTGGCCCGATCATCGGCGCCGTCCCGACCTTTTTCCTGATCCTGCTGGTTGATCCGGTCAAGTCCCTGTACTTCCTGATCTTTGTTCTGATCCTTCAGCAGTTTGACGGAAATATCCTGGGACCGAAGATCCTTGGCGATTCGACCGGAATGTCCAGCTTTATGGTCATTGTGGCCATTCTGATCGGCGGAGGTCTGTTCGGCGTGGTTGGAATGGCAGTTGGGGTTCCGATCCTTGCCGTTCTCAGGACGTCCCTTTGGCACCGTGTGGGAGACCGCCTGGAGAAAAAGGAGCTTCCCTCAAAACTGGAAGAGTATACTTCCATAGACAGGATAGATCTTGAGACAAGAACGCCGCTGCCGATGCAGATCGAGGAGAAAAAGGTCTCCACGGTGCGTAAGGGCGTTTTCATGATCCTCTGGAACGCTGTGATGAGAGTGATCCTTCCGGTCTGGAATTACCTGAAAAAAGGCTTTATTTTCATTATAAGCCGGCTCTTTTACTACACCGTAAAACTGATCCGGGCGATCCGGAAAAACGGACCTGTACTGCTGGGAAAAATCCGGTCGGGCATGTCCGGAATGCGTAAGAAGGTCAAAACGGAAATGGACAACAAAAAGGCGGCCGACGAGCTGAAGAAAGAGGAGAAGAAGAATGAAATCCGATAAATCTTCATCCGAGCTTGAGTATCTGAAAAGAATGGGAGACAATCAGAAAGATCTTCTTGGAAATCTCTTCGGAGATCTTTTTGGCGGAAACAGTGCCGGCAGAAAGGACACCGCAGGACGCCCTGACGGAAAAGACCGTACGCAGAAACAAAAACCGCAGAATGCGCAGAAAAAGACTCCGGAAAAGGCTGTTAAACCTGTTACGGAGAAGGAAGCCGTCGAAAATGCACAGGCGGTTCTTTCCGACGCACGGAAAATGGTGAAAGAGGATGCGCTGCTTCGCGAGGCCGAGATCCATAACGCAAAAGAACAGAAAGCACCGGAACCCGAAACCGATCCCGTAGAAGATCTTAATAAACTGATCGGTCTGAAGACCATCAAGCACGATGTTCTGGAGCTGACGGATTTCGTCAAGGTTCAGAAGATGCGCGAAAAAGAGGGGCTTAAGGCGGTACCTGTTTCACTGCACCTTGTTTTTTCAGGCAACCCCGGAACCGGAAAGACGACCGTAGCCAGAATCCTTGCAAGACTCTACAAACAGATCGGGGCCCTGTCCGGCGGACACCTCGTCGAGACTGACAGATCGGGTCTGGTGGCCGGTTATGTGGGCCAGACGGCCCTCAAGACGCAGGACATGATCAATAAGGCGCTGGGGGGCGTCTTGTTCATTGACGAGGCGTATGCACTGTCTCAGAAGGATGATCCCTTCGGACAGGAAGCCATCGACACGCTTCTGAAGGCGATGGAGGACCACAGAGACGATCTGGTGGTCATCGTAGCCGGATATACCGACCTGATGAAGGATTTCATCAACAGCAATCCGGGACTGAAATCCAGGTTCAACAAGTATATCGAGTTTCCGGATTACAGCATCGACGAGCTTTGCGCCATCTTTGACATGAATATGTCAAAGTACGATTATCAGATGGAAGAAGACGTCCGTAAACAGATCCGCGAGATGCTCAAGATGAGAAAGCTGACAGAGCTGGAAAATTTTGCCAACGCGCGCGAGGTGCGTAATCTGTTTGAAGAGATCATCACCAACCAGGCCCACAGGATCGCCTCCATGAAGGATCTGAAGCCTGAGGA
>CAMNNM010000052.1 GCA_946545425.1 uncultured Blautia sp. | reverse complement strand
ACTGAAGCGCGCAGGAGGCTTCTCCTTCAAACGTAGACTGCCGGCAGATTCCAAGTACCGCGCTCACCGCGTCGAAAAGCCTTCCGGCGCTGGTGGAGACCACCGAATTGATCCCCCGGTCCGCCATGACAGAAATCATTTTGAATTCTCCGCTGCTGCAGAGTCCGGTCTGAACGGCGGCATCTGAAGCGCTTCCCCGCCATTCTGACGTTTCGCTTTCCGGCGTTTCATTTTCCGATGCACTGTTCCAGATGCTTCCGTTCTTTTCCAGCGAATGCAGCATGGACGCCGCTATGCGCCAGCCCTCGCGGGAGGCGACGTCGCCGCCCACATGGAGAAACGGTTTTATGCTTCCCAGACGCTCAAAGCCCAGATAATCCGCCCGGAGGATCTCTCCTCCCCAGATCGTTCCGTCTGTCCCATATCCGGTCCCGTCAAATGAAGCGCCCAGCACCGGCTCATGCCAGTCATTCTCTGCCATGCACGAAACGATGTGCGCGTAATGGTGCTGGATCGGAATCACCGGAATGGCATCGCCGCCTCGTGTTCCACCGGCCGGTTCATGATCGTGTTGTTCCGCCATCCCGCGGGCCAGTTCGTGGGCCAGCTCCGTGGATTGGTAGCCGGGATGCAGATCGCAGGCGATCACCTGCGGCTTCACCTCAAGCAGCGTCTCCATTCGTCCGATGGTCTCGCGGAGCGCCCGTACCGAACGCACGTCGGCCAGATCTCCTATATAGGAGGACGGATACAATAATGACCCGGTTCCGATACAGAACGTGTTCTTCAGCTCGCCTCCCATGGCCAGCACCGTTCCCTTCCATTCGCTGCTCATGAGCGTGGGAAGCGGCGCATAGCCTCTGGAACGGCGGATCATATACGGCCCTCCATCGGCAAAATCCATCACCGAGTCATCGCACCTTATGCGGATCTTCCGGTTATGGGAAAGAATACAGTCGCAAAAGCCGGACAGCTCTCTCAGCGCTTCCTCGTCGTCCCGGCAGATTGGCGCGCCGGAAACATTTCCGCTGGTCATCACCAGCATGTCAGGCATCTGCACGTCGTCCCTGTAATCGAACAGCAGCATCTGCACCGGCGCATAGGGAAGCATGACGCCCACCTTCGGATTTCCCGGCGCAACCGCATTGCAAAGCCGCAGGGCTGCGCACCCGGAAGACGCAGGGCTGCCGGACGCCGGAGCAGATTTTTCGTCAGCGCCGTCAGGCGCCGTCCCTCTTTCTTCCCTCCGTTCCAGCAGAAGGATCGGTTTCTGATGTCCTGTCAGAATCCGCTCCTGCTCTTCATTCAGAATGCATTCCCGGCGGACCGTTTCCTCGTCCTTCATCATCACGGCAAAAGGTTTTACCGGCCGGTTCTTCAGTCTTCGAAGCCGCGCCACCGCTTCCTCGGAAGAAGCGTCGCAGCACAGATGAAAGCCTCCGATTCCCTTGACCGCGGCGATCCCTCCCTCTTTCAGGATCCTGCGGGTTTCGCGGATCGCCTCCGGACCTTTTTCCGTTCGTCCGGCCAGATAGACCTGGGGTCCGCATTCATTGCAGCACACGGGCTGAGCGTCGTAACGGCGCGTTGCCGGATCATAGTATTCCCTTTCGCACTCCGGGCACATGGGAAATTCTTTCATGGACGTCCTGTCCCGGTCATAGGGCAGCGCGTCCAGGATGGTCAGCCGCGGGCCGCAGGAAGTGCAGTTGATAAACGGATGCAGATATCTTCTGTCTGACGGATCGTACAGCTCTCTTTTGCAGTCTTCACAGATGGCGATATCGGGAGATACAAAGATCTCCCCTTTTTCCTTGATGCTTTCTACGATTTCAAAAGACTGAAAGATCGCAGCACCAGCACTCTTGTCCTTTACGTCGATCTTCAGAATTGCCGACCGTTTCGGAGGACGGCTTTTCAGGCCATCCAGAAACGCGGCGATCTGTTCTTCGCTTCCCTGTGCCACGATCTCCACGTAGGAACCGCGGTTGCTGACAGAACCCCGGATTCCGGTTTCCTCCGCAAGCCGTGAGACCGTGGGTCTGAATCCGACGCCCTGTACGATCCCGTAAACCCGGATCCTCTTTGTAAAAACCGGATCCACGCCGGCGTCATTTCCGGGCATCGCTGTAGTCTGCGGCTTCACTCCGGCATCTCTCCCGGTCATTGCTGCAGCCTGCGGCTTCATGCCGCACCTCCCGGAAGCTGGCCCGACACCGCAAAATGCACCGCGTCGATCCACTCGCCGTCATATTCCGGCACCAGCTCCTTCAGAACCGGATCCGCAATGACCAGATCAAATTTTTCCTGCAGCACAAGATTTCTGAATTCCTCTTCCTCCCGCAGCTGCAGGTCCCCTTCTTCCATCAGTTCCGGGATCATCATGAACCAGGACGCAGCCTTGACCGACGCTTCCATGCCGGATTCCGCCTTTTCCGCGCGGATCGCATTCCGAAGTGCATTGGCACGCACCTGTTGATGGACGATCAGAATCTTTTTCTTATCAGACGGTGTCTTCTGGGACTCCGGTATCTCTGCGGTCATCCGGGCAGCGACTTCGTCCGAGGCCGCCGGCCAGCCGATTTCGTAAGGAGTCCCGTATTTCTTCTCGAGATATTTCGCCGCGGCAAGGCCTGCCGGCGAAACCACCAGATTTCTTGAAACCAGAGGTGCCCTCCGGATCGTCCCGATTCCGCCCTCTGTTCCGTAAAAGAGCGGCGAAGCCTGTTCTTCGGCCAGAAGCTGCCTCAGTTTTTCCGAATCCCTTTTCAGATCAAAGTCCATGGGCGTAAAGCCCAGAACGCCGACCAGTTTTTCGCCGGCTGCCGTATCTGGAGCTTCCCCCGGGAACGCCTGAAACAATTCCAGGAGTGCTTCCTCGATTCCTTTATCATATAAGCTCATTCCGCTGCTGGCCACTGTGACCACCGGAAGAGATGTTTTCTTTTCCGCCATTCTCTTCAGAGCCCGGAAATCCGTGGCGATCACCGCCGGAACCGGCGTTCCCACCAGCGCGATAAAGGCAGGCCTGATCTGCTCTGCAGCTTCCTGAAGCTTTTTGACCAGCAGATCGTCTCTTCCAAGGATCGCGTCCATATCGCGCAGGCCTGCGCTGAACACGGCGCCCACATGGCCGCCCGGGGAAGAAAGCCAGCGCGGTTCGTCAAATCCGCACACATTTCCGGTGCAGCCGCCGGCATCCACGATCACCACCAGACCGCCAAGCGCATAGAATACGGAAACCGCTCCCGACTGATCCGGCGCGAAGGGGGTCAGATGCTTCCGGAAGCCGTGGATCAGCGGATGCTCCGGACTCCGTTCCTTCAGCCTGCCGCAATTGGAGCAGGCGGTCTTCAAAGGCATCGTTTTCTGCGGCTCTGTTTCCAGCGCCGCTTCCATCGCAGTATAGAGATTTCTTAATCCGGCGTACCCAAAGGGCTGTACATCCTGATTCCAGTGGACGGCCCTGCACCCGGGATGATAGATGGCCGCGTCTTTTCCAAGGGTCAGATCAGGGCCCTTCTCTTTGCTGCCGTAAAACAGCATGGTGGGATCCTGATTGCAGTAGAACCTGGTTTCCGGGCTGACGGCTGCAAGCCTTGAAATATACGGCATGCTCTCTGCCGTCACCGTGGCAAAGACTTCCTGCACGCAGGCGCCGCGGCGTGCCAGCGCCAGCGCCAGTTCAAAGGGGTCCGCATTCAGCGTCTCGCCGATGGATACCTTAAGGCCGGAATATTTCTCATGAAACGCCTTCACCTGTTCTTCAGTCTTCTCAAAATCGGCTTTTTCCTGAGCGGACAGGGCATTTCCATCCGCTTTAACACCCAGCACTTTGAAAAAGGCTTCGTACTGCCGGTGGATCCTTTCGGGATCATAAAAGCGTTTCAGCTCTACATAGGGCATTCCAAGCCGTTCCGAAAGATCGTCCGCCGCTGCCCTGCATTCCGGATTCAGCACGATGTTGAATCCGGCCCCGGACATCTGCATGAATTCTTCAAAGCTTTCACATCTTGAAAGCTCCCGCACTGTTCCGGCTCCGGCGCTCTGCAGATATTCATACAGCTCGCTGTCGTCACAGAGCGGTGCAAAAAAGCCCAGAAGATTGATGTCCTTCATGTTTCTCTCCGTCTTTTCCAGAAGAGAGTATAATGACTGCCGCACATGGACCATGGGCGGCTTTCTGCCCTCCCGGGTGAGCGCGTACATATAACAGGGACGCACCAGCACGCCGCTCTTTTTTTCGGCCGCTCTGGCGACCCGGTCCCAGTCGGTTCCCAGGAGCGCGTCCACACAGGTGGCACAGATCATCACCAGGGACGGTCTTTTGGGAAGGCTTTCCACGATCTCGCATACGGCGTCCGGGATCATCTTCAGATGACGTCCCGTCACCAGGTCAGTCTCGTTCATGTCCAGGTAAAAGAACCGGTTATGGTACTGGGGCATACTGCTGATCTGAGATGTATTCCTGCCGCAGCAGCCTGGTGAGACGATCAGCATCACCGAGTCCGGTACCGCAAGGCCTGCCCTTTTCACGCCAAAGCCCTCTGCTCCGGGCGAGTTGTAGGCAAGAGTAGCCGGCGAGCTGAAAACCAGGTGCGACGTCACCGCATAAATATCCGGAATCTGATCCGTTCCCAGCTCTGCCAGCTCGGCAGCCGTAAAATACATTGGTCTTCTGTTGTCTGTCGTTTGGTTCATCAGGCCGTCTCCTCGTTTTCTGTTTCAAGAAGTTTCCGGGCCAGTTCCAGAAATGTCCGGCTCACAGGAAGACCGGCATCCCCCTCGATCACGGTCTTTCCCTGATCTTCAAACCGGATGATATCGTCGCTGCGGGGAATCTCCCCCACGATGTCAAGGCCCCGTTCGTCCGCAAAAGCCCGGACCTTTGCTGTCTCGTCCTCCACATTTCTGTGATTGAGGATCAGTCCCAGCACTCTCGCATAGCTTCGGTCTTCAAAATTCTTAACGGCAGTATAAATATTGTTGGCCGCATAAAGCGCCATCTTTTCGCCGCTGGTTACGATCAGCACCTTCTGGGCGTATCCTTCCCGGATGGGTGCGGCAAAGCCGCCGCAGACCACGTCGCCCAGAACATCGTACAGGACCACGTCCGGCTTCCATTTTTCAAACAGCTCCAGTTCTTCCAGCAGCTGGAAGGTGGCTATAATTCCCCGCCCTGCGCAGCCAAGCCCCGGAGTCGGACCGCCTGTCTCGATACAGAGCACGCCTCCAAAGCCTTGCTTTGAGATCTGATGATAGTCGTCCGGGTATTCGTCGTGGGTCCTCAGGTAATCCATGACAGGCTCCACAGCCGTACCTCCCAGCAGGTTGATGGTCGAGTCCGCTTTGGGATCACATCCGATCTGGATCACGCGTTTTCCCAGGCTGGCAAAGGCCGCCGCCAGATTTGCCGTCATTGTCGATTTTCCGATACCGCCTTTTCCATAAAGCGCAAGCTTCAGCATTTATTTCTCCTGTTCGTGTATATAATTATTTATCACCCATGCCAGGGATGCAAAGCACCCCAGGCTGTGGGTGCTGAGTAAATACAAAAAATCTCTGCACTCCTCGCGCAGAGATCTGTTCATTTCTTATCTTCTGACGCTATTCCGGCTCGGAAAAGACCTCGCCGTCAGAGCATGCTTCATTATATAATAGGATGCGTAGAATAACAAGTGGAAAACTGTACAAATACAAGCACTCAACCCATAGCAGATTTAAGCTTCCATCCATGCTTTTTTTGCATAATTAACATTAGGTTTTGCCAATGATTCGTCTTTTTTATACAAAATCGCGCATTGACAGATTGGATCAAAACCATGATAATAATATTGATTTTACTAAGTCCTGGTAAAATCAGTCATTTGTGCTTACCATTGAAGTACAAGGCGGACTGCCTGTGGCAGCCCGCCTTGTACTTTTTTATTTCTGGTTGTTTTCCTTGTCCTGGCGGATCAGCTCCCGAATGGCGCCGATGGCCACGCGGATGGCTCTGTCGGTATCGTGAGCCTGCGGATTGTCAAGCCCGAGCTTTGCACGTTCCTGATTTGCAACCACCAGGAAGCAGGAGCCGCAGCGTACGCGAAGGAACTGCGCAACCGTAAAAAGTGCCGCCGACTCCATCTCGGAAGCCAGGCATCCCATACGCTTGAATGCTTCCCATTTGTTCAGAAGCTCATAGCTGACGGGCATCGCTTCCGGACGATGCTGACCGTAGAATGCATCCTTGCACTGTACGACGCCTGTATGGAATTCCGCGCCCATGTCTTTGGCAGATTTCACCAGGGCGTTGATGACATCCAGGCTGGCAACTGCCGGATACTCGATGGGCGCATATTCCTTGCTGGTGCCTTCCATTCTGACAGCACCGGTGGCGATCACCACATCGCCGCCCTTTACACTGGTCTCGATACCGCCGCAGGTGCCGATACGGATAAACGTATCTGCTCCGCACTCCACCAGCTCTTCCATGGCGATGGACGCGGACGGACCGCCGATGCCCGTGGACGTCACGCTGACCTTTACGCCGTCAAGCGTTCCGGTAAAGGTGACATATTCGCGGCTGTCGGCAATCTGCACCGGATCGTCAAAATACTTTGCGATCTTGGCGCAGCGCTTCGGATCTCCGGGCAGGATCACATACCGTCCGACTTCTCCCGGCGCAACCTGAATGTGATAACATTTTCCGTCACTTGAATAAACCATACCAATACCTCCTCGCTGAATAACCCCCAACTTTTTGCTGCTTTATCCGTAATTGTTCAGCACCCCTGTCCCCGGGTGCTGCATCGTTACCTTTATTTCTTCTCCGCCTCCTGCGGCTCCTCCTTGCGGATCGCCTTGGTGCGGATTTCTTCACAGATGGCGTCCGTAAATTCTTTGACGCTCTTGCTGCCCTCGTCTCCGGCAAAACGGCTGCGCACGGAAACCGTTCCGTTCTCTTCTTCCTGCGCACCTACCACCAGCATGTACGGAATCTTGTCCATACGCGCCTCGCGGATCTTGTAGCCGATCTTCTCGGAGCGGCTGTCGACCGTCACGTCAATTCCGTTCCTGCGAAGCTCCTTGAAGACCTTCTGCGCATAGTCCTGATACTTCTCGGAAATCGGAAGGATCCGGACCTGTTCGGCACAGAGCCATGTCGGGAATTTTCCGGAATACTTCTCGATCAGCCATGCAAGCGTACGCTCGTAGCAGCCGATGGAAGTTCTGTGAATGATATAGGGACGCTTCTTGTTGCCGTCCTTATCTATATAATACATATCATACCGCTCAGAGAGGAACATGTCCAGCTGAATGGTGATCATGGTGTCTTCTTTGCCGTAAACGTTCTTCGCCTGAATGTCAAGCTTGGGACCGTAGAAGGCGGCCTCGCCCTCGGCCTCGGTATATTTCAGGCCGATCTCGTCCAGGATCTCTCTCATGGCGTTCTGAACCTTGTCCCAGTCCTCGGCTGTTCCAAGATAATGTCCGGCATCGTTCGGATCCCATTTGGACATCCGGTAGGTCACGTCGTCCTGCAGACCAAGCGTGGTCAGGCAGTACTGGGCGAGCTTCACGCAGTTCTTGAATTCCTCGTCGATCTGCTCCGGCGTACAGACCAGATGTCCCTCGGAAATCGTAAACTGACGGACTCTGGTAAGTCCATGCATTTCGCCCGAATCCTCGTTGCGGAACAGCGTCGAGGTCTCGCCCATTCTGTAGGGAAGATCGCGGTAGCTCTTCTGACGCGCTTTATACACATAGTACTGGAACGGGCAGGTCATGGGGCGAAGGGCGTACACATCGCTGTCGGCGTCATGCTCGATCATGGCCAGGTCTTCCACGCCGTGGATCTCGCGTCCGGCTGCAGCCGCGTTGTTCAGGTCTTCCTTATTTTCGTATCCGAAGACGAACATGCCGTCCTTGTAGTGATACCAGTGGTCCGAAATCTTGTACAGCGTGGACTTGGCCATAAGCGGAGTTCTGGTACGGACATAACCCCACTCGTAATCCTCGAGGTCCTCGATCCATCTCTGCAGCTTCTGGATCATCTTGGTGCCCTTGGGCATGAACAGCGGCAGGCCCTGTCCGATGACATCCACCGTCGTGAAAAGATCCATCTCGCGGCCCAGCTTGTTATGGTCGCGGTTCTTGATATCCGCAAGGTAGGCCAGATATTCTTCCAGGTCTTCCTTCTTTGTATAGGCTGTTCCGTAAATACGGGTCAGCATCTTGTTGTGCTCGTCTCCGCGCCAGTAAGCACCGGAGGATGAGATCAGCTTGAACGCTTTAATGGGGCGCGTGCTCATCAGATGCGGCCCTGCGCACAGTTCAATGAAATCTCCCTGCTGATAGAAAGAGATCGGCTCTCCCTCGGGAAGATCGTTGATCAGCTCGATCTTGTAGGGCTCGTTCCGCTCTTCCATGAGCTTCAGGGCTTCTTCTCTCGGCAGCGTAAAATATGTAAGACGGTCGCCCTTCTTGATGATCTTTTTCATCTCTTTTTCGATCTCGTCAAGGGCTGCCCGGTCAAGACTCGGCATGTCAAAATCGTAATAGAATCCGTCCGCAATGGCCGGTCCGATGGTCAGCTTTGCATCGGGATAAAGATGCTTGACAGCCTCTGCCAGAACATGGGAGCAGGTATGACGATAGGCTTTCTTTCCTTCGTCGCTGTCAAAGGTCAGGATGTTTACCGACGCATCCCGGTCGACGATGGTCCGAAGATCCACGACCTTTCCGTCCACTTCGCCGACGCAGGCTGCTCTAGAGAGGCCGTCGCTTATGTCGCGTGCAATGTCATAGACAGACATCGCCTCTGCGTATTCTTTTGTACTTCCGTCTTTCAGTGTGATGATCATTTCTGTTCCTCCTGTGGATTGAATAAGTGTTGATAGCCGGGCGAAATAAAAGACCCGCCCGGCAGGCTCCTGGCTTCAGGGACCTGTCAGACGGGACGCATCGGCTGACCTGTGCGTGGTTCCACCCATCTTCCGGAAGGGTCTTCTCAGACGGATCAGCCGTTTAAGAAAATGTCTTCCGGCACTCATTCTGGCTTTTAACGCGGCCGGCGGGCAGGATTGGTGCCGCTCAGAGGTGGTCTTCGGATCGCCGCGGTCTGAAATGTTCTCAGCTGTCATCTCTCTCTGTGAGACTGCGATGCGCTCTTACTCTTCTCGTCAACGCTTTCACATCCGGCGGATGTGTATAGAATATAATACCACCCGGCGGCAGGCTTTGCAACAGGAAACTCCGGCAGTACGATGTTCGTATTGCCGGAGTTGTATTTCTCAATGACGTCGTATCTTTTTCAGCTCACCGGATACATTCCCATTGCCCGTTCTGCTGCCGCCAGCGCGTCTACGTTTGCAATCTCGTATGAATTGAAGCTTGCATAGATGGCGTCGTCGTTGCGGTTTGTCCCGCAATACCATGTCCTGCCGTTGAAATAATTCTGCAGTTCGTTGGAGGCAAATGTTCTTCCGTGTCTTGCAAAAATCTCGTTTTTCGCATAGCAGAGACCTTTGAGTGTCAGACTGTTGATCTCGGCCTGGGTCAGATAGCGGCTGGCGCTGCAGGGCATGATGTTCTCGCCCGACGAGACCACCCGGCCGTCGTAAAAGAGACCCGGTTCGCCATAGCAGGTATAAGTACTGACCGAACAGGACGGCTCTACATATACATATTCCGTTACAGGATAAGTGTAATAATAAGTGGTACCCGGATAACAGTACCCGCCGGGATAATAGGTTGTCGTGGTGCTGTAGCTGTAGTCGTAATCGTAATAGGTGTTGCTTTCGTAGCTGATATCTGTCGTGGTGTTTGTATAGGAATAGACCGTGGTATTGGAATCAAAACTCCAGTCTCCGTCGTTCCACACTTCATTGTTGATGATCACCTGGGCTTCGGCGGAAACCCTGGCGGGCAGCGCCGTAAACAGCATTGCCGCGGCAACAACCAGAACTGCCATGTTTACGTTTTTCAGAATATCATCTCTTCTATTTTTCATGGGACCCTTCCTCTCTTCCGGAATACCGGACCGGTCATTTATTTTTCTTTGGATGATCCCATTATACATTCTAAAAAGGCAAAGCGATGATTTTCCGACAGACGGCAGTTATTTCGGATGAATGACATGAACCGGTCCCTTCTGAGGCCGGTTCATGTCATTCATCCCGTATAATCTTTTGTCTGTTCCCGTCAGACTGTCGTCATCCGTTCTTCTTTCGGAAGCTTTCCCGCTCTCTCTCCAGTTCTTCGTACAGCTGTGTTCCCGGCCAGCCGATATTGTGCGGCGTGACCATGGCCTTCGGTACCTTACCGTCAAGTCCAAAGGAATGAAACACAGGAAACACATCATCCAGCTCTTCCCTGGGAATTCCGGCCATCACGATCATCCGCCCCGGGAACGGCTTTTCCGATCCTTTCCCGGTTTTGGGGTAAGTCTCCCCGGTTTCATCCATCAGATTCATCCCGATGGGAAGTCCTGCCCTGTCATCTTCGATTACCCGGGTCTCGATTCCCATACCGGACAGCTGTGCGGCAATGCTTCCTGCCATGGTCCTTCCCGCAAAATCTGTAAATCCATAAAGCAGCACTGTCTTTTTTATCTGATGGTTCATCCTGTCCTCCTGTATCACTATTTCCCCCCGATTATCCCTTGCAATCTGTCATCCCTCTGTGCTATTCTGTAGCCTGTACACAAACGATGTAAACAACACATCTTAAATTCAGACTATACCATAACGAAACGGAGTGAATATAATGAGTTCATACAGCTACACGCCTCGCGGCGTCTGTTCAAGACGCATCACCTTTGATATCGAAGACGGCGTCATCCGCAACCTGAAATTTGAAGGCGGCTGCAACGGCAACCTGAAAGCCATCGGAAGACTTCTGGAAGGAGCCGATCCCCGGAAGGCCGCTGACATCCTTCGCGGCAACGACTGCGCCGGAAGAGGCACTTCCTGCGCCGACCAGCTTTCCAAAGCCATCGACGCCGCACTGGCAAGTGCATAACCCCGCGAATGAGGCGGAAATATCCTGTATCTGCAGACTCCCTGCCGGAATGAACCGGCAGGGAGTTTTTTGCGCGATGGGCGGCTTAGCCTGCCCATCCAATTTCGTCTTTCTTCTTACCGTTATATTTCCGGCAGAAACAGCAGATCATGATTGATGCTTGTATAGAACAGTTCCCGGAATTCCGTTCTGTTTTTTGTCCTTCCCAAAATCCACATGGTCTTGGCAATGACCGCTTCCAGTGTCATATCGTAGGATTCCGGAATATTGTAAGCGTTTTTAACAGCATGGCCCACCTCGTAAACCGACATGTCGCTTCCCTCGTTCGGGACCTGCGTGGCCATCACGACGACTTTTCCGGCTGACGTCCATTTTCGGATCGCCTCCCGGAAGCTGCTGTCGCCATAATCGGGAATTCCGCCTACCCCGAAAGATTCAATGATCAGCGCGTCGTACCGGTCCATCAGCGCATCCAGATCGCTGCCGTTGCTCCCCGGGATCATCCGGTACAGAAACACCTTTGGATTCAGGGCGTCCGAAAAGCTGACCGGCGCAGTATCATGTCCTTTGTCATCAATATAGAAAATGATCCGCCTGTCCTGGATCACCGCCACCGGCGGATAATTGATACTGGAAAACGCATCGTAACTCTTTGTGCGCTCCTTTTTGGCACGGGTTCCTGCAATGACCATGCCCCCGAACACGATACATACGTCATGAGAACGCACATCTGAGGCAAAACGCACACTGTCAAGAAGATTCGTCCTGGCATCTGTGTCCGGCAGATCGATCGGCCGCTGCGCTCCGGTTATCACCACAGGCTTTGCACTGTGCCGGATCAGATAAGACAAAGCGGCCGCTGTATAAGCCATGGTATCCGTTCCGTGGCAGATCACAAAGCCGTCGTATTCTTCATAGTGCTCCCGTATAAGACCGCCAAGCAGCACCCAGTGCTTCCAGTACACATTGGTGCTGTCCAGGCTGAAGGGCTGTATCACATCTATCCTGCAGAAATCCTTCGCCTCCGGAATATAACCCAGAAGTTCTTTTCCTGTAATCTGCGGTGAGAGACCTTTTTCCGTATGCCGCGACGCGATCGTTCCGCCCGTAGCGATCAGCAGAATCTTTTTACTCTCCATCAGGATTCCCGGCCTCATCATATGATTCTTCCTCAACGGGTACCGACATAGCCCGGTCATGAATGCTTTTCTTTGGAATATCTGCGGCTTTCTTCTTTCCGTTTCCGAACGTAGGTTTGCCTGAGGGCGGCACCACGTAGACTCTTTCCGGATTCTCCTTTCGCATCTTCCATAGCTTGACGGCGTTCCACAAAAGAAGGCCCGGGAACAGAAGCGCCGCGAACATCGTAGTCAGCGCACCCATCTTGTTGATCAGAAGGAGGGCGACAAAGCATACCTCGACAACCATAAGGGCTACGGCAGCCGAGAGAACAATCTTCGCTCTGTCTACCCTGTTGGCGAACAAAGCACAAAGCAGGCCTGCCACGATTTCAAATATAGCGGCGACCAGATATGCGATACCGGCCATTCTGAGATCGGAGACGGAAATGTCATTTTCCTCCATCTGCCGGATCAGCTCGTGAACATCGAATTCTTCTGCAGCAGCTTCCGTATTCTCCGAAGCCGCCTCTGCATTCTCGGAAACC
>CAMNNM010000051.1 GCA_946545425.1 uncultured Blautia sp. | reverse complement strand
GCCTTCTGTTTGTCTGTACTGGTCATTTTTTGTCTTACACTCCTTTGGTTTTCGGTCTTGTAAAGGCCGTTTTGCCGCTGATCAGCCTATCAGCCAGTTGTACATTTCCTCGTACTGGCGCGCAGACTGATTCCAGGAGAAGTCCTTAGCCATGGCCCTGTCGACCATTTTGTTCCATTCCCGTTTGTTGTCGTAGAAGATCTTCTCGGCATAGCGGATCGTATTCAGCATCTCATGCGCGTTATAGTTGCGGAAGCTGAATCCCGTGCCGGTACCTTCATATTCATTGTATGGTTCTACTGTGTCTTTCAGACCGCCGGTCTCTCTGACAATGGGAAGCGTCCCGTAGCGGAGGCTCATCAGCTGGCTGAGTCCGCAGGGCTCGAACAGGGACGGCATCAGGAATGCATCCGATGCGGCGTAGATTCTGTGAGACAGAGCTTCATCATAATAAATCCTTGCGGATACTCTGCCGTGATACTTCCAGTCGAAATGGCGGAACATGTTTTCGTACCGCTCTTCGCCGGTTCCAAGTACAACGATCTGAACTGCTCCCTGGCAGATCTCGTCCATCATGTAGGCGATCAGATCAAAGCCCTTCTGGTCCGTGAGACGGGAGATGATGCCGATCATCATGACGTTCGGATCTTCTTCAAGGCCCAGCTCTTTCTGAAGCGCCAGCTTGTTCTTTACCTTCTCCTTGCGGAAGGTTCTTGCATCAAAATGATACGGGATGCAGGGATCGGTCTCCGGATTGAAAATATCATAGTCGATTCCGTTGACGATGCCTCTGAGGCTCTGTGCCCTTGCGTTCAGAAGACCGTCAAGACGTTCTCCGTAGAACGGGGTGCGGATTTCCTGCGCATAGGTGGCGCTGACTGTCGTGACGGCGTCTGCAAATACAATGCCGCCCTTCAGGAAATTGCCGTCCTTATAAGCCTCAAGCTTATCCGGCGCAAAGTAATAATCGGAAAGTCCCGTAATCTCCTGAACCGTCTTCACATCGTATACACCCTGGAATTTCAGGTTGTGGATGGTCATGATGGTCTTGATTCCCCAGAAGAACTGATTCTGCTGGAACGTGTCGTGCAGATAGACCGGAACAAGTCCCGTCTGCCAGTCGTGGCAGTGAATGATGTCGGGACGGAATCCGATCACAGGAAGCACCGAAAGCACCGCTTTTGAAAAATATGCAAATTTCTCAAGATCCCATGGCGCGCTGCTGTACGGAGTCGGTCCGCTGAAATAATACTCGTTGTCGATAAAGTAGAACTGGATACCCTCGTATTCCATATGCATGATCCCGACATAGCAGTTCTTATGCCCGATATCCATATAGAAATGGGTCATGTATTCCATTTTATCTTTCCATTCCTGCTTCATGCAGGCATATTTCGGCAGAATGACCCTTATATCAAAGTACTGTTTGTCAAAACATTTCGGCAGTGCGCCGGCAACGTCTGCAAGCCCGCCTGTCTTGATAAATGGTACCGCTTCAGATGTTGCGAACAGAATATTCTTCATCAGGTTGCCCTCCCATCCGTTTTTATGTTTCTTTTATTGTGTTTTCTCTGTCCTGACATATCCGGCCGCAGCGCGCACATGAGCATACTGCTGCCATATAGGAAAATTATAACACGGAACAGACCCCGAAAGGAAGTCCTTTTGCAAGATAGGGAAGGAATTTATTCGTTTCCTGTCTGTCACTGTCCCGGTCCGTGCAGCACCCGGATATATTCCGCAATGGACAGGATGAGTTCCGTATTGGTCGGTCTTCCTTTTCTGCTGTTGACGGTAAGACCGCAGATTTCCTCCGCTGCTTTCAGTTCTCCCCTTTCCCATGCATTTTCGATCGCATGGCGGATAGCCCTTTCTACCCGCGACGGGGTAGTCCCGTATTTTTCAGCGACAGCCGGATACAGCTTTTTGGTAATGGAATTGCGCATCTGCGTATTGCTTATGGAAAGGATGATCGCTTCCTTCAGATAAACATGACCCTTTACATTGGCGGGAATGCCGATATCCTGAAACAGTTCCAGGATATCCCGCTCAAAAATGCTTCCCGGATCATAGGCAAGGCCTCCCTGACCGCCAAGGCGCAGCCGGATATTCAGTCCCGAAATCTTGTCGGCCAGCGTCCCCTTAAGGATCACGTCCGGTCCTGATTTCTGAATAACTTCCTTCCCCTTCCCTTCTCCTTTCGTTACCGGTTTTCCGGAATATGGCTCGAGCGCCCTGTCCTGCCGGATCAGGCCGCACAGGATCTGTTTTTCACGGGGATTTGCATCCTCGATTTCCACGGTGATTCTGCTCATGAACATCTCCGCCTTTCCTTTTCAAGTCCGACTTTTCCGCAGCATAAAGGCCGCAGCATTTTTTCGGTCCTGCTGCGGCCTTTTCTCTTTCGTGCGTACCTGTTCAGTATCTGGACAGTCACCTTCGTGCTTTCTGTTTAAACGGATCCGGAGCGCTTTTTCCGGCCGTCCGCTTCCTGCTTCATTTCTCTGGCGTTCATCATGGCCGCCTCATTGGCGTCGCCGCCTCCCAAGAGCCTCGCAAGCTCCGCAATGACGCCGTCTGCGTCAAGAGGATGGATCTGAGTCACCGTTCCCTCCGGACCCACATGCTTTTCGATCTCGAAATGACGGTCCGCCATCGCCGCGATCTGCGGAAGATGAGTGATGGCGATCACCTGCCTGTGCCGTCCGATCTCGGCCATTTTTTCGGCGACTTTACCGGCTGTACGCCCGCTGATACCGGTATCGATCTCATCGAATATCAGAGTTTCCGTTTCATCCTTCGATGCAAGGATTGCCTTGAGTGCCAGCATGATCCTGCTCAGCTCTCCTCCGGAAGCCACGTCCTTCAAAGGACGTTCCTTTTCACCCGGATTGGTGGCGATCTCAAAGGAGATCCGGTCCCAGCCGTTCTCGGTGCACTCCTCTCCCGATCTGAACCGTATCTCAAACCGGTTGTCCAGAAAATTCAGGTCCTTCAGACCTTCACATACGGCCGTCTTCAGTCTGCCGGCGGCCTCTTTCCGGATTTCGGAGAGGCTGGCGCACTGTTTTTCAAGCTCCTGCCGCGCCTTCTCAAGAAGTCGTTTTTTCTGCTCCAGATTATCTTCGTACTGACGGAGCGCTTCCAGTTTTTCTTCCTGCCGTTCCCGGTAAGAAAGGATCTCCGGAATGGACCCGCCGTATTTCAGCTTCAGGTTGTTGATCTTCGTAAGCCTTTGTTCCGTCTCGTAAAATTCCTCTTCATCGAAGACAAGATCGTCCGTGTAAGAGGAAAGGCTTCTGTTGAAATCGTCCAGAAGCGCCGATGCGCTCTCCAGCATTTCCAGCAGTCCCGAAAGCTCTTCATCGTACCTGGTCACCCTGGACAGTTCCCGGACCGCATTTCCCAGAAGATCTCCGGCGCCCTCGTCGTTTCCCGCACAGCGGGATACCTCCTGAAGAACTTCCGCGATCTTTCTGGCGTTTTCCAGCTTGCGGAAGCGCTTTTCCAGTTCTTCGTCCTCACCGGGATTCAGGCGGGCCTCGTCGATCTCTCCGATCTCAAATTCCAGAAAGGAGATTTCTCTGGCTCTCTGCGTCTCGTCCATGTCAAAGGACTCCAGTTCTTCCTGAAGTCTTTTATATTCACGGTATGTGTTTCTGACCATTCCCAGTGCTTGAAGATCCGTTTTCCCGGCGTAGCTGTCCAGGATCCCCAGCTGCCGGTTTTCGTACAGAAGCGACTGGTGTTCATGCTGCCCGTGGATGTCCAGAAGGCACCTTGCGGCTTCCTTCAGCTTTCCGATCGGACAGGTTTCGCCATTGATACGGCAGATGCTGCGGGTGTCCATGATTTTTCTGCTGAGGATCACCTGTCCGTCTTCTGTCTGAATGCCCATGGCCTCCAGTGCCGACGCTGTCGCATCTTCCGTCTGGAACAGAAGCTCGACACCGGCCGAGTCCTTTCCCTGCCGGATCAGCTCCTTTTTTGCCTTTGCTCCCAGGATCAGCTGAACCGATCCCAGAAGAATGGATTTTCCCGCACCGGTCTCACCGGTCAGTATGTTCAGTCCAGGTCCGAAATCCACCTCTGCATCTTCGATCAGGGCCAGATTTCTGACATGCAGATTTAATAGCATGATATTCCTCCCGGCATTTACAGCATAAGGCGGATGCGCTCCGCAACGGCAAGCGCCTGCTCATTGTTTTCTGCGGCGCAGAAGATCGTGTCGTCGCCGGCGATGCAGCCAAGGAGCTCCTCCCATTTTAAAGAATCCAGAGCTGCGGCAACCCCCATCGCCATTCCCGGCGCTGTGCGGATCACCACAAGATTCTGTCCGCTTTTCACGCTCGTGACCGCCTGCCGGATCACCCTCGTCTGGCTGTCTCCTGTCTGCTCCGGCCCGCTGTCGATGATCGCGTACCGGCTCCGGCCGTCGTTGTCCGTCACCTTTGTGACCTTCAGTTCACGGATATCCCGGGAAACGGTGGCCTGTGTCACCGAAAAGCCGGCCTCTCTGAGCCTGCCGGCCAGTTCCTCCTGGGTATCGATATGGTGATTTCTGATCAGTTCCTTGATCTTCTCATGTCTTGCAGCCTTCATCACTGCCTCCTGATAATGTTGGTATGTTACTGCATTTTCTGCCGCAGAACCTCAATAAAGTTCAGATGACTGATCTTTATGATCCTGACGGTGGTGCCGGCTCTTCTTACCACGATCCGGTCACCTGTCTGTACGGCACATTCCGAAGCACCGTCAAACGTCACGGTACAATGTTCTGTCGTTCCGTGCCTGCCTTCTCCGATCTCTACCGAGATCACATCCTCTGCCGGAAATACAATGCTTCTGCTGTTCATGGTATGGGGAGCCACCGGCGTCATGATGATCATGGACGCATTTGGCGAAACGATCGGCCCGCCGGCTGAAAGGCTGTATCCCGTAGACCCCGTGGGTGTGGACAGTATGATGCCGTCCGCATGATAGGAGTTCAGGAATTCCCCGTTTACGAAATTTTTGAAGCACGCCACGTGAAGCGCGCCGTCCCTGGTTATAACGATGTCGTTCAGCGCGACATCTTCTTTCAGCACTGCATTGTCCCGGATCACACTCCCCGTTACCATAAACCGGTCTTCGATCTCAAACTGATCATGGATCAGCTTGTCCAGAGCCGGATAGACCGACCGTTTGTCCACCTCTGCCAGAAATCCCAGGTTTCCCAGGTTGATTCCCAGAAGCGGCAGGTTTTTCTTTACCAGATCCCGGGATGCCTCAAGAAGCGTTCCGTCTCCTCCGAGAACGATCACACAGTCCGTATTTTCCGGAACGGCCTGCGGATCGGTATAATGATATCCTGCGCCGGATTGTCCGCTGCCCTTCCATACGGCGCAGGGACATCCGTTTTCGGAAAAATAGCTGACGATCTGATCCGTCACGATAAAGTCTTTATCCTTCAATGCATTGGTGATGACAAAAAAGTTACGCACGGTTCTGACCTCCGTTTCTTTTGTCCAGTGCATCGTGTGCTTCTTTTACGACCACCGGCACCTGCGGTTCGATCTCCGCAGCCGGGGGAAGCTCTCCGTCTGTTTTCCGGAGATAAAGAAGATATTCAATATTGCCTTCGGGTCCTTTTACCGGAGAAAACGAAAGACCGCACGGCGTCAGAAGAACGGAGGACGCATAACCGAGAACCGCACGGATGACCTCCTCGTGAACTTCCGGATCCCGTACCACGCCCTTCTTTCCGACTTTTTCGCGTCCTGCCTCGAACTGCGGCTTGATCAGACAGACCAGCTCTCCTTCATCCGTCATCAGTTCCCGGACGGCAGGAAGGACCTTGGACAACGATATAAACGAAACGTCAATGGAGACAAAAGAGACTTTATCCGCGATCTGCTCCGGTTTCAGATACCGTATGTTGGTTTTTTCCATGCAGATGACCCTGGGATCGTTTCTCAGCTTCCAGTCCAGCTGTCCGTAGCCCACGTCCACGGAATAGACTTTCTCCGCCCCGTTCTGAAGCATGCAGTCTGTAAAACCGCCGGTCGAAGCCCCCACATCCATGCAGACTCTCCCCTTCAGTTCTACCGGGAACACCTGCATCGCTTTTTCAAGCTTCAGGCCTCCTCTGCTTACGTAGGGAAGGGTGCTGCCTTTTATTTCGATTACCGCTTCTTCCCGGAACATGCTGCCTGCCTTGTCTTCTCTTTCACCGTCCACGAAGACCTCGCCTGCCATGATGGCCGCACGGGCTTTCTCTCTGGACGGGAACAAGGCTCTTTCCACAAGAAGAAGATCCAACCGTTGTTTTGCCACTATTGCACCTCACTGCATTCGGGATCTCACCAGATCTGCAATGCATTCCGGGGATAATCCCTGCTCCATTCTTAATTGATCCGGTTTTCCATGTGTCACAAAACAGTCTCCGATGCCAAGACACGTGACTCTGGTCTCCGGGTGATTCTTTGAAAGATATTCTCTTACCTGTTCGCCGAAGCCTCCGGAAAGCACGTTTTCCTCTGCCGTAATGATCTCGTCGTGGGTTCCCGCAAGGAGATCCAGCGTTTCGGTGTCCAGGGGCTTCGCAAAAACCGCATCCACAAGCGTGGGACGGATTCCCTCCCCGTGAAGCTGCGTTACGGCTTTCATACATACGGACGTCATGCTCCCAATGGACAGTATGGCAATTTTCCGGCCTTCGCACAGAATCTCGCTTTTTCCCCGCACGAGGGGTTTTCTGCTGCTTCCGACCTCTGCCGGCGCTTCTCCCCTCGGATAGCGGATGGCCACGGGACCGTCCATGGAAACGGCAAGCCTCAGCATCTCCCGGAATTTTGCCGCATCGCGCGGTGCCATGACCGTCATGTTCGGCATCATCAGAAGATAGGACAGATCAAAGTTTCCATGATGGGTCTCTCCGTCCGCCCCTACGATTCCTGCCCTGTCGATGGCAAAGATCACATGCAGGTTCTGCATGCATACATCATGCAGAATCTGGTCAAAAGCCCTCTGAAGAAAAGACGAATAGACTGCCGCCACCGGTATCATTCCGCCAAGTGAAAGGCCGGCTGAAAATGTGACTGCGTGCTGCTCGGCGATCCCTACATCGAAAAAACGTTCGGGATATCGTTTTGAAAAGGCCTTAAGCCCGGTTCCCTCCGCCATTGCGGCAGTTACGGCCGTCAGCTTTTCATATTGCGCTCCCAGGCGGACCATCTCGTCACTGAACACGGAGGTATAGGACGGCAGTCCATTACCGGTCAGCTGCGCACCGGTGCGGATGCAGAACGGACCGGTTCCGTGGAACCGGTCTGGATGAAGTCTGGCCGGCTCATAGCCTCTGCCCTTTTCCGTCAGCACATGAACAAGCACCGGACCCTGGACCTTTTTCGCCTCGTTGAACAGCCGCATCATCTGCCGCATGTCGTGCCCGTCGGCGGGACCCAGATAGGTGATCCCCATATCTTCGAAAAACATGCCCGGGATGATCAGCTGTTTGATGCTGCTTTTTGTTCTCCTGACCGCAGCCACCGAAGCCGGTCCGATGCCGGGTACCTTTGAAAGACTCTTCGTTACCTCCAGCTTAAGTCCTGTATAAGGAGCCGCCGTCCTGAGTGCGCTCAAATAGGTGGACATCCCGCCCACGTTTTTGGAAATAGACATGGTATTGTCGTTCAGGACAATGATGAAATTGGTCTTCATGAGAGCAGCATTATTCAGCGCCTCGAAGGCCATTCCGCCCGTCAGGGCGCCGTCGCCTATGACAGCGGCAACCACACCCCTGCCGCCTTTCAGATCTCTCGCCTTGGCATAGCCCAGGGCTGCCGAGATGGAATTGGAACTGTGTCCCGTATCAAAGGCGTCGCAGTCGCTTTCGGCCCGTTTGGGGAATCCGCTGATCCCGCCCTCCTGCCTCAGATGCTCAAGGGCCTCCTTCCGTCCCGTCAGGATCTTATGGGTGTAGGATTGATGTCCCACATCCCAGATGAGCTTGTCCTCCGGAAAATTCAGGACATTATGAAGCGCAAGGGTAAGCTCCACGACCCCGAGATTGGAAGCCAGGTGTCCTCCCGTCTTTGACACGGCGGCGATCAGATATTTTCTGATCTCATGCGCCAGCTCGGGAAAATCCTGGAGCGGTATGTTATGGATATCGTTGGGTTTATTGATCCTGTCAAGAACCATACCGAATTCATCTCACTTTCTGCGGCCTGTCAGGCTTTCTGCAAGCAGGCACAGGAACTCCGTGCTGCCGCCGGATGCAGTCATAATGTCCGAGGCTTCTCTGAGGAGTGCTTCTGCGGTCTGACGAGATTTCTTCAGCCCCTTCAGCACAACATAAGTGGTCTTGCCGTTCTTTTCGTCGCTGTGAACGGGCTTTCCGAGTGTTTTTTCGTCGCCGGTCACATCCAGAATATCGTCGGTGATCTGAAATGCAAGGCCGATCCTGCGGCCTGCCTGTTCCATCTGCTCAGCCTGTTCCTCAGATGCTCCGGCAAGGATTGCTCCCGCTGCCAGGGGCGCCTCTATAAGTGCCGAGGTCTTATGGATATGGATAAAGTTAAGGAGCGCCTCGTCCAGAGGCCTTCCGTCGTTCTCCACGTCGGTGCACTGTCCGCCCAGCATGCCGTATATTCCCGTCTTTGACGAGATCAGCCGCATCGCGCGCACCACACGCTCTTTATACTCTGTCATGTCGAAGGCCTGCAGCATCACTTCATAAGCGTAATTCAGCAGGGCGTCTCCAGCCAGAATTCCCATGGCTTCTCCGTATACCTTGTGGGTTGTCAGTCTTCCCCTTCGGTAATCATCGTTGTCCAGCGCAGGCAGATCATCGTGGATGAGCGAATGCGTATGGATCATTTCCATGGCTGCCATGAAGGGCTCGATCACCGCTTCATCCCCGCCGAAGGCCAGATAGCTCTTGTACATCATGAGCGGGCGGAGGCGTTTTCCTCCTGCCTTCATGCTGTAATTCATGGCCGAGATCACGGTTTTCTGAAATCCCTCTTCCGCAGGCAGATACTTTGCGATCACACGGTTGACATATTCTGTTTCAGCCAGAAGCTCTTTACTGAAATTCACTTAGATTCCCTTCCTCACTCATCTGCAGCATCTTTTTTTCGACGGTATCCAGTTTGTCGTTACAGTATTTTAAAAGATCCATCCCGCTGCGGTAAAGCCGGAATGATTCCTCAAGAGACGCTCCTGTATCCTCCAGCTTTTCCGAGATGGCGTCCAGTTCTTCCAGCGCCTCCTCGAGTGTCTTTTCAGGAGCCTGTACTTTCTTTTCTTCCATATCCTGTTATAATTCCTTTTCCCTTACCTGTGTCACGACGGTATCGATCGTCCCGTCCGAAACCGTGATCTTCAGCCGGTCTCCCGCACGGACCTTCCTGATGCTGGAGATGTTTGCGCCTGCCTCGTTTTCAACATAAGAAAATCCCTGGTTCAGGCGTTTTAACGGTGACAGTCCCTCAAACCGTTCCAGCATGGCCGCCAGAGCATATCTTCGTTCACGGATCAGGTTCTTCATGGACCTTTCGAGTTCGTTCTGGAGATCGGCAAGCCTCTGGCGGTTGTCAAAAAGCTTTCTCTCCGGGTTCAGCCTCAGCAGCCGCTCACGCCGTACAGACAGATTCTGCCGCGTGATGGCGACCCGGGAAACCATGCTTCGTTCAAGCCGTTCCTTCTGCCTTTCCAGTCTGTCCTGCAGGGCATAATAGTCAAAAACCGCCAGTTCGGCGGCAGCCGACGGCGTCGGGGCACGCAGGTCGGCGACAAAATCGGCGATGGTAAAATCCGTCTCATGGCCGACAGCCGAAATAACCGGCGTCCGGCATTCAAATATCGCCCTGGCGACGGTCTCTTCGTTGAAGGCCCACAGATCTTCTATGGAACCGCCCCCGCGGCCCGCGATGATCACGTCCACTCCGGCTGCATCCAGCATGCGGATTCCCTTTGCGATACTCTCGGCTGCACCTTCGCCCTGAACGAGAGCCGGATACAATATGATCTGAAGATACGGATTTCTCCTCAGGGAGACGTTCCGGATATCCTGCACGGCCGCCCCCGTCGGTGCGGTGACCACGCCAAGGCGCCGGACATAGGGTGGAATACTCTGCTTGTATTCCGGTGCGAACATGCCCATATCTTCCAGTTCCTGCTTCAGGGCCAGGTAACGTTCGTACAGAAGACCGGTGCCCTCCAGGCGGATCTCCCTGGCGTAAAGCTGATAGCGGCCGTCCCGTTCGTAGACATCCACCGTTCCCTGAACAATGACCTTGTCACCGTTCTTCATTGAAAATGAGAGACCGCGCCTCTGCCCTGCAAACATTACACAGGCAATCGTGCCGGTCTCATCCTTAAGAGAAAAATATATATGTCCGCTTGTGTGATATTTACAGTTTGAGATCTCGCCTCTGACCTGAATATTCCGCAGAAAGAAATCCTGCACGAACATATTTTTTACATATCGGTTCACCTGAGCGACCGTGTAGACATTACTCATTCCCGGTCTGCTCCTGCCCCGCGATCTTGCCGAGGACTCCGTTCACAAAGCTCCCGGACGCAGATCCGCCGAACCGCTTCGCAAGCTCGACGGCTTCGTTGATCGCAACGCTTAACGGGATCTCCTCGTCATACTTCATTTCGTAAACGGCAAGGCGAAGCGCGGAAAGATCCACCTTGTTCATTCTTCTGGTCTTCCAGCCCCTGCTGTTTTCATTGAGGATATGGTCGATCTCGTCCCTTTTTCCGGATACGGCTGCATATTTCTGCTCCATATATGCACGGTCTTCGCCCTTCAGCTCCTCAAGGCCGTCGAAATACAGTTTCTGCTGCTCCGGCATTTCGTCGGGGGAATTGAATTCCTCCATGAACAAAAGCTTGAAGATATGTTCCCGCAATTCTGCTCTTCGCATCTGTACCCCCGTGTTATGCTTCGTTGTCCGTGTTTATGTTGGCGATCCTGACATTGACCTCGGATACCGAAAAGCCTGTCATGTTTTCCACGGCGTTCTTTACCCGTTCCTGTACGGCCTTGCTGGTCTCCAGGATATTCTGGTCATATTTCAGGTTCAGTTCCAGATCAACCTTTACCACATGGTCCCTGATCTCGACTTTCACGCCCTTCTGGAGTCCCTTCATGCCCAGACGGCTGACCAACTCGTTGGTGATGTTTCCGGCCAGGGACGCCACGCCTTCCACCTCGGTCGCGGCAAGCGCCACGATCATGGAAAAAACCTCGACTGAAATATGGGCCTCTCCGATCTCGCCGATTTCCTGTATTTTATATACTGTTCTTTTCTCAGCCATGTGTTTTCCTCCCGACTATCTCCGGCGCATCATACGTGCAGCCGGTACACTTCTGCCCCTATTATATCAGAGAATACTTCCAAAAGGAAGTCCATGTTTATCTGCTGAATTCAGCGAGCTTAAGGCCCGGATTCCGGTCCAGCGTCATGCCGATGCTCCAGGGGTTGATAAACAGAAGCAGAGGATTTCCCTTCAGATCCGTAACCTTTTTCATATCCGAGGTACCGGTTATACTATCCACCGGAATCTCGTTTCTGTTTTCGATCCACCGGATATGTTCGTAGGGAAGCATGTCAAGCCGGATTTCCACCTTGTATTCATTTTCCAGTCGGTATTTCAGCACATCAAACTGCAGAACGCCGACTACGCCCACGATGATCTCTTCCATACCGCTGTTCAGCTCCTGAAAGATCTGGATGGCTCCTTCCTGGGCGATCTGGTTGATCCCCTTGACGAACTGTTTTCTTTTCATGGTATCCATCTGGGTCACCCTGGCAAAATGCTCCGGGGCAAAGGTCGGTATTCCTTCAAACTCGAACCGTTTTGACGGAGCGCAGACCGTGTCGCCGATGGAAAAGATGCCGGGATCAAATACACCGATGATATCGCCGGCATACGCCTCGTCCACCACATGGCGCTCCTCGGCCATCATCTGCTGCGGCTGCAGAAGGCGCATCACCTTGTTTCCCTGTACGTGCCGCACCTCATCCGACGCGTCGAACCTGCCGGAGCAGATCCGCATAAAAGCGATACGGTCCCTGTGGGCTTTGTTCATGTTCGCCTGAATCTTGAAAACGAACGCGGAAAAGTCTTCATCCATGGGATCCACAAGGCCTGCATCCGACATTCTGGGAAGGGGAGACGTGGTCATCCGGATAAAATGCTGCAAAAATGTCTCGACGCCGAAGTTGGTCAGTGCAGAACCGAAGAATACGGGCGTCAGCAGTCCCTTGTCCACCATTTCCTGGTCAAAGTCGGCTCCTGCGCCTTCCAGAAGTTCCACTTCCTCAAAGAGCTTTTCTTTCTGGTCGCTGTCCATCAGGCTGTCGAGCATCGGATCGTCCAGGGCATATTCTTCGATGGTGCCCTCTTTCGTGCCCTTCTGGGTATCGGAAAAGGTCATGAGCTTCCGGGTATTCAGATCAAATACGCCTCGGAACTTCTTTCCGGACCCGACCGGCCAGTTGACCGGACAGGTGGCGATGCCGAGCTCTTTCTCGATATCGTCCAGAAGATCAAAGGTATCGTTCGCGTCCCTGTCCATTTTATTAATAAAGGTAAAGATCGGGATATGACGCATGACACATACCTTGAACAGCTTTCTGGTCTGCGCCTCGACTCCCTTTGAGGCGTCGATGACCATGACTGCGGAATCCGCCGCCATAAGGGTCCGGTAGGTATCCTCCGAGAAATCCTGATGTC
>CAMNNM010000050.1 GCA_946545425.1 uncultured Blautia sp. | reverse complement strand
ATCTTCGTACTGCTGAATATGGTGCTTGTAAATCTGATCGCCTTCTTGCTGGCGCTTCTCTGCACCAACGGAATCAAGGGCGACGGCTTCTTCCGCGCAGCGTACTTCCTTCCGAACCTGATCGGCGGTATCGTGCTCGGCTATATCTGGCAGTTCGTATTTAATAACGTTCTGATCAAAATGACGAAGACCTCCATGCTTGTCCAGACCAAAACGGCCATGATCGCAATCATCGTGGTTTATATCTGGCAGTATGCCGGATACATCATGCTGATCTACATCACCGGACTTACGCAGATCCCGGGTGATGTCCTGGAAGCTGCCCAGATCGACGGTGCAAACCCGAGACAGACACTGCTGCAGATCAAGATCCCGATGATCGCATCGACATTCACGATCTGTACGTTCCTTACACTGACCTCTGCCTTCAAACAGTTCGATGTCAACCTTGCGTTGACCGGCGGAACCGGTTCTGCTCAGTTTATGGGAAAATATCTGACAAGCGGCACCCAGATGCTCGCCCTCAACATCTACAATACCGCCGTGTCCAAGAACAATTATGCGCTTGGTCAGGCTAAGGCGGTACTGTTCTTTATCATTCTTGCCTGCGTATCGCTGATCCAGGTCAGAATATCAAATTCGAAGGAGGTAGAGCTCTGATGGTAGGCGAGGAAAGAAGAAAAAGAGCACTGGTCCTTACAATCATTGGCATCATCATCGCGGTCTATGTATTGTTTCCGTTCTACCTTGTTGTAATGAACAGCTTTAAGGTGCAGGCGGACATCGTCGCAAGCCCGATCTCTTTAAAGGGCGTTTCTTTCAACCAGTTTGTTACGAACCTTGGCGCGGTTGTCAACAACTCCAACTTTAACTTCTGGAGAGCGCTGTTTTCATCTGTTGTGATCACAGTTGTTTCCCTGGCGCTCCTGGCTCTTTTCGGCGCCATGGCAGGCTGGGTCATCAGCCGCAACAACAAGAAAAAATGGGCGACGGTGATATACATGGTCTTTATCGCTTCCATGATCATTCCGTTCCAGGTAGTCATGCTTCCGCTGGTGTCTACATTCCGTGATGCAGGCAACTTTGTCGGCATTCCGATGCTTTCGACGATCCCCGGCATTATTTTTGCTTACTGCGGATTCGGCGGCGCCATGACCGTGTTCATCCTGACGGGCTTCATCAAGGGCGTTCCCTACGACCTGGAAGAAGCGGCCTCCATCGACGGCTGCTCACCGGAAGGAACCTTCTTCAAGATCATCCTGCCGCTGCTGAAGCCGGTCATCACGACGGTTACCATTCTGAACGGCATGTGGATCTGGAACGACTATCTGCTTCCGTCGATGCTGCTCGGTCTGAACGGCAAGTATAAAACACTGCCCGTTGCCGTGCAGGCCTTCGTCGGCTCCTATGTAAAGCAGTGGGATCTGATCCTGACGGCTGCCCTTCTTGCGATTATTCCGATGATCATCATCTTCCTGATCGCGCAGAAGCAGATCATGAACGGTATGATCGAGGGTGCCGTAAAGGGCTGATGCTCATAGTATAATATCCAGGGTAAACAATATGAAAAAACGTGAAGCAGGAATTCTCCTCCCCATCTTTTCCCTTCCGGGAAAATACGGGATCGGATGCTTTTCGGAGCAGGCCTTCCGCTTTGCTGATTTTCTGAAACGGTCCGGTCAGTCCTGCTGGCAGATACTGCCGGTAGGGCCTACCGGTTATGGGGATTCGCCGTATCAGTCGTTTTCGACCTTTGCGGGGAATCCCTATTTCATCAGTCTCGAAGAACTGATCCGGCAGGGTCTTTTGCTTCGAAAAGAATGTGATGAGGCAGATTTCGGAAATGACGAAAGCCATGTGGATTACGGAAAGCTGTATGAGTTCAGGCGGCCTTTGCTGAAGAAAGCTTTCTCAAGAAGCCGCCATCAGGAAACAGAAGAATATCGGGAATTTTCAGAAAAGAATGATTTCTGGCTGGAGGATTATGCTCTTTTTATGGCCATCAAGGACGCGCATCACGGCGCGGCACTGGACACCTGGGAAGCGGACATCCGGCAGCATGACGCATCTGCCTGCAAAAGATGGGCAGAGCAGCTCGGCGAGGAGGTCTCGTTTTACCGGTATCTCCAGTTTGAGTTTGACCGTCAGTGGAAAAAGCTGAGGCAGTATGTGAACGATCTCGGCATCCGCATCATCGGAGATATTCCCATCTATGTATCTGCCGACAGCTCGGATTTCTGGGCCCATCCCGATCTGTTCATGCTGGATGAGCGGGGACGGATCCGCATGATCGCCGGCGTTCCGCCCGACGGGTTTTCAGCGGACGGACAGGTCTGGGGCAATCCGCTGTACGACTGGGTACGCCATAAAGAAACCGGGTTTGCCTGGTGGAAAGAGCGGATCCGGAAATGTCTTTCGCTTTACGATACCATCCGGATCGATCATTTCAGAGGCTTTGACGAGTTTTTTGCCGTGCCTGCGGATGAAGACACTGCCGTCAACGGTCACTGGGAGAAGGGGCCGGGAATGGATCTGTTCGATGCCCTGAAGGAAGAGTTCGGCGAGATCAGCATCATTGCAGAGGACCTGGGCTATGTGACCGACACGGTGCGCCAGCTGGTAAAAGACACGGGCTTCCCCAACATGAAGGTCCTGGAATTTGCCTTTGACTCCAGAGATTCCACCGGGGCCGCGGAGTATCTTCCCTATCATTACAACTCGAACTGTGTGGTCTATACGGGCACCCACGACAACGAGACGGTGCGGGGGTGGCTGGACAGCATCCTTCCACAGGAGCTTTGCCAGGTTAAGGAATATCTGGCCGTGACAAGCGATGATCCCGCGGAAATCGTGGACAAGATGATCCGGACGGCGCATGGAAGCGTCGCCAATCTGAGCGTGATCCCGCTTCAGGACTATCTGGGACTGGATAACCGTGCCCGGATCAACCATCCGTCCACGTCCGGCAAAAACTGGCAGTGGCGTCTTTCAGAGGACGACCTTACCGCCCAGCTTGAAAAACGGATCCTGTCGCTTACGTCGCTGTATGGCAGAAAAGCGGAATAATCATGAAACGGAGCGGAAAATCCTGCGGGATTTTCCGCTTTTTCTTGTATTTATGCAGAATAACTCTTACAATATAAAGGACGCAGAAGAGAGATATTCATACGGAGGAAAGAATGATCAGACTGATCGCATCGGATATAGACGGAACGCTGGTACCGGAGGGAACAGGCGCTATTAATCCAGAGTATTTTGAAGTCATAAAAAAGCTGAAGGACAGGGGAATCCGCTTTGCGGCCGTCAGCGGAAGAAACTACAACAGTGTCGCGAAGCTTTTTGCACCGGTTCTTGACGATATTTATCTTATCCTGGAAAACGGAGGCTGGATTTTGGAAGGAAGCAGGACGCTTTTCACCAGAACATTCCAGCGGGAAACCGTATGTGGGATTACCGCGGCAGCTGAGAAAATGGACAATATTTCCGCATTTATTGCCCATACCATGGAGGGGATTTATGTGTGGTCGAAGGATCCCTGCATTGTACGGATGATGGAAGAAGGATACCATAATGTCTGCTTTCCTGTAAAAAGCAGAGAAGACATGAAGGATGTCCCTCTGGATATTTTTGAAATGTCGGTATATGTGGACGGAGATCCCGCCAGGGCCCATGTTCCGCTGGATGAAGGCATGGCTTCGGATGTCAGCCAGGCCGTAGCGGGAGCGCACTGGATCGACATGATGCCGGCGGAGGTCAATAAGGGCGACGGGCTTCGAAAGCTGTGCGGGCATATGGAAATCGGGACAGAAGACACGCTTGCCTTCGGGGACAATAAAAATGACATTCCCCTTCTTCTCGCGGCAGGAGAGGCCTGGTGCGTCGAAGAAGCGGCGGAAGAGGTAAAGAAAACTGCGGGGCGTATCGTGGGAAGCCTTTCTGACGATGCGGTCCTGAAACATATAAAGCAGTACCTGTAAGCGGCTGTGCATGGATCAGGGCAAAGGCCGGCGATGAAACGCTGCATGCCGCAAAACGAAAAGGAGTGAGAACATGCTGACAGTCGTGATCCCGGCATTCAATGAAGAAAACATGATCCTGAAGACAGCCGGGACGACAGCGGAGATCCTGAAACGGGAACAGATCCCCTATGAGATCCTTTTTGTGAACGACGGATCTTCGGACAGAACCTGGGACAGGGTCCGGGATGCGGCCCGGAAAGATCCGGCAGTCCGGGGCGTTTCCTTCTCAAGAAATTTCGGGAAGGAATCGGCCATTCACGCCGGGCTTTCGGAGGCCCGCGGGGAATGCGTCGTCGTCATGGACTGTGACCTTCAGCATCCGCCGCAGAAGATTCCGGAGATGTACCGGCTGTGGCAGCAGGGCTATGAAGTTGTGGAAGGAGTCAAGCACAGCCGCGGAAAGGAGAACATCTTTCACAGGCTGTCCGCTGTCATATTTTACAGCCTGATGGGAAAATCCGTACATATGGACATGTCCCGGGCATCGGATTTCAAGCTCATGGACCGGAAGGTCGTGGATGTGCTTGCGGCGATGCCGGAAAGAAACGCCTTTTTCCGGGCTTTGTCGTCCTGGGTGGGATACCGGACGGCAGTTGTAGAATTTGACGTGCAGGAAAGAGAAGCAGGAGCTTCCAAATGGTCTGTGACTTCGCTGACGCGGTATGCCGTCAGAAATATTACCAGCTTTACGTCGGCACCGATGCGTATGGTGACCTGGGCCGGGATCCTGATGCTTTTGTTCGCCGTAATCCTGGGCGTACAGTCTCTGGTCAGGTACTTTTCGGGACACGCGCTGGAAGGCTTTACCACCGTGATCCTGCTGCTGCTTCTGATCGGCAGCTGCATGATGATCAGCCTGGGGATCATCGGTATTTACATCGCCAGGATCTATGACGAAGTCAAGGCGAGACCCAGATATCTGATCTCCGGAAGGACCGAGGAAAATGACGAAGATGAGAAAGACGGCATACAGTTTCGTTCGCAGAAATATACAAAAACAACATGATTTTCACAAAAAAATGTCAGGATATGTACAACAGAGAACACTTTTACTTGCATGAAAGACCTGTTTGTGGTACAAGTATAAGTAGGGTTTATGTTGGGGATACGTAAGGAAACACCTACAACATATAATTCAAAAACTTTTGATGGAGGGATAAAAATGCAGAGCAATATGTTGGCAATGATCCTGGCCGGCGGCCGGGGCAGCCGTCTGAAAGATCTGACAAATAAGGTCGCCAAGCCTGCAGTCGCTTACGGCGGAAAGTATCGTATCGTAGACTTCCCGCTCAGCAACTGTGCAAACAGCGGCATTGATGTGGTTGGCGTTCTGACACAGTATGAATCCGTACAGCTTAACAGCTATGTGGCACTGGGCGGACGCTGGGGCCTTGATTCCAAGGACAGCGGCGTGTTCGTTCTTCCGCCCCGTGAAAAAGCGGATGCAAATCTTGATGTCTACAGAGGAACGGCAGACGCCATTTCCCAGAACATCGACTTTATCGATAAATATGCACCGGAATATCTTCTGATCCTTTCCGGCGACCATATTTACAAGATGGACTACTCCGAGATGCTTAAATTCCATCAGGAGAAGAATGCGGATGCCACCATCGCGGTCATCGGCGTTCCCATCAAGGAGGCCAGCCGCTTCGGTATCATGAATACCGATGAAGACGGACATATCGTCGAGTTCGAGGAGAAACCGGCGCATCCGAAGAGCAACCTGGCGTCCATGGGTATTTACATCTTCAACTGGAAGGTGCTCCGCAAGACGCTTCTGGCAGATATGAAGAATCCGGATTCCAGCCATGACTTCGGAAAGGACATCATTCCGATCATGCTGGGCGAGAACAGGACCCTGGTAGCATATCAGTTCAAGGGTTACTGGAAGGATGTAGGAACCATCGATTCTCTCTGGGAAGCAAACATGGACCTGCTGACCGATGAGCAGGAGCTGAACCTTGCGGATACCAGCTGGAGAATCTACACAGAGGATGCTTCCACGCCGCCGCAGTATTTCGGACCGGACGCGGAAGTACACAGAGCGTATATCACGCAGGGATGCTCCGTGGAAGGCGAGGTAAGAAGCTCCGTCCTGTTTACCGGCGCAAAGGTCGGAAAGGGAGCAAAGGTCATCGATTCCGTTCTTATGAATGACGTCGTCGTCGAAGACGGCGCCGTGGTGACGCGCGCACTGGTGGCGGACGGCGTCAAGATCGGAAAAGGAGCCGTCGTGGGCAGTGCCGACAGCGAAAACATTTTGCTGGTCGCAAAACGAGTAAAGGGGGTTGAATAATATGGCAAGCGCATTTGGTATTGTTTCCCCGACTCTTCCGGGAATCAATGTTCGCGGAATGCAGAATTACCGTTCACTGGGCGCTTTTTCGTTCCTGGGCAGATATCGTCTGATCGACTTCCCGGTTTCCAACATGAGCAACAGCGGGATCGACCGGGTACAGGTATACGTCAGCACCAGAAGACCGCGGTCCCTTACCGAGCATCTGGGATCCGGACGTTTCTATAACATTAACTCCAAAAAGGGCAAGCTGCAGATCCTGTTCTCGGGAAGCGGCGCTCTGAACGATGCATACAAGACCGACATCGCGGCTTATCTTGACAACTTATCGGTCATCAAGAGAGTGAGTCAGGAGTATGTCATCATCGCTCCGAATAACATGATCTATACACAGGACTTCGGTGCATTTCTGAACAAGCACATCGAGTCCGGCGCCGACATCAGCCTTCTGTATCACAAGGTTGACGATGCGAAGAACGCCTATGCCGCCTGCGAGGTCCTGAAGCTTAACAAGCAGAAGGGCGTCGAGAACATCGATACCAACAAGGGTGACAAGGACAGCCAGAACATCTTCATGAACACCTATGTCATGAAGAAGGATCTTCTTGTGGATCTGATCCTGAAGGGACGCGAGCTTTCAAAGATGTATACGCTGGCGCAGACCGTCAATGTAATGCTGGAAGAACTGGATGTGAGAGGAATTCAGCATAAGGGCTTCTTTGCAGCGGTTACGGATCTTGAGAGCTATTACAAGGCCAATCTTTCGCTTCTTGAGCCCGGAAAGGCTGACGAGCTGTTCCATGACGACTGGACCATCTATACCAGGACCACGGACGCATGCCCGACCCAGTATTATGATGACGCAAAGGTTCAGGAGTCCTTCGTGGCAAACGGCGGACATATCGACGGAACGATCATCAACTCCATCATCGGCCGTGGCTGCACGGTGGGCAAGGGAGCCGTCGTTAAGAACTGTGTGGTTTCTGCTTATGCTGAGATCGGCGAGGGTGCTTATCTGGAGAATCAGATCGTCGACAAGTGGGCAAGGGTCATTCATAAGAACAGGATCGTTGCAGAGGAAGGCAACGTTGGCTATATCGGCCGCGATGACGTTCTGTAAGATTTCCGAATAAAAAAGAGGGCTGTTTCAGCCCTCTTTTTTATTATCAGAAGAGTCCCGAGATGCGTCCGTTTTCGTCTACGTCGATCCTTTCGGCGGCAGGTACTTTGGGCAGGCCCGGAAGGGTCATGATCTCGCCGGTCAGTGCGACGATGAAGCCGGCGCCTGCAGAGATCTTCAGGTTCCGTACGGTGACTTCGAAATCCTTCGGTGCGCCGAGCTTTGCGGGATCATCGGACAGAGAATACTGAGTCTTGGCAACGCAGACCGGACAGGTTCCGAAGCCGAGTGCCTCAAGCTGAGCGGCCTGTTTGGCTGCCTGGCTGGTCAGCACGACGCCCTTTCCGCCATAGATCCTGCGGACCAGGGTGTTCAGCTTGTCCTCGATGGACATGTCCAGATCGTAGCTGAAGGAGAAGCTGTTCGGCTCTTCTGTCAGACGCAGCACCTCGCGGGCCAGAGCCTCGCCGCCCTCGCCGCCTTTTGCCCATACCTCGGAAATAACTACCGGAACGCCCAGATCCTCGCAGCGTCTGCGGATGACTTCCTGCTCCGCTTCCGTATCCGTCGGGAAAGCGTTCAGTGCGACCACGCAGGGAAGCCCGAACACGTTTTTGATGTTGTCCACGTGCTTCAGAAGATTCGGAAGGCCGCGCTCCACCGCTTCAGGATTATCTTCGCTCAGTGCGTTCTTCGGAACACCGCCGTTATATTTCAGGGCACGGACGCTGGCGACCAGAACTACGGCGTCGGGTTTAAGGCCGGACATCCGGCATTTGATATCGATAAATTTTTCAGCACCCAGATCGGCGCCGAAGCCTGCCTCGGTAACGGCATAATCGGCGAGCTTCAGGGCCATTTTCGTGGCTGTGACGGAATTGCATCCGTGGGCGATGTTGGCAAAGGGACCGCCGTGGATGATGGCCGGGGTGTGCTCCAGTGTCTGGACCAGATTCGGCTTCAGCGCATCCTTGAGAAGCGCCGCCATGGCTCCTTCGGCGTGAAGATCGCCGGCAGTGACCGGCTGCTGTTCGGAGGGCTTTCCATAGGTATAGCCGATGATGATCCGTGAAAGACGCTTTTTCAGATCCGTGATGTCCGCGGACAGGCACAGGATGGCCATGATCTCGGACGCGACAGTGATGTCGTAGCCGTCCTCGCGGGGAACGCCGTTCGGCTTTCCGCCAAGGCCGTCCACCACAAACCGGAGCTGGCGGTCGTTCATGTCGACGCAGCGCCTCCAGGTGATCTTGCGGGGATCGATGTTCAGGTCGTTGCCCTGATAGATGTGGTTGTCGATCATGGCAGCCAGAAGATTGTTTGCCGCGCCGATGGCATGAAAGTCACCGGTAAAATGGAGGTTGATATCCTCCATGGGAACAACCTGGGCGTGTCCGCCGCCCGCAGCACCGCCCTTGACGCCGAAAACCGGCCCCAGAGAGGGCTCCCGGAGAGCGACGCATACATTCTTCCCAAGACGGGAAAGACCGTCTGCAAGGCCCACAGAAGTGGTGGTCTTGCCTTCTCCCGCCGGCGTGGGATTGATGGCTGTGACCAGGATCAGCTTCCCGTCAGGACGGGGATCTTCCTTTAAAAGATTGTAATCGATCTTTGCTTTATAATTTCCGTACTGTTCCAGACGGTCCGACGGAATACCGAGCTTTTCTGCGATCTCGGTGATGGGGAGCATCGGTGTGCTCTGCGCGATTTCAATATCTGATTTCTGTGCCATGGCAACCTCCTTTTTGACTGCCAAAAAGTATAGCATGCCGGTCTTTTTCCTGTCAAGGAAGAGCACAGACCCTTGAAAAGAAGGCATAAACCTTTTATAATAAGATGAAAGCAACAATTCGGCAGCAGGGGTACGGACGTTACGCACCGTCCCTGCGGAAACGGAGACCTTCATGGCACTGACGAAAACGATATGCTTTACGAACAATAAGGGAGGAAGCGGCAAATCCACCACATGCTCCAATGTGGGAGCCGCCATGGCGCAGGCCGGGAAAAAAGTCCTTCTTGTGGACGGGGACATGCAGCTCAATCTGTCGTTGTCCTTCTTCAGCGAGGACGAGGTCCTTCGGATGGCGGAGAGTGATAAGAATCTTTATCATGCCGTCCTGAGGCAGAAGGATCTGACGGATTACATTGTACATACCGCGTACGATAATCTGGATCTGGTACCTTCCTCGACCCTTATGAGTTCCATAGAATATGAACTGTTCCCGAAATGGCAGAGAGAATTCATTCTGAAGCGGTGTCTGAAGAATATCCGCGAATCGGGAGAGTACGACTTTATTCTGATCGACGCGCCGCCGACCCTGGGAGGCTGGGTCATGAACATCCTCTGCGCTTCTGATTTTGTGATTGTTCCCGTGGAGGCGAGCCCCTGGGGAATGTTCGGACTTGCGAACATGTTCGATTTTCTTCAGGACGTAAAAAACATGGTCCCGGAGCTTTCCGTTCTGGGAATCGTGGTGACGAAAGCCGACATGCGTAAAGGCTATTTTAAACAGACCATGGAAACGCTTTCCGAAATGGAAGAGATCTATGTATTTCATTCGTTCATCAGGGTGGACAGCGCTATCGAATGGTCGCAGGACTCCAGTGCGCCGGTCGTCGAATTTAAAAAAGGCAGCCGCAGCGCTAAGGAATATAAAGAGTTGGCAGAGGAGGTGATCAGTCGTGCCAGTAGGTAAGGAGAGCATTAAACGGGCAGCAGGTGCAGGAAAGAAGGCATCACCCAGAACAGCAGCGAAGGCAGCTGAAGCAAAGGCTGCAGAGCAGCAGAACGCTGTCGCAGAGCCGGAGGTGAAGACTTCCGTGATCGCGGCTCCCGCAGTGGAAATTACTCCGGAGCATAGCCAGATCCGTATCGGAGAAGAACTTCCGGTCTATCTGCTTTGATCCGCTGCACCGTGCGGAAACAGGATCTGCCGTTTGCAGGGCCTGATCCGAAGACAGTGATGCCTCCGGATCAGGCCTGATATTTTATCTCAGTGGGAGAAACTCCCCACTTCTAAAGTGGCGAGACTTGAACTTGCACAAAAGGGAAACACCTGGCAGGGGAGCTGCCAGGTGTTTCGAGGGGAGTATAAATAATAAAAAAATAAGGGGTTGTGTAAAAAAAATTTTTGAAGGGTAAATTCTTTTTACAATCTGGATTATAATATATCTTCCCGTGAAATGCAACAGGAATTTTTCGTTTTTTACAAAAAAATTACGAACAAAAATATTTTTGTTACAAATGGGAGAGCATGGAGTGTCTATGGAAATATATGAGCTGATCGCCCCCTGCCATTTTGGACTGGAGGCAGTGCTGAAAAAAGAAATCCTGGATCTGGGATACGAGATCTCCAGGGTGGAGGACGGAAAGGTCACCTTTCTCGCGGACGCCAGAGGAATTGCGGACGCCAATATCGGTCTGAGGACTACGGAACGTGTCCTTCTGAAGGTGGGAGAGTTCCGTGCGGAGACCTTCGACGAGCTTTTTGAAAAGACGAAGGCCCTGCCCTGGGAAAAATACATCCCGAAAAACGGCAGATTCTGGGTGACCAAGGCAAATTCGGTAAAGAGTAAACTGTTCAGCCCATCGGATATTCAGTCCATTATGAAGAAGGCCATGGCAGACCGTCTGGGGCAGGTCTACCATCAGTCCTGGCTTCCCGAGGACGGGGCTGAATTTCCCATCCGGGTTTCCTTTATGAAGGACGTGGCGACCGTATGCCTGGACACCTCGGGCGTGTCTCTGCATAAGCGCGGATACCGTCAGATGAAGGTCAAGGCACCGATCACCGAGACTCTGGCCAGTGCGCTGATTCTTCTGACGCCCTGGAGACGGGACCGGATCCTTGTGGATCCCTTCTGCGGCAGCGGGACTTTTCCGATCGAAGCAGCGATGATGGCGGCAAACATGGCGCCGGGACTGAACCGCAGCTTTCTGGCCGAACAGTGGCCGCACCTGGTTTCTCCTGAAATATGGGAAGACGCGAGAGAAGAGGCCCGCGATCTGATCCTTCCGGATGTGCAGGTCGATATTCAGGGATACGACATCGACGACGAAGCCCTGAAGGCAGCGAGGGCCAACGCAAAAATGGCCGGCGTGGAGCATATGATCCATTTTCAGCGGAGAGATGTAAAGGACCTTCATCATCCGAAGCCCTATGGTTTTATCATCACGAATCCGCCCTATGGAGAACGCCTTGAGGACAAATCGGCGATGCCGGAGCTGTACCGGACGATCGGAAAGAGCTTTTCCGGGCTGGACAGATGGTCCATGTTCCTGATCACGGCTTACGAGAATGCCGAGAAAGACATCGGCCGGAAGGCGGACCGCAACCGGAAAATCTATAACGGAATGATGAAAACCTATTATTATCAGTTCCTTGGGCCGAGGCCGCCCAGAAAAGAACAGAAACCGGAGATCTGATCATGAAGAAAATTGTTTTTGCAACAGGAAATCAGAACAAATTAAAAGAGATCCGTGAGATCATGCAGGATTTTGATGTCGAGATCGTTTCCATGAAGGAGGCGGGATTTTACGCAGATCCGGAGGAGACCGGCACAAGCTTCGAGGAGAACAGCCTGATCAAGGCCAGAGCCGTCTGGGAGCTTTGCCATCATATCGTGCTGGCCGATGACTCGGGACTGGAAATCGACGCTCTGAACAAGGAGCCGGGCATCTATTCGGCCCGTTATCTTGGCCGGGATACACCATATGTGGAAAAGAACCGCATTCTCATCGAGCGCCTTTCGGGAGTACCGGACGAGCAGAGAACGGCCAGATTTGTCTGTGCTGCCGCAGCGGTACTGGAGGACGGCACAGAATATGTGGTCCGGGAGACCATGGAAGGCCGCATCGCCTATGAACAGGCGGGCGAGAATGGATTCGGCTATGATCCGATCTTTTTCCTTCCGGAATATGGCTGCACTTCCGCGGAGCTGACGCCTGAGGAGAAGAACCGGATCAGCCACAGGGGAAAGGCGCTGCGGGCGCTGAAAGAGAAGCTGGCCGGGCATCTGGCATAAGACATCAAGAAGCTTTTTAATTGATCGCTGAATAATTTAAAAAAGTAGTTGACTTTTGACAGGGCGTGTAATATAATAACTTTCGCGTCAGGTCGAGACGCATTTCTTTGGAATTTTAATAGACTCAGCGGGGTGTGGCTCAGTTTGGCTAGAGCGCCTGGTTTGGGACCAGGAGGCCGCAGGTTCGAATCCTGTCACCCCGACTGCTGTAGACATTTTACCGTTCAGCGAATATGCGGGTGTAGTTCAATGGTAGAACACTAGCCTTCCAAGCTAGACACGTGGG
>CAMNNM010000049.1 GCA_946545425.1 uncultured Blautia sp. | reverse complement strand
GCGCCTCCTTTGACGATCTTTCGCAGGAACACGATGTCTTCGCCCTTTTCCTTGACGGCGATACAGTAATTGTGGACGCCTCCTATTTTGCCCTCCAGCTCGGTCAGCTCGTGATAATGGGTGGCAAACAGCGTTCTGGCACCTCCCAGCCGGCTGCTGATATATTCGATCACGGACCAGGCGATGGCCAGACCGTCAAATGTGCTGGTACCCCGTCCGATCTCATCCAGGATCAGCAGGCTTCGGGGCGTGGCGTTTTTCAGGATATTAGCGACCTCGGACATTTCCACCATAAAGGTACTCTGTCCGCTGGAAAGATCGTCGGACGCCCCGACCCGGGTAAAGATCTTGTCGACGATACCGATGTCGGCACTGGATGCAGGAACAAAGCTTCCCATCTGCGCCATCAGAACGATCAGGGCCGTCTGACGCATGTAGGTCGACTTTCCTGCCATGTTGGGTCCTGTTATAACGGAAATCCGTCTGCGTCTTGTATCCAGAAATGTATCATTGGCAATGAACATGTCATTGTGCATCACCTGCTCTACCACGGGATGCCGTCCGTCTTTGATGTCGATGACCCCTCTGCGGTTAATGGACGGGCGGACATAATGATTATGGGCAGCCACAAGCGCAAGCGAGGCAAATACGTCCAGAGCGGCCAAGGCTTTGGCGGTCTGTTGAATTCGTCCCGTCTGGGTCGCCGCAAAATCCCTGACCTGGCAGAAAAGCTCGTATTCCAGGGCGTAAAGCTTGTCCTCCGCTCCCAGGATCTGATCCTCCAGCTTTTTCAGCTCTTCGGTAATGTAACGCTCTGAACCGGCCAGCGTCTGTTTACGGATATAGTAATCAGGCACCAGAGACTTAAAGCTGTTCGTGACCTCCAGTGCGTATCCGAATACCCGGTTGAATTTCACACGAAGATTCTTGATTCCGGTCTTCTCTTTTTCGCGGGCTTCCAGCTCGGCAAGCCATTTCTTGCCGTCCGTGCGCGCGCTCCGGTATCCGTCCACGTCGGCGTTGTATCCGTCGCGGATGATGCCGCCTTCCTTCTGTGCGATGGGGGGATCGTCCGTTATGGCGCTCTGCACCGCATCCGCCACGTCGGTGAGTGCATCCATATCCTCATTGATGGAACAAAGAAGCGGACAGTGAAATTCGTTCAGCAGAGTCTTAATGTGCGGGATCATCTGAAGCGAAGTTGAAAAGGCCACCATATCCCACAGGTTGGCAGACTGATAGGCGATGCGGCTGATCAGACGTTCCAGATCGTATACGGAGTTCAGGTATTCCCGGATCTCGTCGCGCAGCATCGGCTGTGCATTCAGCTCTTCAATGGCCGAAAGGCGTTTTTCAATCTCTTCCTGATCGACAAGAGGCTGCTCGATATAGCTTCTGAGCGTCCTCGCTCCCATGGCCGTACGTGTTTTGTCAAGAACCCAGAGAAGTGTTCCCCGTTTCTGTTTTTCTCTGAGCGTTTCGGTAAGCTCCAGATTTCTCCGGCTTGAAGTATCGATCAGAAGGAACTTTTCGGGCTCATACGGAACAATGGAGGTCATCTGACCAAGTGTGTTCATCTGTGTCTCGGTCAGATACAGAAACAGGGCGCCGGAGGAAATGATGCCGCAGTCATAGTGGTCCAGTCCCAGTTCTTCGACCGATCCCTTTTTGAAATGGTCGAGAAGGATCTTCCTGCACCTTTCTTCTTCAAAATGAGGGGCATCCAGCGTCGAAATACTTAAGTGGAGACGTTCCTTCAGATCGCCGGTATCGACACCGCTGATCAGAAAGGCCTCGTTGCAGATAATTTCTGCCGGATGAAACTTGTAGATCTCGTCGAGAAGAGCACCGCTCTTTGACGTTTCTGAAACAAAGCAGTCTCCGGTGGACACATCCGCTACGGTAAACCCGAAACGGTCCTCCAGACAAACGATGGACATCAGGTAATTATTGCGCGTTTCATCGAGGGAAAGCGAATCTATGTTCGTTCCCGGCGTCACCACCCGTATGACTGCACGCTTTACAAGTCCTTTGGCAAGCTTCGGATCTTCGATCTGTTCACAGATGGCTACCTTGAAGCCTTTCTCGATCAGCCTGGCAATATAGGTCTCTGATGCATGATACGGGATCCCGCACATGGGTGCACGCTCTTCGAGACCGCAGTCTTTCCCAGTCAGAGTCAGCTCCAGTTCTCTGGATACGGTAATCGCGTCGTCGAAAAACATCTCATAAAAATCCCCGAGACGGTAAAACAGGATACAGTCCTTGTACTCTTCCTTCGTCTTCAGGTATTCTGTCATCATTGGCGAAAGCAATGTGATTTATCCTCCGTGTTCCGTTCAGACCAGATGGCCGAAATAATAAAAGCCTTTGCAGGTATCGAGTCTGACCTGCCTGTACTGCCCGATCAGTTCTTTTGAACCGGGTACGTGAACGATCAGGTTGTGCTGCGTACGCCCGGTAAGAAGGCCCGGCTCCCGGTTTTCTTCTTCGAAGAGCACTTCCTGAACGGTACCCGTAAAGCGCGCCGACTGTGTGCGTCCCTGCTCCTGGACCAGCGAAAGAAGTCTTGCAAACCGGTCTTTGATCACATCCTCCGGAACCTGATTCTCCATCCTGGCTGCAGGCGTTCCGGTGCGTTTGGAATAGATAAAGGTAAACGCCGTATCAAACCGGCTTTTTTCCACCACATCCATCGTGTCAAGGAAATCCTCTTCCGTTTCGCCGGGGAATCCGACAATGATATCAGACGTCAGGGAAATATCCGGAACAGCTTCCCTTATCTTGCGTACAAGCTCCAGATACTGTTCCTTGTCATAATGTCGGTTCATGACCTTTAAAATTCTGCTGCTTCCCGACTGCATGGGAAGATGCAGATGATGGCAGATCTTTTTGCTTTCGGCCATAACCTGAATCAGCTCGTCAGAAAGATCCTTCGGGTGGGAAGTCATAAAACGAATTCTTCGGATTCCGTCTATTTTTTCCACTTCCTTCAGGAGGGCTGCAAAAGTGACCGGCGTACCCAGTGTTTTGCCATAGGAATTTACGTTCTGCCCCAGCAGCATGATCTCGGTTACGCCCTCGCCTGCAAGCTGTTCAATCTCGCGGAGAATAGCCTGAGGCTCTCTGCTCTTCTCTCTTCCGCGTACATAAGGCACGATACAGTAGCTGCAGAAATTATTGCAGCCGAACATGATGTTGACACCTGTTTTAAAAGAATATTTCCGTGCCGACGGAAGGCCTTCCACGATTCGGTCCGATTCCTTCCAGATATCAATGATCTGGCTGTCGGAATTCAGCATGGCATAAAACAGCTCAGGAAATTTAAAGCTGTTGTGCGTGCCGAAGACCAGATCCACAAAAGGATAGGATCTTCGGATCGTATCGATGACATGCTCCTCCTGCATCATGCAGCCGAACAGTACGATCTTCATGTGCGGCTTTGCTTTCTTAATGCCTTTCAGGTAGCCCAGATGCCCGTAAATCTTCTGGTTTGCATTCTCCCTTACAGTACAGGTGTTGTACAGGACTACGTCGGCCTCTTCTTCCTTTTCCGTACGGGCAAACCCCATCTGGTCCAGTATGCCGGCCACGGTCTCCGTCTGAAGAGAATTCATCTGGCATCCCTCGTTCTGGATCCTGTAGACCGGACGTATGTCCGAACGTGCGCCAAGAAGCTCTTTGCACTTCTTTATATATTCTAGCTGAAGCTCTGTTTCGTTATAATTCTGCTCCAAATTCGTTCCTCCGGTGCCCGTCTATGCAGTCCTTTTTAACAGCAGGAACCTGCATACCTGAGGCGTGCAGGAGGCTCCGGTGACGGAGCCTCCCTTGTCTTGAGTATTCAGGTTCTATCATAGCCTTTTTTGTTTCCAATGTCAATTCAAGACTCGCCGCGCAAAGGCTTCGCCAGGATTCAGGAGCCCAGGATTTCTTCTGTTCCCGCAGCAAGAGAGATCGTGTTTTTTATCACGTCGTTATGCCTGTATCCATGATAATCCCGTTTTGCATCCCGGAATGTGATACCTGCAAAAGACGCGGCGGCATCCAGCGTACATCTGCCGTACACGGCTTCTGAATGATCAGATCCCGTACCTGTATATTCTCCTCCGGCGATATCCATATTTGCCGTGTCGGCAGAGGCACCGGTCAGATAATAGTCCAGGCACGGAAGCTCGGTAACTTCATAATATCCCGCGGGAATATGACTGATCCGGCAGCTCTTAAAAGCATTTCCGGTACCGTCGGTTTCGCAGCCTGACTGATCAAAGCAGATAAACTCCTCATAATGGTGCGGATTTCCTTCCTCGTCCGTCCCATCCACCGCAAAAAAGAAGGTGGGATTTCCATGTGCCCGGAGCGTATCGGATTCCCGAATCATCTTTGTAATGATGATCTCGCATTCCACCATTTTATTTTTTACCCTTGTTACAGTCTCGTTGCTGGTGGTTTCTTCTTCCCCCTGCGGTCTTGTGAAGACGGCTGTGCAGGTGTTGTAAAACCGGCAGTAACCATCTGCATCCCTGGGCACAGAGGCGCCTTCCTTTATGGATACGGGTACCAGGTAATTATAATTATTATCATAGAACGCGTCATCACGAAGCCACTCCTCTTTCGCCCGGAAGGTTACCAGATTATTCTCCTCCGAGCAGATAAAACGGTCTGTCACATCATGATCTCCGTCGTCCAGCACCCGGAAGCCGGATATGTCCGGGATCAGATCATCCGGGATCTGATCCCGGACCATATAACTGTCGTAAAAGAATTCCGGGCATTCCCCGGGTACATTGTGACAGAGAGTATACATATACGCTTCGTCGAAATCCTCCAGCGTATTTTCAGTGGTCTCGATCTCATCACAGTCCGTGACAAGTTTGGAAACCGGCGGGATCGATACCATTCCGAGTCTGTTGAAATAAAGCCCGAGCCAGCTCTGGCGGAGTTTTTCATTCACAAGGATTCCATAATCATATTCGTTTCCTGAAAACCCCTGATTCCATACATAATGCGATTCGCCGTTGATCGGCAGCCCCGTATCGTCAAAGCAGTAATGCGAGTATGCACTTCCGAAGCGGAACACAAGTGTGTCGGAAGTATAATTCACCTGTACCCAGTTTTCCCTGTCCTCATCCGTCACAGCGCTGCCGTTGCGGCTGGTGACCCAGGGTGCGGAGAAGCTGAGTGATCCGGGATCCTTGTACAGGACGCAGTTCTGATCTACAAATACCTCGTCCACATCGGAAAGAATGTCCACGGACTGTCCGATGTCGATGTCGGAAAAGGTCGCGTACCCCTTTACCTGTACAAGCTCTCCGGTATCATGATCCAGGAACTGCATGGACGCCGTAATGTCCTCGAGATTGGTAGCGGTAATGCCGATCCGGTCGTCCAGCACATAGAAGTATCCGACCTCATCGCTGCCGTTAAAGCTGAAGAAGGTATAATCCAGAATAGTGATCTTCAGGTCGATCTCCCGGCCGTTGTATTTTCCGACGCTCCTGAAGATACATCCGATGTTGCCTTTGCTGCTTCCGTCCGTAAGCGCAAAATATACGCCGTCGGACACTCTTTTGACCGGACAGCCGAAGATGCTGTAAGACGTACGTCCCTCGTACCACTTGGGACGGAACGTATATTCGCCGCTTTGTCCCTGGAAGGTTTCGGGATCCACCGCAGGCACCTGATACTTTGCAAGGTATTCGTCATTATTCTGGTTTCCTTCGGTGATAAGCGTATTGCCATACCGGAGCCGGACCGGCCCGCAGATTCCGTAACGGTCAGCATAGTACATCTGTCCGTCTCTCTCGAGATATATATTGGTACCAAGCTTTCCCTGATCATCCTCTTTAAAATAGTGCAGAATCCCGTCAATTTCCCGGAATCCTGTGACCAGCTCGCAGGTCTCAGGATCGTAATAACGCAGACGGAACTGTTCGTCATTCAGCGAATCCATTCCATACGCGTTGCTGAACAGGGTCTTCTGCCATCCGGTCAGAAGATATCCGTTCTCATCGGCATAATAAATCTTCCCGTTTACGGTACAATAGCCATCGATGAAATATTTTCCGTCCCGCCAGCACCGGAAACCGCCTGCTTCGTCCTGCCAGATTCCGTCGGGAACACTGTAGTCTGCAGGACTTGAAACATCAGTCCACCTGTGATATTCGGGAAGTCTTCCGGCAGAAAGAAAATAATTGGGATCGCCGAGTCCTCCCGGAGCCGGAACGACGCCCGGGGACAAAAGCAATGAAGACTGGGCATCTGCAGGACCTGCGGACAGGAGCTCTTCGGCTTGAGCCGGATCCGGAACATCTGAAATGACTTCATCCTGTACAGCTTCTGCCGGCAGAGGTTCCTCCGGTACGCCTTCTTCCGGTTCAGCTTCTGCCGGCAGAGGTTCCTCCGGTACACCTTTTTCCGGTTCAGCTTCCGACGGAAGAGGTTCCTCCGGTACACCTTCTTCCAGTTCGGTCTCTGACAGTACAGGTTCTTCCGATACGATTTCCGCATGTGCAGAATCTTCCTGTATAAAAGCATCTTCCCGGATAACAAAGGCATCTTCTGCCCGCGCCGGTAATGTCAGTACGAGAACTGCCGCCATCAGCAGCGCTGATACTTTATTCCACTTCATTGAGTGTCCTCCTTTTCAAAAATACTGCCAGGCATACACAGCTTACTGATAACATCAGAAGCAGAACATAAATCTGCGTATCCGAGGTATCACCGGTTTTTACAGAAGCTGTGGAATTCCCGTAGGAAAGGCCGGCTGATCCCCCGTGTCCGGCAGATTCGTATCCGGAACCTCCGCTTTTGTAACCGGAACCCGGCGTACTTTCGTCTGCTTTCACCGAAAACAGCCATACCACATTGGCCGCACGTCTTGCAAAGGCGTTGTCAAGTTCCTTCGGCATGGTAACGGTAAAAACAAGTTCCCCCTTTTCTCCCGGACCAAAGTTTCCCAGAGAAACCATTTCCGACAGTTTTTCCGAAGAAAGCGGACCGCGGTAAAGCTCCTTCCCTTTATATCCGATCGTAAGATCCAGATGCTCCAGAAGATCCTTCTCCTCAGGCGTAACAGATTCCAGCGCCGTTCCGAAAAACAGTTCTGACGCCGTACTGCCCTGATTGGACAGAATCACTCTGTCAGTAAATGAACTTCCCGGCATGAGCTGCGGCATATTCCCGAAAAAGTCGTCCGGGGCAGCAACAAGCCTGTGGGCGTTTCCGGAGAAGACAACAGAAGGCTTAATATTCTTCTGTACCTTTATTGTCTTGTTATCCACTTCATGGATGCATTGCTGAATCTCCTGATTTCCCCATGGAGAAAGCGCAGAAAAATCCGGCTGAAAACCTTCCTTCTGGATCGCGTCCGCCCGGATGCCGATGGACAGAAGTTCTTCCGCATAAGAGGAATCCCACGACTCCGGAATATATACCTCTTTGAAGAATTCGGCATATTTCTGACGGTCAACAGGCTCCGTATAATAATAGTATTCTCCCTGCCGTACCCATTTTTCCGAGATACCGCGGATATTATCCATACTGAGAAGCGACTTACCGTTTTTATCTTTCCCAAATGTTACCTTGCACCTGATCCAGCAGGTTTCTGCAATATTCTTAACCTGTACGATCTTTGACACCGTATCGCCGGGCAGAACGGTCGGATTGTTCTGAAATGGCTTCAGCGTATTTCCCTGTGTTTCATACTCTTCAATCCGGATATTTATATCACCGGTCTCCACATGGTTATGAACCGAAACGGTCTCGCTGTAAAGGCCCCAGACACCGGTTACCCCCGAAACGACGCCGACGGCAGAAATAAGGAACGGCAGTATCAGTTTTGAAAATCTTTTCATATTCCGACACCCTCCTTAAATTCCAAACGCCTGCCAGGCAGTTTCAAATTGATCAAAATCCGCAGCCTGAACCGATTCCTCGTATACGTTAATATCGAAATGATCCAGATGTTGTCTGGCCTCTGCCGGTATTGTGTCCGCGTCAATCGTCACAGAGTCGATCAGAGGAGACGTACTCTCTCCCGGAGACAGGCGTTTTGTATAATAGTAAAAACCGTCGGATTTTCTGATCCATGAAGCGGAATCAGGAAAATGAAGCGTGACAGAATTTCCGATTTCGGAATCCGAGATGGAAATACGCACTCTTACAAAACATTCGCAGGCCGCTTCTGAAACCAGAGGATTCGTGATCACTACTTTTTTGGGAATTGTAGTAAGGCCATGGTAAGGCACAGGGTCCGGATCCGGAAATTCCTCTGTGATGTGCGTTTCGACAAAACCCGGGGTCAGCGCGTTGACTGCGTCATCGTGATCCGGAAAAAACGCCCCTGTGCTTACAGCACAGATGATGCACGCTGTACAGGCAGCTGCAGCGGCCCTTTTTGCAGATATCCCATGCATGAAAAGCCTCCTTTCCGGCAGCGCCGGAAACGATATCCGGGCTGCCTCTTTCAGTTGCTGCATTTACCCGGCATCTCTCCCTGACGCGGCACCCTTCTGTCCTTTATTCTGATTGTAGTATTTTTCAAAGGCAGCTTTTGCGTCAGTGGGAACATCAGAGGAACCGTCAGAAGTATTTACTGTCTGAATAGCGTACGCTTTAACAGGCACATTGATACTCTGTCCGTCGATCTGGCCTTCGACAACATTCGCAAAGGTCATGGTCTTAAAAAGTGCTGCGCTTGTCTCGCCGGGATTCAGGATTTTATTGTAACAGTACCGATATGTTTTATATCCCTCATTGGTAAAGGACTCCATCTCAGTCCAGTCTTTGTCCGAAGTAAATGAAAATAGCTCTGTATCCGTCTCTTTCTGACGGTTTCCTGCGGCATCTGCCGTTACAAGCTTCTGCACGGGGATGCTGACATCCAGATAAACGTAGGCAGTATTTTTTCCGGTGTTTTTGATCTGGGGATCCTTTTTGATCTCCTGGGTGGGAACGATATTTTTGTTCTCTTCCGGTTTCCAGTCAGGCTCGTCAAGCTCGATATCGACTTTCCCGACAGTAAACTCGTTGTTTACATTGTCATAATCGGTCAGATAAGAATAGGTTCCTCCTGCCAGAGCTGAGGCTCCGGCAATCATTGCAACGGCTGAAACGATTCCAAGCTTATGATTGATTTTTTTCATCATGATACGGCTTCCTTTCTCAGGATCTGATTCAAGAATTGATAAAAGAAATGAATCAAAATGATTAACGGGAGAAAAAGTATGCCATGTTTTTTAAGAAACAGGAACAAAAAACCAAGCCATGGAATACAGATCCGTACAGTCCCGACGATCTGTTTTGCATCGACCGGTATGGGATCCTCTTCCGTATTGCTGTCCCCCTTTGTTACGTATTGCATACCCTCGTTTCTGATCAGGCGGTGTGTAATCAGAGTCCGGGAAATACGGTAGGTAACAATGTCTTCCCTTACAGGATTCCGTTCTTTCAGATCCAGAACAATGATGCTGCCCACAGGCAGAACCGGTTCCATGGAACCGGAAAGAATGATCAAAGGACGGAACCGTATAAAAAGAACCGAGACGATTGCAAGAAACACTCTGAGGGTAAAATAAACAGCCCTCTTCTTATGTCCGGGATCAGAGGATTGTTCCTTCATGTTTTTTGAACGTGACATACTTTTTCTCATGATTCTTTGGCTTACATAGCGGACCTGCTTTCCTTTGCCGGCATGGCATGGCTTGGAAGCTGGTCCTCAGAAGTGAAAATAAGATAGTCTGTGCAGAGTAAACATAGAGAAACACAAAAACAGATCAAGTGGTTTTCTGATCATGCAAGTTAACATAATTATATTATGGTTAACCATTAAAGGCGGAGAACGCCCTCTGTGAGTTAGAGACATGACACACCTCTGTTCCGCAGCTGAAAATATAGAATAGATCAGGGAATCGGGATCTGCGATCTGCAGACCTTTATCTGAGAGAGAACCTCTGCGAAAATGATGGAATAGAATGAAGATTTCCGCTTGAATGTTATTATAGTAGACTCTTTTTGATTCGTCAACAAAAATCGTTCGACAAAATTCGACACGGGCAGGAAAAGAACTGTCACTTCTTCTCCTGCCCGTTAACTATGACTGCTCACAGCCATGGATGCTTTACATCCCTGGCTTCAGAATGCTGATTTATTTTGTCTGTATTATCTGCTTGCCCTGTAAATTTCAAGCATGTCCGCTTCTCTCAGGAATTTTGCCGCACCTTTGCCTCCGCCCACGCCGGCCGCGCATTTTCTTGCCATGGTTTCGAGATCTGAATCGGAAGCATCGATTCCCAGCTCTCTTAAATTCGTCGGCATATGTAAGCTGCGGAAGAACGCTTCACAGGCTTCGATACCTTTGAGAGCGATTTCTTCGTCGGTTCCAGTCTCTTCGACCCCAAAGACATTGACGGCAAATCTTCTGAACCTGGCAAGACAGTCTTTGTACACGTATCTGGCCCAGCTGCCCCAGATTGCGGCAAGACCGGCGCCGTGGGCGACGTCAAAAAGGCCTCCGATCTCATGCTCCAGCTTATGCGTCATCCAGTCGCCGCCGTCGCTGCCAAAGCCCGTAAGTCCGTTATGCGAAAGACTTCCGGCCCACATGACTTCTGCGCGCGCATCGTAATTCTTCGGATCATCCGCAAGGATCAATGCATTTTTCATGACGGTACGAAGAAGAGCCTCCGCCAGATTGTCGGTGATTTCCATGGTACCGCCGTTTGTAAAATACCGTTCCATGGTATGCATCATAATATCAGTACAGCCACAGGCGGTCTGATAATCCGGAAGCGTCATGGTGAGTTCCGGATTCAGGATTGCAAATTTCGCCCGGCACAGATCGGAATTGCATCCTCGTTTGACGAGGCCTTCTTCCTTTGTGATCACGGAAGAATCGCTCATTTCGCTTCCGGTTGCGGCAATGGTCAGAATGACGCCGAGGGGCAGACAGGCAGATGGCCGGCGCTTATTGTCATAAAAATCCCAGACGTCCCCTTCGTTTGCAACGCCATACCCGATGGCTTTGGCAGAATCGATCACGCTTCCGCCGCCTACCGCAAGAAGAAAATCCACACCCTCCTTTTTGCAAAGATCAATTCCTTCATAGACAAGTCCGAGGCGGGGATTCGGCACGGCGCCTCCAAGGGTGACGTAAGATATCCCTGCTTCGGAAAGGATGTTCGTCACTTTTTCAAGAAGTCCCGAGCGTACCACACTGCCTCCGCCATAATGAATCAGGATTTTCTTTCCACCATATTCTCTGATCAGCTCGGCGGTTCTGTCTTCCGTATTTTTTCCGAAGATCACCCTGGTAGGTGTATAGTATTTAAAATCCGGCATGTCATATTCCTCTCTTTCTTAACCTTCGATGCCTTCTGAACATTCAAATTATCTTCAATCATCAGGCAGGACACTTTATTCCCGGGGATGCTGCTGAAGCCAGTTGATGATATCCATGCTTTCATACATAGGTTCTCCGTCATATGTTATCCATAGTTTTTAAAAAGAGGATGTGAAACAGATTCACTTCCATTTCACATCCTCTCCCTGATCATTCCGTATTAATTACTCTGGAATACTTAAATATTTTTTTTACGTTTCTTTAACAGTGCCGCCGCGGCGGTCAGAAGCGAAACGCCTGCCAGTCCTCCGAGAGTACCAACCGGTGAAGTATCGCCGGTTGCGGCGTTCTTTGCGGTACCGCTTCCGATATCCGAGGTACTTCCCGACTTGCTGGTGGATGAGGTGCTGTCGCTGCCGCTGTCTGCATCTCCGGCGCTGTAGGATTTACCGTTCTGATAAATGACATTGCCTTCTGAGTCGGTCGTGGTTCCGTTAATGTCAGACTGACCATATGTGGCTGTGGTAACGTTCGCACTGATATAATCCGTAACTCCGGTAGCCTTCCACTCGGTGCCGTCATAGCGCTGCTCCTGCAGATAAACACGGATCGGAATCGTACGAACCTCGTTGATACCTGCTTTGGCGCCGATTCTCCAGGTCGTCTGCTGCGTGGTTCCGGACTCCATTCTCCAGTAAGCCGGTACCCATCTGGTATCTCCGCTGACCGGGTCATAATTGTCTGACCCTGCACCGGTAACAGAGAACGGATAGAAGGTGTTCGGCATCAGCTTCAGATTTGTGATACCCGAAACAACGGTATCACTGATATCGGCGATCTTCGGAGCGCGGCTCGGGGTTATGGTGACATCAGGATCCAGGGATCCGTCGCCGGGTGTAGGCGTAGGCGAAACAGCTTCGGGCGTAACCGTAACATCTGCCGGCGTCTCGGTCACGACCGGCGTGACAGTCGGGACAGGAGTTTCGGTCGGAGCCTGTGTTATGGTCGGAACCGGAGTCTCAGTGACTGCTGCTGCGGGTACATCCAGATGAACTCTCAGCGTTACCTCGCCAAGATCGGCCTCGGTCATGGTCCATTTGTTGGGCTCGAGAACCTCCTGAATAAAGTAGAACGTGATGTCGTAGTCGCCGCTCTCTCTGATGGAATCAGAAGGAACCAGACTGATCGTATAAACCGGCGCGTCTTCTCCGGTCCACTCCCACTTTGCGGTTGCGGTGCCGCCGTTGATCGACACGCTCTGGAACAGCCATCTGGTATCGCCGACCTGGGCCGGATTTTCACCAAAGCTGTTGGCGCCGACAATTGTCACATTGATGGGTGCATCGGCGCTTACCGTATAGGTTCCGCCGTTTTCGATACCGGTAATTTTGGAATCCTCGACCTTGGATTCTTTCATCGTTACTTCTTCGGCAGGAGCTTCTTCTGTTCCAAGTTCATCCGTTTCACCGGCTGTTTCCGTGCCTTCCTGTTCTTCTGCAGTCTCTTCTGCTGCAGCTGCTTCATTTACTGCTGCAGCTTTCAGCGATACCGCCTTTTTCACAGCTTCTGCTTTTTCAGCAAC
>CAMNNM010000048.1 GCA_946545425.1 uncultured Blautia sp. | reverse complement strand
TCCCCTCCGCAACTGTTTGCAACATGAGAAAAAAGAGTGTATACTATATTGGATAATGAGAAACCATACAGAAAGGAAATAATAAACAGTGGAACGTAAAAATGTCTGGGCCTCCTATACGGAGAAGGATAACACAAAACTTGAATCCGTCGCTTCATCCTACCGTGCATTTCTGGATCTTGGAAAGACAGAGCGCGAGTGCGCCGAACAGATCGTACTTGAAGCGGAAAAGAAGGGATATGAATCCCTCGAAGAAGTCATCGCTTCCGGCAGAACGCTGAAAGCAGGCGACAAGGTCTATGCGGTATGTATGAAAAAGACCGTTGTTCTTTTCAATATCGGAGAAAACGATATCACAAAGGGAATGAACATTCTCTGCGCCCATATCGACTCCCCAAGACTTGACGTAAAACAGAATCCGCTTTACGAGGATACCGATCTTGCTTATCTGGACACCCATTACTATGGCGGCGTCAAAAAATATCACTGGGTTGCCCTGCCGCTGGCGATTCACGGAGTCGTGGCCATGAAGGACGGCTCGGTGGTCAATGTCTGTATAGGCGAGGACGAGAGCGATCCGGTGCTCTATATAACAGATCTTCTGATCCATCTTTCCCAGAAGCAGCTTCAGAAAAAAGGCGCCGAGGTGGTCGAGGGCGAAAACCTTGACATCCTGGTGGGAAGCCGTCCTCTGAAGCAGGAAAAGGATGACGAAGAAAAGACAAAGAAGGAAAAGAAAGCCGTCGCAGCCAATGTGCTGCGGATCCTGAAGGAAAAGTACGGCATGGAGGAAGAAGATTTTCTTTCCGCCGAGCTCGAGATCGTTCCGGCCGGACGTGCAAGAGAGTGCGGTCTTGACCGCAGCATGATCGCGGCCTACGGACAGGACGACAGGGTCTGTGCTTATACCTCTCTTCTGGCCATGCTGGAAGAAGAAACGCCGAAGAGAACGGCCTGCTGCCTGCTGGTCGACAAGGAAGAGATCGGCAGTGTCGGCGCGACCGGCATGCAGTCCCGCTTCTTTGAAAACAGCGTGGCAGAGCTTCTCGGAGCGATGGGATACACATCCGATCTGGCGCTTCGCCGGACACTGAAAAACTGCTGCATGCTTTCCTCTGACGTCAGCGCAGGGTTTGATCCTGCCTACGCGGACGTCTTCGAAAAGAAGAATGCGGCTTATCTTGGCCGGGGCATCGTTCTGAACAAATTTACCGGCGCCCGCGGAAAGAGCGGGTCCAACGATGCAAATGCGGAATACGTCGCAAAAGTCCGCAGAATATTTGATGACAACAAGGTAGCCTTCCAGACTGCAGAGCTTGGAAGAGTAGACGCGGGAGGCGGCGGTACCATCGCGTATATTGCCGCACTGTATGGCATGGAGGTCATCGACAGCGGAGTCGCGGTGCTCAGCATGCATGCTCCGTGGGAAGTGACAAGCAAAGCCGATGTGTACGAGGCGTATAAGGCCTACAGAGCATTCTTGCAGTATGATCCCGCCTGAAGGGAGATTTGAATGAAGAAAAACAGACTGAGGGCGATTCTTCTGGCACTGGTCCTTTGCGTATCCTTTACAGCCGCAGGCTGTTCCAGGGGCTCTTCGGACAAAGAAAAGTCAAAAACGGAAAAAGAGCAGGATGAAAAGACCAGCCAGAAAGATCTGCCCGAGGGAGATCTGGGAACCGGCGAAGAGGTGCTGATCCTGGATGAGGGCAGCTCGGATTCGATCTCATCGGATATGGACGAACTTGAAAAAGAAGAGATCGTCGAAGGCTCGGTGATGGAAGACGATGTACAGTTCGTATCAGATGAGGAATACGAGAAGCAGAACAGCGGGAAGGGACGCTGATCCTGATGTTTTCATAACTATTCAGCAATAAGGGGAAGAACGGCCTGGGGAGAGCCGTGCGGGAAACCTTTTGGCAGACACAGCGATATAAGAAGAGTCAGGGATCAGGAAATGGAAGAGATCGGAAACAGGCCGGGGAACAGGACGAATGTGTCCCGGGAAACCGAAGAAGATCGGGCTTACAGAAAAACCACGCCCATAAGGGAGCTGGAGGTCTATATGCCGGTAAGGGATGCAAGTCCCGACCGGGCAAAGCGGGCCCAGGCTGCCAGAAAGTCAGCCAGAATGGCGCAGGAGTCTTCTGCGCGGTCAGCAGGATCTGAGCGTGGCAGAAAAACATCAGACAACCTATATGACGGCGGGAAAAAGACCAGGAACCTCACAGAACTGAGGGAACGGATCCCGGAGGCGGACAGGACGGAAGAGAACCGTGCAGCGGCTTCCGCGGCCGGTGCAAAACGTGCATCCAGTACATCCGGCTCATCAGCTGCAAAACGTGCATCCAGTGCATCCGGCTCATCAGCCTCAAAACGCGCATCCGGCGCATCCGGAGCACATCGCACGGCGGGACAGGCCGGCGCATCCGGAGCAAGGCGCCGCAGCATCAAGAAGAGGATGAAAAGGCGTGACAACATCCGCAAGGCTGTCATCGGACTTCTTCTGCTGGCCATCTGCTTTGTGCTGGTATTCGGAATATCGCGCCTGGTAAAGCGTGTCATGACGCCGACCGGTAATACGGCGCATAACGTCGCAAAACAGGCCGGAACAGGCGAAGAAATCTCCGGCTCCGCCGGAAGTGCGGAGGCAGGAGAGGAGGCAGGAGAGGAGGCCGCGGAGGAAGGCGCCCAGGAGGAAGCGGCGGAAGAAGTACCCGAACCCGTGGAAGAGGTGATCAATTTTACGCACCTTGCGGAGGCCGCCCATGCGGTGTCCACCACCACGAAGGAAGCCCAGGACGTAAGCTGGAACATCTATGCGGGTGACGAGTATGCCGAATCCTGGCAGCGAAATCCCGCCATCGATTTCGGGCTGGGAAGAGACTATAACAGTCTTCCCGGCATCTGTACCTTCCGCGGCGACAACTTCCGAAGCGGAGCCGCTTACGGCACGGCGGACATCACCGAAAAGAAATTCTCCCAGTACATCTGGTCGGCCGAGACCGGCGGACTTTCGGGAAGCTACGGCGGCAACTACTGGAGCGGATGCGGCTGGACAGGCCAGTGCCTGATGCGCCAGTGGGACGAAGAGACCCGCAAGGCCATGAACCTCTACGAGGACAAGAAGAACAAGGATGGCCTTGTCGAAGTGATCTACGCGACGCTGGACGGCAACATCTATTTCTTCGATCTGGAAGACGGAAAACCGACCAGAGACACCATCTACTGCGGAATGGCCTTCAAGGGAGCCGGCGCGCTGGATCCGAGAGGCTATCCTCTGATGTACGTGGGATCCGGCGACAACATCGACGGCATCGGCGCCCATATGTTCATCATCAGCCTGATCGACGGATCGATCCTGTGGGAATACGGCGATTCGGACCCGGTGATGCTCCGCTACTGGACGGCCTTCGATTCCTCACCGCTTGTGGACGCCGAGACCGACACCCTGATCTGGCCCGGCGAGAACGGCGTGTTCTACACGATAAAACTGAATGCAAATTACGATAAGGCGGCAGGCACCATTTCCATCAGCCCCGAGCTGACAGCACGCTCCACCTACATGAGCCCCGGCGGCACGCTGGGATGGTACATCGGCATGGAGTGCAGTGTGGCGGTCATCGGAAACTACGCCTACGTGTCCGAGAACAGCGGAAAATTCTTCTGCATCGATCTGAACACCATGGACTGCGTCTGGGTGCAGGACACCTTCGACGACAACAACTCCACGCCCGTGGTGGAATTCAATCCTGAAAACGGCGAGGGCTACGTCTATTCGGCCCCGTCCCTTCACTGGACCGCCAACGGCGACATGTCCGGGCAGATCGGCATCTACAAGATGAACGCCGTGACCGGAGAGATCGTCTGGAAGAAGGATTATGACGTATGGACCGTGGACGGCGTCTCAGGCGGCGTTCAGGGAACGCCGGCCGTCGGAAAGACCGGGACCGACCTGGAAAACCTGATCTTTTATCCGATCGCCAGAACGCCGAACATGTACGACGGAAAACTGGTAGCCCTGGATAAGAAAACAGGCGAAGAGGCCTGGGTGTTCAACATGGAAAACTACGCCTGGAGCTCGCCTGTGACCATCTACGATTCCACCGGAAAAGGCTATGTCGTCATCTTCGATTCCGCCGGAACAGGCTTCTTGCTGGACGGCGCCACCGGAGAAAAACTGGATACCGTGGATATGGGCTCCAATGTGGAGGCCTCTCCCTGTGTCTACAACGACACCATCGTGGTGGGAACCCGCGGAAACCTGATCATCTGTCTGAAAGTTACCTGAAATTCACTTTGGACTTGTAATAAGGGACGAGGGGGAGTATAATCTCCCGTGAAAAGAAAATTCTTCGGGGAAGGGTGACTGCGAGATGCAGAATTCCCTACCGGCGGTAAAGTCCGCGAACCGCACATGCGGCCGATCCGGTGCAATTCCGGAACCGACAGTACAGTCTGGATGAGAGAAGAACAGAGTAGTTATGCTCGAATTGAGGTCCCCGGTTTTTTACGCCGGGGACTTTTATATTCTTCCGTTCGTTGAGTTTTCTTTGACAAAGACATAAGTCTTTGAAACGAACCTGCCGGGGAGCCGCAGAGGCTCCGGCAAAACAGAATTCTCACAGATGGAGGAAAAAAGAAATGACAGAACAGGCCGTAAGAAACGCAAACGTAATGGAAAGAAGCAAAGTCAGGATCGTCGCTCAGATCGGTATGCTGGGGGCACTCGCAGCGGTGCTCATGAGCTATCTGAAGTTCCCGCTGCCCTTCCTGGCACCCGGGTTTTACGAGATGGACTTTTCCGAAATCCCGGTGCTGCTGGGGGCCTTCACCATGGGGCCGGTGGCAGGAGTCCTGATCGAGCTGATCAAAAATCTGGTACATCTGCTGATTCAGGGCACCAAAACGGCCGGCGTCGGCGACGTCGCCAATTTCCTGATGGGATGCGCCTATGTAGTGCCGGCGGGGATCATTTACCGGCTTGGCGGCAAAAAGACCCGTGCCCACGCTGTCATCGGCATGGTCGCCGGAATCGTATGCACCGTACTCGCGGCATGCTTCCTGAACGCTTTCGTGCTGCTTCCGGCTTACGGAAAAGCATTTGAAATGCCGGTGGAAGCCTTTGTGGAGATGGGAGCCGCGATCCATCCTTCGGTAAACAGCCTGTTCCGCTTTGCGGTGCTGATCGTCGCGCCGTTCAATCTGTTCAAATTCACCATCATATCATTGATCGTACTTCTGATCTACAAACGGATCAGGGTCATTCTGAGGACAATCTGAGCATGGGAATCATTCATAATGTTGAAAAACTGACCGACAACCGGTTTGTAAACCTGTATCATCTGAACGCCACCAGCGTGCACAACACGCCGGTCAGCTATTATGTGGCGTCGAGGGCAAAAAACAAGGAAGATCTTAAACTGGTCACCGGAAAGAACACGCCTGACGGCGTGATCATCTATAGCATCTATGGGGAAAAAAGGGACAGGGTGGTGCTGATCCGTCAGTACCGGTACGCCCTTGGCGGATACATCTACGAATTTCCGGCGGGCCTGGTGGAGCCGGGTGAGAACTATCATACCGGCGCGGTCAGGGAACTGAAGGAAGAAACAGGGCTTACGCTTCATCCGCTAACCGTGGAGGACGGATACCAGAAGCCGTATTTCACCACGGCCGGAATGACCGATGAATCCTGCGCAACGGTATTCGGCTACGCCGAAGGCGAGATCAGTGAAAGCCTTCAGGAGGATTCCGAAGAGATCGAAGTGGTCCTGGCAGACCGGAACGAAGTCAGAAGGATCCTAAGGGAAGAAAACGTGGCCATCATGTGCGCCTACATGCTGATGCATTTTGTGGCAGACGACGAGCCCTTCTCGTTTCTGAACAGGCTCGGCGGCGAAGTGTGACAGGACGGCAGAAACATGTATACAGCAGGAAGAAAGGATGTCCAGATGAGCGGATGGGAAGCAAACGTCAGAAAGGTGACGCCCTATATACCCGGCGAACAGCCCGACGACGCCGACATGATCAAACTGAATACCAATGAAAACCCTTATCCGCCGTCGCCGTCGGCTTCGGCGGTTCTCGGCGGCATGAACGGGGGCAGGATGCGTCTGTATCCGGATCCGGACGTGCGCGAGCTGAAGGCGGCACTGGCAGAGCATTTCGGGATCGAACCCGGTCAGGTCTTTGTGGGAGTCGGCTCGGACGACGTTCTTGCAACGGCGTTCCTGACCTTTTTTAACGGAAAGAAGCCGGTCCTGTTTCCGGATGTGACCTATTCGTTTTACGAGGTGTGGGCAGAGCTGTTCGGAATTCCTTACGAACGGCCCATGCTGGACGACAATTTCCGTATAAAAAAAGAGGATTATCTGAGGGAGAACGGAGGCATCGTCTTTCCGAATCCCAACGCGCCCACAGGCGTGGAGATGCCGCTTACGGACATCGAGGAGATCGTTGCCGGAAACCCGGGCAGCGTCGTGATCGTCGACGAGGCCTATGTGGATTTTGGCGCCCAGTCAGCCCTTCCGCTGATCGATAAATATGACAACCTTCTGGTCGTGCAGACCTTTTCGAAATCCCGCTCCATGGCCGGTATGCGCATCGGTTACGCCATGGGAAACAAAAGGCTGATCGGTTTTCTGAACGACGTCAGGAATTCCTTTAATTCCTACACCATGAACCGGCCCGCCATCGCGATGGGAACGGCGGCTGTCAGGGACGACGATTATTTCAGAATGATCTGTCAGAAGATCATCGATACCAGAGAAAATACAGCCGTACAGCTTCGCCGGCTCGGATTTCATTTTGAAGAATCAAAAGCGAATTTCATTTTTGCCGCTCACAGATCGGTGCCGGCTGCGGACCTGATGCAGGAACTCAGAAAACGGCATATCTATGTACGATATTTTCCGAAGGGACGCACGCAGAATTATCTGCGCATCACCATCGGTACGCCGGAGCAGATGGAACGTCTCTTTGCTGCGCTGAAAGAAATACTTGGGGAGGAGCAGGCATAATGGAAGCACTGGTACAATGGTTTTCGGAGAATCTCGGCAGATTTGTTTCTCCCGAAGTCGTGATCTTTATCATTTCGATGATCCCGATCCTGGAACTCAGAGGGGGACTTCTGGCCGCGTCCCTTTTAAAGGTCAGCATGACCAGGGCGATCCCGATCTGCATTATCGGAAACATCGTCCCCATCCCCTTTATCCTGCTGTTCCTGACCCGCATCTTTTCCATGCTGAAGAAGACCCGGCTCTTCCGGCCGCTGGTCGAAAAGCTGGAAAACCGCGCCATGAAAAAAAGCGAAACGATACAGAAATACGAGTTTCTGGGGCTTTTGCTGTTTGTAGGTGTGCCCCTTCCCGGAACCGGCGCATGGACCGGTTCTCTGATCGCGACCCTTCTTGAGCTGGACGTGAAAAAAGCTTCCCTGGCGATCTTTCTGGGCATCCTGATGGCAACGGTCATCATGACGGTGGTGTCTTACGGAGTCGTCGGAAATCTGGTTCACTGACGCCTGCGGATGATTGCAGAAAAAGGCATCTTCTGATATAATGGAAACGATGCAGAAACAATCTGAAGCTGCAGAACAAAGAGGACGGGACCGGATCGCCGCGGGGGTGCGCGTTGCGGTTCTTCAGAAAATGAAATACAAAGGAGAAGGACAATGGGCAGTGATTTTGGAAAGCTGATCCGGGAAGGACAGACCGTCCTGGGTATCGAGTTTGGATCTACAAGAATCAAGGGCGTATTGATCGATGACAAGGGTACGCCGATCGCATCGGGAAGCCACGAATGGGAAAATTCGCTGATCGACGGCATCTGGACCTATTCGCTGGATGAGGTTAAGGAAGGTCTTCAGGACTGCTACCGCGATCTGGCGGAAAACGTAAAAAAAGAAATCGGCGAGGAGCTTACCTCCTTCAAGGCCATCGGCATCAGCGCCATGATGCACGGCTATCTTGCCTTTGACGAGAACGACAATCAGCTGGCCCAGTTCCGCACCTGGAGAAATACCATTACGGAAGAAGCTTCAGAAAAGCTGACGGAGGTATTCCATTTCCATATTCCGCAGCGCTGGAGCATCGCCCATCTGTATCAGGCCATCCTGAACGGCGAAGAGCATGTACCGCAGGTGCGTTTCTTCACCACGCTGGCCGGATATGTGCACTGGGTACTGACAGGACAGAAGGTTCTCGGAATCGGAGACGTCTCGGGCATGTTCCCCATCGACAGCTCCATTAATGACTACGACGAAAAGATGCTCGACCAGTTCGACGCTCTGGTTGCGGACAAGGGCTTCCCCTGGAAGATCAGGGAAATCCTCCCGAAGGTCCTTTCGGCCGGCGAGGACGCAGGTACGCTTACGGAAGAAGGCGCCCTGTTCCTGGATCCGTCCGGAAAGCTGAAAGCGGGAATTCCGCTCTGCCCGCCCGAGGGTGACGCAGGCACCGGCATGGCGGCAACGAATGCAGTCGCAAAACGTACCGGAAATGTGTCGGCCGGAACTTCGATCTTCTCCATGGTCGTTCTGGAAAAGCCGCTTTCCGAGCTTTATCCCGAAATCGATATGGTGACCACGCCGGACGGAGCACCGGTAGCCATGGTACACTGCAACAACGGAACCTCCGATCTGAATGCCTGGGTGAATCTGTTCGGCGAATTCGCAAACGCCTGCGGACACAAGATCAGCATATCCGATCTGTATTCGGTGCTTTACAACAAGGCCCTCGAGGGAGACGACGACTGCGGTGGAATCCTGACCTACGGTTTCTTCTCCGGAGAGCACAATGTTGGCATGGAAGAGGGACGCCCGCTGGTCGTCCGTAAACCTGACAATCATTTCAATCTTGCCAACTTCATGCGCGCGAACCTGTTTACCTCTCTCGGCGTTCTGAAAATCGGAGCCGACATCCTTGAGAAGGAGCAGGTAAAGGTAGACCGGATCATGGGCCACGGCGGCTTCTTCAAGACACCGGTCGTCGGACAGCAGGTGCTGGCCGCATGTATGAACGCGCCCGTTTCCGTTATGGAGACCGCAGGAGAAGGCGGAGCCTGGGGAATTGCTCTTCTGGCAGCTTACCTGGTCAATAAAAAAGACGGGGAGTCCCTTGGCGATTATCTTGAAAAAGAAATCTTCGGCGGCAACGTAGGCAGCAGCATCGATCCGAAGCCGGAAGATGTAAAAGGCTTCAATGAGTTTATGAAACGCTATAAGGCCGGCCTTCCGATCGAAAGAGCCGCCATCGATCAGATCAGATAAAGAAAGCACAATAGTTTTTCAGCAAAAAGAGTTATGTCTGCCGTTCCGGGTGCGGGTATTCTGTCTGCGCCCGGAGGGCGGAAAACGGGGAGCCTTTTCCCGTATTGTATAGAAATCATTTCTTAATCCGGTGATCTACATTCTGAATTGCAGTCCTTAACACAGAATCCTTTTTTATTTATTTAAATACTTAACAAACAGGTGAAACAGAATATGAGAGAAAAATATGAATCCCTGTCGCTTATGGTTCTCCGGGACCTTGCCAAAGCGAGAGGGCTGAAAGGCATTTCTGCGCTCCGCAAACCCGAACTGATCGATGCGATGTGCGAGGCAGATGAGCGGGAAAAAGCCGAAAAATCGGAAACCGCTGTGAAAGAGACTCCGGCCCCAGGAGAGAGCGCTCCGGAAATTCCTGCCCCGGCCCCGGCTCCGGCTGTATCGGCGCCCCGGGTTACCGTAACCGAAGAATCCACTGAGGACAGAAGGATGGCCTCCGACACAGGGCGGACCCTGCGGGAACGCCCGGTCAGAAGAAATCCGGATCAGATCCCGCAGGAGACTGCCCAGCTGGACAGCGGTCTGCATGCCAACGGTATTCTGGAGGTCATGCCCGACGGGTTTGGTTTTATCCGCAGTGAAAACTATCTTCCCGGAGATAACGATATCTATGTGTCTCCGTCCCAGATCCGGCGTTTTAACCTGAAGACCGGTGACATGATTCAGGGAAATATCCGCGTCAAGACCCCGGGAGAAAAGTTCGGCGCCCTTCTTTATGTAACGGGACTGAACGGATTTAATCCGAACGAGGGGCAGAGACGCTGCAACTTCGACGATATGACGCCCATTTTTCCGCAGGACAGACTGGTTCTGGAACGCCCCGGCGGCTCCGTTGCCATGCGGATCGTCGATCTGTTAAGCCCCATCGGAAAGGGACAGAGAGGCATGATCGTCTCGCCGCCCAAGGCCGGCAAGACGACCCTTCTTAAGGACGCTGCAAAATCGGTGCTCCGCAACAACCCCGAAGTCCATCTGATCATCCTGCTGATCGACGAGCGTCCCGAGGAAGTCACGGATATCAAGGAAGCCATCCGGGGCAACAATGTGGAAGTCATCTATTCCACCTTCGACGAGACGCCGGACCACCACAGACGGGTTTCCGAGATGGTCATCGAAAGGGCCAGACGACTGGTAGAGCATAAAAAAGACGTGATGATCCTTCTGGATTCCATCACAAGGCTGGCCCGCGCCTATAATCTGGTGATCCCGCCCAGCGGCAGAACACTTTCCGGCGGTCTTGACCCGGCGGCTCTGCACATGCCCAAACGGTTCTTCGGCGCGGCCCGGAACATGCGCGAGGGCGGCAGCCTTACCATTCTTGCCACCGCTCTTGTGGACACCGGAAGCAAGATGGACGATGTGATTTACGAGGAATTCAAAGGAACCGGCAACATGGAGCTGGTTCTCGACCGGAAGCTGCAGGAAAGAAGAGTTTTCCCGGCCATCGACATTCTGAAATCCGGCACGAGAAGAGAAGACCTGCTCCTCACAAGAGACGAGCAGGAAGTGATCTATCATATGCGCCGGGCACTCAACGGACTGAAGGCCGAGGACGCCGTGGAGCAGATCCTGAACATGTTCGCCCGCACCAGGAGCAATCAGGAGTTTGTGGATCTGGCCAGAAGGCAGCGGTTCCAGTTCTGATCCATGACCCCGGGTCTCTTTAAGGCGGGGTTTGACGTGCCGCCGGTAACTGGCCGGAACAGTTATAAATACTCTTGCATTTTATCTTTCGGTATGATATAATCACTAAGCTGTCCGGCACAGGATACGCCGGAAAAGGCGGGGTCACCGTCATAAAGCGCGGCAAATAAAGGGCCGCCGCGACGGATCATCCGCAAATATCATATTAAGCGAGGTAAAAAACCATGAGAGAAGGAATCCATCCGAATTATTATCAGGCCAATGTAACCTGCAACTGCGGCAACACCTTTACGACCGGCTCCACCAAGAAAGAGATCCACGTCGAGATCTGCTCCAAGTGCCATCCGTTCTACACCGGCCAGCAGAAGGCTACCCAGGCTCGCGGCCGTATCGATAAGTTCAACAGAAAGTATGGTTTTGGTCAGCAGTAATTGCAAAACCCGGTATGCACTCACCCCGAACCTGGAACGCGAAAGCATTCCGGGCCCGGGGTGTAACTTTTATATGCAGCGAGAGGAGGCGGCAGCTTGAAGCCATCCAATATAGGCGGACAGGCGGTCATGGAAGGAATCATGATGCGCCACAAGGATAAATATTCCGTCGGAGTCAGAAGACCGGACAAAGAAATCGAGATCAAGATCGAGGACTACAAATGTACCTTCGGATCTTCTCCCATCTGGAAAAAACCGATCCTGCGGGGCGTGGCAGGCTTTGTGGACTCGCTCGTCATCGGCACGAAGTGTCTGATGTACTCGGCCGAGATCGCAGGCGAGGAAGAAGACGAGGAAGACAAACAGAAAAAAGAAGCCATGACCGAAGAAGAGCGCAAAAAGGCGGAGAAGAAGGAAAACGCGATGTTCAAGGCCCTCCTGTACGGGACCGTGGCGATTTCCATAGGTGTTTCCATCGTGGTCTTCATGTTCCTGCCTTATGTTCTGGCCAGCCTTCTCCGCAAGATCGGGGCGTCCGAGGTGATCGTCACCATTGTCGAAGCCTTTGTAAAGCTGGGGCTTTTTATGGGATATATGTTCCTGATTTCCCGGATGAAAGACATCCAGAGGACCTTCATGTATCACGGAGCCGAACATAAATGCATCAACTGCGTCGAAAGCGGACTTCCACTGACGGTCGAAAACGTCATGAAGAGCTCCCGCTTCCACAGACGCTGCGGCACCAGCTTTCTGTTTCTGGTAATGCTGGTGAGCATCTTCCTTCACTTTATTTTCGTGCTGGTTCCGGTATTCTGGGTCCGCCTTCTGGGACGTCTTCTGATGATCCCGGTGGTGGCCGGCGTCTCCTTTGAGCTGATCCAGTGGGCGGGACGCAGCGATACCGCCTGCGCGAGATTTTTCAGCAAGCCGGGCCTTGCGATGCAGAAATTCACCACCAAAGAGCCCACCGAGGACATGGCCGAGGTGGCCATTGCCGCCGTTGAGGCCGTATTCGACTGGAAAACCTATCTGAAGCAGGAGTTTAACGTGGATGCCTGATAACGGTATAACAATGAAAGCCCTTCTGGACTTTGGAACCGGGGCGCTGAAGGAAGCCGGGGTACCGGACGCGCAGATCGATGCCTGGCTGCTTCTTCAGCATGTGACGGGAGTTTCCCGCGCGCATTTCTACGCGCACCCTGAAGAAACGGTAACGGAGGAAGCATCCCGGAAGTACCGGGAGATGATCCGCCGGCGGGCCGGCAGGATCCCGCTTCAGCACATAACCGGGACCGCCTGGTTCATGGGAGAGGAATACGAAGTAGACCAGAGCGTGCTGATTCCGAGACCCGACACCGAGACCCTCTGCGAGGCAGTCATCGGTTTTCTGAAAGACAGAAAAGACCCCGTCGTGCTGGATCTGTGTACCGGCAGCGGCTGCATACTGATCAGTCTTCTGCTCTTTCTTCCCACTGCTGCGGGCATCGGAACGGATCTTTCCGGGGCTGCGCTGAAAACGGCGAAGAAAAATG
>CAMNNM010000047.1 GCA_946545425.1 uncultured Blautia sp. | reverse complement strand
TCCCAGTCAGTCTCCTCTTCCCAGTCGGCCTCCTCTTCCCAGTCGGCTTCCTCTTCCCAGTCGGCTTCTTCGTCCTGAGCCTCTTCTCCGTCTTCCTCCCTGACGGGCACATCGTTTTCCGTCACTCCGGCAGAAGCATTCGGGTTTTCCCCGACCAGATTTCCATCCTTGTCATAGGGTCCGTCTCCGGTATAGTTGCCTTCTTCATCGTAGCCCCCGGTCCATTCCGGAACTTCTTCCGTCTTTGCGGGCTTTTGCGAGTCTTCGAAGGTGATCATCTTATTCTGTTCCGTAACACTTTCCAGATGCAGGATCCCCTTTTTCCCCTCCAGCTGCGGAAGGATCGCGTAGGCTCTTGCCATCTTGTCCTCGAGGAACCGGTCACGTCCCAGAAACACGGTCACGTCTCCGTAATATAAGATGATCTGATAGTTCTCGTCAAATTCCACGTAATCCGGAATCGATTCGTTCTTCTCAAAGATAGAGGCAAGCGTGGATGCCGTGTTCAGAACCATGGTCCCTTTAAAGTCCAGTTCCTGATCCATGACCACGTTCCGGACCGTCAGTCCTTCAAATTTGGCCACCGAAGGATCCGGCTTTCTGGAGGAATCGACAAAAACGCCTTTTCGGTCAAAATAGATGTAACTGTCAAGGTAGCGAAGACAGCCGATGGGCGTCTTTTCCTTAATATTGATAACGATCTCCGACCTGGAAAGCTGCGTCACCGAATAGCTTTCCACAAAGAAGACGTCCTCGACTTTTTTTTCGGAACAGGTGATGGGGGCGAGTACGGAATTGTTGCTGAACGGATGGGAAAGCACCAGGTCTTTCATCTCTTCGTCCGAGTAATGAATATTACCGCGGACCTCCACCCGCTCTACCCGATAGTAGGAAAAGAAAGACACAAGGATCACACCCAGCAGGCCGGCTGCTATGCCGAGTGTCCAAAGCACGATATTCCTGTTGATCCCGATGCGTCTTGCTCCCGTACTCATAGACCTCCAAAAGTGTTCTCATCGAATGCAGTTCTGACGATTTACTGCAGTTCTCTTACATATTGCTTGAACAGATCTCCTCTCTGCTCATAGTTGTCAAACTGTCCCCAGCTTGCACAGGCAGGGGAAAGAAGCACGGCGTCGCCGGGTACTGCCATGCTTCCGCATCTTTCCACGGCTTCCTTCAGGTTTTCACAAAGGACCACGTCGCGGAAGCCAAGCCGGAATGCAGCGTCCCGGATCTTTTCGCGGGTCTGGCCGATCAGCAGAAGACATTTCACTTTACCGTCGAATGCGTTGATCCATTCATCGTAGTCGGAATCCTTGTCATATCCGCCCCCGATCAGCCAGGTGGGACGGTCCATTGCCTGAATTCCTTTGATCGCGGCATCCGGATTGGTTCCCTTTGAGTCATTGTAATACCGTACGCCCTTCTTTTCGGTTACGTATTCGATCCTGTGGGGAACCGCCGTAAATTCACAGATGCTCTTCCGGATGCTGTCCAGAGGAACACCGGCTGCAAGCGCCATGGCAGAAGCCGCCATAACATTTTCAAAATTATGTGTACCAAGCAGTTTCAGATCGCCGGTCTTAACCAGGATCTCTTCTGCTCCGTCTCTGTGAAGAACGATCTGCCCGTCTCTCAGAAAGATCCCCTCGGGGAGCTCCCTCGCACTGGAAAACCAGAAGGGACGGGGTGTCATGGTATTTCCAAATTCTCTCAGGACTTTGTCCTCATAATTGAGAACACACACTTCGTCTTTCGTCTGGTTTTTGGTGATAAGTTCCTTGACCCGGATGTATTCCTCCATCGTGTGATGGCGGTTCAGATGATCCGGCGTGATGTTAAGGATTGCGGTAACCGACGGATGAAAGTCTTCAATGGTCTCCAGCTGGAAGCTCGAGATCTCGGCCACGGTCACCGATTCTTCGGTGGTCTTCAGCGCCATGCTGGTATAGGCGGTTCCGATGTTTCCAACCACAAAGACGGACGGACATGCGTCTGACATGATCTTGCCGACCAGCGCAGTTGTCGTGGTCTTCCCGTTGGTCCCGGTGATGGCCATCACCTTTCCATGGGTTACCTGATAAGCCAGCTCCACCTCACTCCACACGGGAAGTCCTTTTTCATAAAGATGCTTCACCAGCGGAAGATCTACCGGAACTCCCGGGCTCAGAACGACAAGGTCCAGTTTTTCGATAACGTCCTCCGGCAGTTCTCCCGTACATACCGGAATCTTTTCTCCGCCTTCCAGCTTTTCACGGATCGCATCCGGATCTGCCGATTTGTTTCCTTCAAAAATAATCGGAAGCGCGCCGGTATCCAAAAGCAGCTGCGCTGCTCCGATGCCGCTTTTTCCGGCTCCAAATACCAGTACCTGTTTGTCTTTCAGTTCCATAACGATTCCTCCCCACCTCAGACAGCAACGAATCCGATCATGCACAGAATGACCGTGACGATCGTGAATACCGCTACAATGCGTGTCTCTGACCAGCCGCAAAGCTCAAAATGATGATGAATAGGCGCCATTTTGAAGATGCGCTTTCCATGAGTCGCTTTGAAATAGGACACCTGAAGGATCACCGAAAGCACCTCGACCAGATAGATCAGGCCCACGATCAGAATATACAGAGGCATGTTCAGCATATAGGCAGCCCCTGCCACAAAGCCGCCCAGGGCGAGAGATCCTGTATCTCCCATGAATACCTTTGCGGGATACACATTATATAGAAGGAAACCCATCAGACCGCCAAGTACCGCACAGGTTACCGGCTCGATACCGGTTCCGAGAAGAAGCGATGCAACGGTAAAGAAGCCGGCGACGATCGTCGTGACCGTTCCGGCCAGACCATCCAGTCCGTCCGTAAAGTTGACTCCGTTCACTGTCCCGATCACCGCAAAAAACAGAAGCGGTACCGAGACCCAGGAAATATTCCACATCTTTCCGCCGGTAAACGGAAGCCGGATTTCCAGCGAAACCTTTGTAAAGAAATGCAGATACAGGAGAAAAACAGCAGTCACCACGACCTGCAGTGCAAATTTCTGCCGCGGGAACAGTCCGTCGGACCGTTTCAGTACGACCTTCAGATAGTCGTCAATAAATCCGATGATCCCAAACCCCACCGTCAGAAGAAGCACCGGTACCACATGCGGAAATTTCCACGCAAAGATCAGACTGGTCACCGTAATGGAGATCAGAAAAATGATCCCGCCCATGGTCGGTGTTCCCGCCTTTTTCAAATGAGACTGTACTCCCTCCGTCCTCTCGGTCTGACCCATCTTAAGTCTTCGCAGGACCGGAATGATCAGCGGTCCCAGGACCGCTGAAATTCCAAAAGAAATCAACACAGGAAGCACAAGAAACAGTCTGTTCGTATCCATGATCGTACCTCACTTTTTACCAGATATCGGCCTCTTCATTTGTAAGCCCTTCGGTTTCTATATCGTTGTCCCATTCCACGTCCGAGTAGTCGTCTTCGAGAGGCGGCGGAACGTTGGTATCCGACACGCCTTCGTTGCCTTCCAGATCCGACGGACGATCCAATGCCTTGGATTCGATGGGGTCTCCATATTCATCATATTTATAATTACCGTAATTGTCCAGAATGTATCCGTCTTCGTCGATACGGTTGCCGTCCCAGTCGATACGGTTGCCCTGCACGTCCCAGAGATTGCCGTCCTCATCCAGTACGGCATTTTCCGTACTGGTCAGGTATCCGTCGAATCCTTCCCAGATTTCCGTCGACGACACGTCACCGCCCGGCTCGTCCGGAACCACGTTCAGATACGGAAGAAGTTCGGACATGATTCCCTGTGCGATATACTGGGCATAGAGGCTTGTTGCCTGCTCCTCGACATTCGGCTCGTCGACCACGACATAGATCACCACCCGCGGATCGTCTACCGGCGCAAAGGTGATAAAGGATGTCAGGTATTTTCCGTTTCCGCGGGGAAGCTTCTCGGCTGTTCCCGTCTTGCCTCCCGACGAATAGCCTTCCACTTTGGAATGGATACTGGTACCCTGCTTGACACTGAGTGCCATGTAGCTGCGCACGTCCGCGGAAATATTCGCGGAGATCGTCTGCTTCAGCAGGATCGGAGAATAGGACTTCACCACGCCTCCGTTGGCATCCTTGATCCTGGTGACCAGATGGGGCTGATAGTAATATCCGCCGTTGATGACCGAACACATGGCGTTGATTTCCTGGATCATGGTGCAGGTAAAGCCCTGTCCGAACGCGGAGCAGGCCAGCTCCGTCGCACCCATGGTGGCCGCGGTATGAATAATGCCCGTCCCCTCGTTGGGAAGGTCGATACCGGTCCTGGTTCCGAAATTAAACAGACTCTGGGACCGGATAAAGGACTCCCCGCCCATGTTCTCGGCGATCTGCATCATGCCGTCGTTGCAGGAATTGGCGATGATCTCGCCCAACGTCTCTTCTCCGTGTGCACCGGGATATGCCGCGCATTTGATCATGGTGGTCGCATAGGTCTGTGATCCGTCGCACAGGAACACATCCGATTCAGAGATCGCCCCCTGCTCCAGGGCTGCTCCCACAACGATGGGCTTTACGACCGATCCCGGCTCATACGCATCACTCACGCAGTAATTCTGCCACATCTTGTTGAGGGCTTCCACCGTCTCCGCATCGTTCATGGCCTTGATCTCTTCTGCCGTATGAACCATTGACATGTCCCTGGGCTCGTTCAGATCGTACCGGTCTCCGCCGTCCATGGCGAGGATTTCTCCTGTAGAGGGATCCTCCACGATCACGCCGACGTTTTTCGCGCCCATTGTCTGATTGAAGGCGTCCACGTATTTTTCCACGATCTGCTGCACACCGACATCCAGCGTGGTCTCAATGCTCCGGCCCGTGGAAGGCTCGATGATGATCTGCTCGGCTTCGCGCTCGGAATCGATATGTCCGTACTGTCTCCCGTCCACGCCGTTCAGCGTCGAGTTGTAATAGCCTTCCAGACCGCTGTCTGCCACATCTCTGGAAAAAGTAAAGCCGATCGTATCGCAGGCAAGATCGTTATACGGATAGATTCTCAGATAGTCCTCTTCGAACCAGATTCCCTTGATGTTCTGGCGCTCCCGGATTTCGGAATCCGTCACACCGTCTTTTGCGGATGTGGAGGAATATTCCTCAAACTTCTTCTTGTCGTCCATGGAGACCTGTCTTTTCAGGATCTGGTACTGACTCTCCTTTGTGCCTTCTGCGGTCAGCCGGCTGCGGATCTCGTCCTCGTCGATGTCAAAATTGTTTACCAGCGCACGGATCGTAGGTTCTATATAATCTTCGTTGCTGTTGACCACCTTGCAGTCCAGGATGACATTATACACCTTGTTGCTGGTGGCCAGTAAATTTCCGTTTCTGTCGTAAATGTCGCCCCGCTTGGAAGGAATGATCTCGCTCCCGTACTGCTGCTGTGCCTGACTCAGAACCTGCTTCATGTACTTGTTTCCTTTGGTAAAGTTGATAAAGCTGATCCTGATCGCCAAACCGACTAAAGCCAGCAGTACTATACCGAACAGTACCGCCAGCTTCTTTTTCATATCGATATTCAGTTTCGTCCGGTTTCTCTTTGAAAGCTCCGGCTGATTTTTCGCTTTCTGCTGTTTTTGCAGTTTCAGCTTCTTCTGCTGACTGAGCTTCTGCTGGTTCACCGTTTTCTGCTGTTTGGCAGCCTTCTGCTGTTTTCCCGTTTTCCGGCGGCCAAGCAGGTTTGATAACTTACTCGTCTTTTTTCTGGAAGCCACGACTTCTCTCCTATTTCAGGTCCGGGACATCCTGATACTGACGCACATAACTCTTGCCCTCCGTCTCGTAGGTCAGGATCTGTTCGTCCTTCGGGTATTTCATTCCAAGCTTTCCGATCGCCGTATTTCGAATGTTGTCGAAATTGATATCGGAACTTACCTGGCTGTAATACTCGTCATTATCCTCCCGGAGCTGCGTAAGCTGCGCTTCCAGAGAGGCGACCTCCGATTTTGCCGAAGTGATCTGCGTCTGAAGCTTCAGATACTGCACGCAGATGACAAGGATCGCTGCCGAAATGATCGAAAGAAAAATGATAAATCCCTTTCCGATCCCGGCGGTCCTTTCTCTGTTCCGTTTTGCGGCCGCACTGAGGCCTCTCGGCTTCGGAGCAGGCTCGTAAGCGGCTGCTGTTCTGCTTCTTCGGGCTGTATTGTCATATGGATATTGATCAGGATATTCCTGTACTTTTCTTACAGTATTTCCGTCAATATAATAGCCGTTCCGGTCACTGGTCGTGTATCGTCTGCCGGCTGACCGGTTTCGGGCCGCACTCCCCGTTCTCCTTCTGCTATCTGCCATTTTTTATTACCCCTCTGCTGCTTCCGGTCTCCCCTCCGGTTTGTCGATCCTTTCAAAGATCCTCAGCTTTGCACTTTTCGATCTGGGATTGTTTTCCTGTTCTTCCGGGTCCGGAATGACCGGTTTGCGGGTGATGACCTTTCCCTTCGGCTTACGCCCGCATACACATACCGGAAAGTCCGGCGGACAGATACATGGATTTTCATTTTTCCGGAATATCGTCTTTACGATGCGGTCTTCCAGCGAATGGAAGGTGATCACGCAGATCCTTCCGCCGTCGTTCAGAAAATCGATCATCCCGTCCAGAGAATCGCGCAGAACGTCCAGCTCCTGATTCAGTTCGATCCGTATCGCCTGAAACGTCTGTTTTGCAGGATGCCCGCCCGTTGCCTGAATTCTGGCAGGGACCGATCTTTTTATGATATCAGTCAGCTCTCCGGTTGTTCTGACCGGTGTCTGCTGCCTGGCAGCAACAATATTTCTTGCTATATTTTTTGCAAAACGTTCCTCCCCGTAGTCTCTCAGAATGCGGATCAGGTCTTTTTCTTCGTATCCGTTTACAATATCCGCGGCGGTTTTTGACTGCCTTCTGTCCATCCGCATGTCCAGAGGTGCATCGTACCGGTAGGAAAAGCCCCGTTCCTCATTGTCGAGCTGGTAAGAGGATACCCCGAGATCCAGCAGGATGCCGTCCGCTCCCCGGATTCCCATATCCCGCAGGATCTGTACCATGTTACAATAATTGCTGCGGATGATCGCAGCCTGTCGAAATGCGGCCAGCCTCTCACTCGCAGCAATTATTGCATCCTGGTCTTGATCTATGCCAATAAATCTCCCCGTGGCAGAAAGTTTCTTACATACCTCAAAGGCATGTCCTGCGCCTCCCAAAGTACCGTCCACGTAGACTCCGTTTGGTTTTACCTGCAGGCCGTCAATGGTCTCTTTCAGAAGTACTGACTGATGCCGGAATTCCATCTGTGTCTCCTGTCGCGCTACTTTTTCAGCTTAGAACGTGATGCCCATGTCCTGCATGCTCTCGGCAATGCTGTCCATGTCATCGTAGTCATTGTTGCTGTCCCATTTCTCTTTGCTCCAGACCTCGATCCTGTTCAGCATACCGGCAAGGACCACATCTTTGTCGATGCCCGCAAACTCCCTTAATGTCTGTGGGATCAGAATACGGCCCTGTTTGTCAACTTCACAGCTCGTCGCGCCTGCGACAAAGAATCTGGAAATGGAACGTACATTTTTGTTGTTAAGCGGCAGTTCGCGAAGCTTGGCTTCGAAGGCTTCCCATTCGTTCATGGGGTAGATTGAAAGACAGCCGTCCAGTCCTTTGGTCAGGACGAACTCTTCCCCTAAGAGTTCTCTGAACCGGGCCGGTATGATCAGACGCCCCTTCGCATCGATTGTATGGCTGTATTCTCCCATGAACATGTGAATCACCTGTATGAGACCCGCAAATCTCCCCTTTGCGGACGGCGGTCTTTCAAGAGGGTCTGCCTTGCCCTCCATTCAGCACCACTTCTCTCCACTTTCTACCACTTAGTAACTACATTCTACTCCAAAAAGGCCTCGAAAACAAGTCTGAAATAAAAAATGTGCCGTTCGGGCCCATATAGGCCCGAACGGCACAAGATGTTGTGATACCAGGTTCGCGAGAGTGCGCAGCACGAATCGATCCGTCGTATCACTATAATATGATATGATTGCAGCGGGGCGGGGGCCCCGCTCCATTATTCCCGGTCTCCGTGTTCCATCTCGAACCGTTCCCGGATCTCATCCTGATAACTGCTGCCGCCGCTGTCCCGGACAAACTTCTTGTCCGTGATCTCCTCTCCTTCCGGCGGATCGGCCGGCGTTCTCATCATGGCGTCCATGCGGCGTTTCTCAAGTTCTCTTTCGGCCCGTACCGTCTCTGCGGTCGCCTTCTGCTGTTCCTCCATGGCTGCCTGCGCCATACGTTCCCGGGCGATGCGGTCCTTTTCCTCGCTCAGAGAAACCTCTTCTGTCCGTTCCATTTCCCTCTGGTACTCTGCCTCACGCCTGCGCGCGATCTCCTCGGCTTTTTCTTCGAGGGTCATCTCGCGAGGCTCCTCTTCAGGCTCTTCCCATCTGCTTTCGTAAGCAGCCGAGACTGCCGCAGAACTGGTTTCCACGGCTTCGGAAGCAGCATTTCCGCCGCCTGTTCCGGCCTTGGCATCTGCGGATTCCACAGATCCGTCAGAAGCCCCCTCCGCTGCAGTTCCAGGCTCCGGCACCTCTGTTCCGGCTGTTTTTCCTTCTTCTGCAGCCGCTGCACCTTCCGCTGCTGCCGCAGCCGCGGCTTCCGCATCCTTCCGGTCCATCTCGGCGGCGATCTTTTCTTCCTCCTGATAATAGCGCTCACGCATTTCCTTCAGGAGACTCGCCCTCTTTTTCACAATGTCCTTTTTCAGATGCATCGTGATGCCGAAGATCACCACAAGGGCACCGCTGATCACCAGAGAAACGTCGATCACGGTTCCCGGCAGGAGCATTTTATCGGTACGGATCCATTCTGTGCCGAACCGGATGAGGCCGTACCAGAACAGATACCGGAAAAACACACTTCCCGGAAAACGTTTTCTGCGGTACGGGATCAGAAGGCACAGGAACAGGATCAGGCAGGCCGCACTTTCGTACAAAAAAGCCGGCGCCGTCTGGATATAGGCGGTGTCCCCCACCTCGATGATCTTTTCCCGCATCAGGTCGGTCACCGCGCTGCTCTGTACGCTTCCAAGAGGAAGCTGCATGGCCAGCGGGTTGTTTGTGTACTCGCCGAAAGAGCACCGCGAGAACAGATCTCCCCACCGGGCGATGATCTGGGTGATCAGAACGCCCATGGTCATGGTGTCTGCCATCTCAAGGAACGATACCCGGATCAGCGCGCAGAAAAGCCATCCGAAGAGGATCCCGCCAAAAAGTGCTCCGTAAAACGAAAGTCCTCCTTCACGAACGGAAAAGATCTTCAGAAAATTGTTCTGATAACTTTCCCAGTAGACTGCGGCATACAAGGCTCTCGCTCCGATGAGCGCACCGGCCGCGGTGAACAAAAACATGCCAAGGCAGCGGTTCGGATTCTCTCCCCGGCGTTTTGAATGCAGCAGCACCCACAAAAGACCCAGCAGCATGCCCACGGCAAGCAGGATTCCAAATACCGAAACCGTAAACCCGGAAATGTTCAGCGATGCAGGCACATCATTCAGCTGTATAAAGATATTTGGAAAGCGGATATTCATTCAGCCACCTCCTTATCAGACGTTGAACCGGAACAGGATCACGTCTCCGTCCTGAACCACATACTCCTTTCCTTCCATCCTGACAAGTCCTTTTTCTTTTGCTTTGGCATTGGAACCGCAGTCGAGAAGATCCCGGTAATTGATCACCTCTGCCTTGATAAAGCCTCTTTCGAAATCGGAATGGATCTTTCCGGCCGCCTGCGGGGCTTTTGTTCCGATCTTGATCGTCCAGGCCCGCGTCTCGTCTTCTCCGGTCGTCAGGTAACTCATCAGTCCAAGAAGATGATAGCTTGCTTTGATCAGTTTTTCAAGTCCCGATTCCTGAAGCCCCAGATCCTCGAGGAACATTTTCTTTTCGTCGTCGTCCAGCTCGGCGATCTCCTGCTCGATCTGCGCGCAGATCACAAAGATCTCGCTTCCCTGGGATGCGGCGAATTCCCTCACCTTCTGTACGTAAGAATTGGAGGCTCCGTCGTCGGCCAGGTCATCTTCTGAAACATTGGCAGCGTAAATGACTGGCTTGGCCGTGAGTAAATTATAGGAAGCAAAAAGCGCCTCCTCATCCTCATTGGCCGGTTCCAGGGTGATGGCCATCTCTCCGGCTTCCAGATGCTCCTTGATCCTTTTCAGGAATTCATACTCTTTACCGGCTGCCTTATCCATTTTGGCGGTCCGTGCCACCTTGGAGATTCTTCTTTCCAGAACCTCAAGATCCGCAAAGATCAGCTCCAGGTTGATGGTTTCGATGTCCCGCATGGGATCGATGCTTCCGTCCACATGGATCACGTTGGAGTCCTCGAAGCAGCGCACCACATGAACGATGGCATCCACCTCGCGGATGTTGGCAAGGAACTGGTTGCCCAGACCCTCGCCTTTGGAGGCCCCCTTGACCAGTCCGGCAATATCGACGAACTCGATGACAGCCGGGGTCACCTTTTTGGAGTGGCTGAAATCGCCCAGAAGCTTCAGCCTTTCGTCCGGTACGGCCACGACGCCGATATTCGGATCGATGGTGCAGAACGGATAATTGGCGGATTCCGCTCCGGCTTTTGTCAGAGAATTGAACAGTGTGCTTTTACCTACATTGGGAAGTCCTACGATACCTAATTTCATTTTTACATCTATCTCCTGCTCTGTGTATTGTTTCCAGGAATTTTCTATATGATAAAAAACCTGTCGGCTATGATTATAACAAACAGGTTTTTGTTTCACAAGACAGATCTGGAACATTCATGTACTGCCATTCATGAACTGGTCCCGTAAAACTGTTGTATCAGGATCAGAATATCTCGCCCTTTTCAATAAATACAATTATATTCTTATGATGCCGCTTCTTTTTTGCAGCAGCCGGTCCATACTCGATCCTGTTATCTGTGTTGGTTGTAAAAATAAAAACTCAGGTCGGAAAGGTAATATTTTTCTTTCCTCACGTTTGTCTTTGTCGTATTTGACAGATACTCGCATAATCCCTTAATGGACATGGTTGCGCCAAAATTATTAATTATATATCTTTGTATTGTTTCTCCACCATTTTATGAAATTTCATTTTTGACTTCATTCATGGCGTACGTAAGTCACGGGCACGCTGACTCAGACAGATACCTCTGTCTGCCATGTATATACTGCTTGCGCATTTTTATATTGCCATTTACAATAGAGGACATATATGTATACATTTCAGAACAAGGTGGAAAAATGGCTCTTATTGAAGATCTTACAAATCTGGAAATGACGAAACTGGAAACCCTGCTGAAAGAATGCCTTCGGCAGCGTCCGGACATGACTGCATCCGTTCCGGACACACAAAGACAGAAAGATTATGTTCTCTGGATGATCCGGACGTATGGAGAGCAGTATGCGGATGTGACCCGCTCAATGCTTCCTTACTTTACTCCAGGAAATACCATGACCCAGCTGGCGGAGCAGCTGGTGGAGAACCCCGGAAACCGTAAAACGCTTGGCAGCATTGCCCGGGAACTGGCCGTACAGGATGAAGAGGGGTATATCGCGGGAAAAAATGATATCTCCATAGGCCGTATGCTCCGTTATCTGCCCGACCAGTGGCACAGCAATACATACTTTACCTTTTATTATTGCTTTTCAGGACATTGTACTGCCCATTTTCACGAGGAAGCCATTCCCCTGTCAAAAGGCAGTATACTGATCATTGCGCCGGGCACGGTGCACGCCTGCCCCTGTTATGAAGACGACACCGTGCTGGTGTTCTACATGATCCGTTCCAGCACCTTCAAACGTGTTTTCTGGAATCAGCTGGGCGATGATAATCTGCTCTCCAAGTTTTTTCACAAAGCCCTGAGCGGAGAAGGACCGACCTCCTATCTGCAGTTTGAGACAGGAGAGGATCCGGAACTGACCCACCTTCTGACCCGCATTTATGAAGAGAATCAAACAGAGGAACCCTACGCGCCTCAGATGGTCAATTCACTGATGCGTGTAGCGTTCCTCCTGATCCTGCGAAAGCATGAGGGAACGGCCCGCCTGCCACGCACGGATGATTTTTACTGGAAGCATGAATTCTCAGCTATTTTCAGCTACATTCAAAACCACTTCGCCGATGCTTCCCGCGACGAAGTGGCAAAACAGTTCCATTACAGTTCCCGCCAGATCGGACGGATCGTGCAGGACTATACCGGTAAGAGCTATGGTCAGCTCATTCGGGAGCTGAAGATGCGCAGAGCCTGCGAACTGCTTCGGGAAGGAGCCTGTCCGCCGGACCAGATTGCAGAGATGACCGGCTATTCCTCCGTGTCCAGCTTTTACCGGTCCTTTTCCGAGTACCATGGATGCAGCCCTATGGCCTGGCTTGGAGAGAAGAAGTAGTTTTCTCACCGGAATGACCACTCTTTTCTCCACCGGATCACAGGTTTCTCACCCTTCCATTCGATGGGCAGCCATACATATCTGCTGATCGATGTGTTTTCACTGTGCCGGATCTCTTTTCCCGGCAGGGGCTTTGCTTCCTGCGGGGAAGTATCCGGCGTATAATCTGCGAAATGCCGCTTCATCCCCCTCGCAGATCAGGCCAAGATCCCGGTATTCGCCATGATAATCGTCAAAGACACATACGCGGCTGGGATTAGGATAATAACCGGATGTTCCGCTGGTGATCAGGTATTTCCTGCCGCCCCGTTCAAACCAGATATATGCTTTCCCGCTCTTCTCATCCGCGTGAAGGCAGAAATCTCCCGTGTCCATATCCAGCGGCTTGTAGATCTTTCTTACAAATGTATACGGTCCCTCAAAACGGTCTGCCGTCAGGACACTCATAAACTGGCTGACCTCCCCGGCCATGATCTTCAGCCATGCCACATATTTCCCCGTTTTTTTGTTGAAGATGATATGCGGTCGTACATGTTCAATTCCTCCT
>CAMNNM010000046.1 GCA_946545425.1 uncultured Blautia sp. | reverse complement strand
GCAAGCATTATCATGCAAGTCTATATGCTTTCATGGAAGTTTGCCCTCTGACAGCGTACAGATAAGCATCCATTTATGGGAGTTATATATGCCGGACGGCGCAAATCCTCACAACTCACACCCCAATGGCGACACATTGCACACATGCCCGCGCATTGCACACTTGTCAACATATCCCGAGCAACAGACAAGTCGCATGTCCTGCACACCCCCGCCACCCACATATCACATCAGCATTCCGGTTTCGCCATTGAAACCGGAATGCTGATCAGTCATACTTTCTTTATTATCTCTTCACACGGGCGCCTGCGCCGCTCATGATGGCTTCCACTTCGTTCTTGCTGGCCATGGTGGTGTCGCCCGGCGTTGTCATGGCAAGAGCGCCATGAGCAGTTCCGTAATTGACGGCCGTCTGGGCGTCCTGGGTGGTCATCAGACCGTATACAAGACCGGAAGCGAAGGAGTCGCCGCCGCCTACGCGGTCCATGATTTCAAGTCCCTTGTAATCCGGAGCCTTGAAGATCTGGCCGTCAGCCCAGCACAGAGCACTCCAGTCATTGACTGTTGCGGTGCGGACGGTACGGAGGGTGGTGGCTACGACCTTGAAATTCGGATAAGTCTCGGCTGCCTTGTTGATCATCTTGCGGTAGCCGTCGATGTTCAGCTCCTTCAGGTTCTCGTCGTTGCCTTCGATGGCAAAGCCCAGGCATGCGGTAAAGTCTTCCTCGTTGCCGATCATGACGTCCACATACTTTGCGATTTCCTTGTTGACTTCCTGAGCCTTCTCGATGCCGCCGATGGCGCTCCACATGGAGGGACGATAGTTGAGGTCATAGGAAATGACTGTGCCGTATTTCTTTGCGGTCTTGATGGCTTCCACGACTGTGTCGCAGGACTGCTCGGAAAGGGCTGCGTAGATGCCGCCGGTGTGCAGCCAGCGTACGCCAAGCTCGCCAAAGATATATTCAAAATCAAAATCAGCGGGCGTTGCCTTGGAAATGGCGGTGTTTGCACGGTCGGAGCATCCCACTGCGCCGCGGATGCCAAAGCCTCTCTCGGTAAAGTTGAGGCCGTTGCGGCAGATTCTGCCCATACCGTCGGTCTTCATCCATTTGATCAGGGAAGTATCGACGCCGCCCTGAAGGATAAAGTCTTCCATCAGCTTGCCGACTTCATTGTCCGCGAAAGCGGTGATCACGGCCGTACGCATGCCGAAGCATCTGCGAAGTCCGCGCACCACGTTGTATTCTCCGCCGCCTTCCCATGCCCGGAAAGACCTGGCCGTACGGATCCTGCCTTCGCCCGGATCCAGACGGAGCATGACCTCTCCAAGACTCACTGCGTCATATCTGCATTCTTCCTGCGGTCTTAATTTCAGATCCATACCTTTTTACCCCCTGACTTCCTTTACGATCGCTGCTGCCTCTGCCACCATTTCTTTGATCTTGTCAAATTCTCCGGACGCTACCAGATCCTTCTTTACCATCCAGCTGCCGCCGCATGCCAGAATTCTGTTATAGGCAAGATATTCTCTTACGTTGGAAGCGCTGATGCCGCCGGTCGGCATGAAGGTCACGTTCACATAGGGCGCCGCCACGGCCTTGATCATCTTAAGACCGCCTGCCGGCTCGGCCGGGAAGAACTTGACTGTGTCAAGACCCAGAGAAAGAGCCATTTCGATCTCGGTCGGGGTCTGAACGCCCGGCGTAATGGGGACTCCTTTTTCGATGCAGTGCTTTACGACCTCAGGATTCAGGCCCGGGCTTACAATAAATTTAGCGCCGGCTGCGATGGCACGATCCGCCTGCTCGACGGTCAGAATGGTTCCCGCGCCTACCAGCATATCCGGGTACGCTTCGCTCATGATGCGGATCGATTCCTCGGCCGCTGCGGTACGGAATGTAACCTCTGCGCAGGGAAGTCCTCCCTCCATCAGGGCTCCCGCAAGAGCCTTTGCATCCTTTGCGTCATCCAGAACCACCACCGGGATGATTCCGATCTTTCTGAACTGCTCAAAAATTGTACTCATTTTAAAAAGTCCTCCCTTCTGGGTGAAAATACATCCACCAGTTTTCCTGCTTCCAGACATGTTACGCCATGTTCTGTATTTGAGGGCATATAAACGCTGTCGCCCTTGTTTACCACTTTCGTCTCGCCGCCGATCGTAAAGGAAAAGCTTCCCTCCGCGATATAGGTGATCTGCTCGTGAACATGATGATGAAAATTGCCCTGTGCCCCCTTCTCAAAGGAGATCTCGCACATCATCAGATTATCGCTGTATGAAAGTATCCTTCTGGTCACGCCCGGCTCGCACGGAGTCGGAACGGCGTCCTTGTTAAATCCGAACATAATCTGAACCTCTCTGATTCAAAGCCGGGCCCTGCCGGCCCGTCCCGGTCATTCACTGCTTCTGATTCATTTACTGACCCGCAGTATTTATTTCAGTCCGCGAAGATACGCCGCAATGGCTTCGTCCTTGCAGTTCGGATAGAACAGCTCGTCGAACTTCTTACCCGAAATGGTCTTCTTCAGGAAATCCTGATCGATCTCCTTCAGAATGGTCAGCATATCCTTTGTCGTAACGGCCTTGACCTGATCCAGGATCAGCTTGTTTCTCTGCTCGGGCTCTGCTCTTTCGGGCGGATATCCGCCGCCGAAGGGCTTGCTGAACAGCTTTTCAAACGCGTAGGTCAGGGTCAGCTCACCGCCCCAGCCAAACTTCTTGGCAAACGGGAACGCGATCGCGTTGCCGTTATTGATCTGGGCGAACATGAAAGCGTCCTCCACGTCAGCGATATGTCCGCACAGAACGTTCGGATAAATGTTGGAAGCCAGCATGGCGCCCTCGCCGGTGCCGCAGCCGGTCACGACAAAATCCGCCGCGCCCGAATTGATCAGGATACCCGTAAGAAGTCCTGCCATCACATAGGTCAGCTGGCATTCATCCTCGGCCGTATACATTCCATAATTGTCCACCACATGTCCAAGGGGCTCCGCGACCTCGCGCAGGCATCTCTCCACCAGAGCGTTCTTTGCAGCCTGGCTGTTCTCATTGATCAGTGCAATTCTCATATTCTTTTCTCCTGTCCTGTTCTGGAAGCAGTGTGCATCAAAGTGTCACGCCGCCCTTAAAGATGGCCATATCACGGATCCCTTCGCGCTCGGAGGAGGTCTCCTCCCCGCCCGCTACACGGATCACATACTCCAGAAGCCGCTGTCCGGCCTCGTCGATGGTCTCGCCCTCGGTGACGGTTCCTGCGTTAAAGTCGATCCAGTTTTTCTTTTTATTGTACAGCTCGTTGTTGGTAGAGATCTTTACGGTGGGAGCCGGCGCACCGAAGGGTGTTCCCCGCCCTGTTGTAAACAGCACCATATGGGCCCCCGCCGCCGTAAGGGCCGTTGCGGAAACCAGATCGTTTCCGGGTCCGTACAGCATGTTGAGTCCCGGAGTCTTCACCTGATCGGCATAGCCCAGAACGCCCATGATCGGAGCCGTTCCGCCCTTCTGGACGCATCCGCAGCTCTTGTCCTCCAGCGTCGTGATGCCGCCCTTTTTGTTGCCCGGGCTCGGGTTCTCGTAGACCACCTCGCCGTGGCTGATAAAATATTCCTTAAAGCCGTTGATCATGTGAACCGCGTCTTCAAACACTTCCTGTGTATTGCAGCGGTCCATCAGCATGCTCTCGGCGCCGAACATCTCGGGCACCTCGGTAAGGATCGTGGTGCCGCCTCTGGCCACCAGAAGATCGCTGAAGCGTCCCACCGTGGGGTTGGCCGTTATACCGGACAGTCCGTCGGAGCCGCCGCATTTCATGCCGATCACCAGCTCGCTTACGGGAATCGCCTCCCGCCGGAACTGCTGTGCATAGGCTGCACATTCTTCAAGAAGCTTTCTGCCGGCCTCGTATTCATCCTCCACTTCCTGACAGGTCAGGAACTTCACCCGCTGCGGGTCATACTCGCCCAGCTCTTCCACAAACTGCTCGTGGGTCAGGTTCTCGCATCCAAGTCCCACAACGAGGACAGCCGCTGCATTGGGGTGCCGCACAAGCGATGCCAGAAGCTTTCTGGTCTGTGCATGATCGGCGCCTGTCTGGGAACATCCATAGGGATGGTTGAAGGCATACAGTCCGTCGATCCCGCCGGACACCAGATCCTGATTGTCCTTCTCAAGCTTCTTTACGATACCGTTCACGCAGCCCACAAGCGGCATGATCCAGATCTCGTTCCGGATGGCCGCCCGGCCGTCCGCTCTCCGGTATCCCATAAACGTCTCCGGAGCCGCCGGCTCGATCACCGGATGCGTCGGATGATATTCGTATTCCTTCTCGCCCGACAGATTTGTCTTTACATTATGCGTATGAAGCCATTCGCCGGCCTGTACGTCTTTTGTCACATGACCGATGGCCACGCCGTATTTGATCACGTCGCTGCCCTCCAAAATGGAGGTCAGGGCCATCTTATGTCCCCGCGCGATCTCCTCCCGGGCCGTAACGGTACAGCCGCCGACGCTGACCTCTTCCCCTGCGGGAATGGCAGTCAGGGCCACCGCCACGTTGTCGCGGGGATGGATCTGTATCATTTTTGTCATCACAAACCTCCGGTTTCAGATGCAGGAAGCGTACGCAGCCTTCGCGCCGTCTGCCAGGATCAGCTTCAGATCCGCCGTAACGGTGTCCGTCAGTCCCTCGATCTCGTTCAGATCGCAGTCCCACATCTGGGTATTTCCAAGAACAGCCTTGACCAGATCCTCCGTGCTGTCTTCCCTGTGCGCATAATAGAACTCCAGAGCCCAGCGGTCATCGGAAACCGTATAGGAATTTCCTGCCGGACGCTCGCACACAAGACCTGCATCGGTCAGTTCCTTCACATAGCAGCCGTAGAATGCGATATAAGCAGCCAGCGACATGGTCAGGCACTTCGGCAGCTCCTTCTTTTCCTCAATATAGGCCAGGAAGGACGGCATGTTTCTTGCTTTCCACTTGGAGGTGGAATTCAGGCTGATGCTCATCAGCTCGTGATTTACGAACGGATTGTTGAAGCGGTCCTCGACTGCTGCCGCAAATTCTTCCAGATCCTTCTTGTCAAGGGGAAGGGTCGGAATGATCTCGTCATAGAGCATCTTGTTCATAAAGCCCTTGACCACGTCGTCATGCATGCAGTCGCGAACGATATCAAAGCCTGCCAGGTAAGCGCCCAGAACAAAACCGGTATGGGCGCCGTTCAGGATGCGCACCTTTCTCTTTTTATAAGGAGTAACATCCGGCACCACATGGACATTCAGGCCGGCCTTCTTAAAGGGAAGCTGATCTGCCAGCCATTCCGGTCCTTCGATGATCCATACGCCAAAGCACTCGCCCACGTCCGTCAGATCGTCCAGATAGCCATTGGCCTCGTCGAGAGCTGCCTTCTCCTGCGGATCACGGATCCTGCCGGGAACGATGCGGTCAACCAGCGTGGAGCAGAAGGTGCAGGTATCGCACCATTTCTGGAATTCTTCTCCCAGCTCCCACTGGCCGATATAGCTGTCCACGCACTTCTTCAGCTCTTTTCCGTTGTTGTCGATCAGCTCGCAGGAAAGGATCGCCAGCGGCTTCCTGCCGGCCTGGAACCGTTTGTAAAGGACCTGTGTCAGCTTTCCGGGGAAGGACGCCGCCGGTCTGTCCTCAAACTTGCACGCCGGATCGTACACGATGCCGGCCTCGGTCGTGTTGGAGACCACATACTCCAGATCGTCGGAGACGGCCAGCTCCATCATGGCGTCAAAGCCCTCTTCCGTGTAGGGGTTCAGGCAGCGGCTGACCGAAGAGATGATCCTCTTGTCGTCCACCTTCTGTCCCTTTTCGCTGCCCCGCAGATACAGGGTATAAAGACCTTCCTGCGCATTGATCATGTCGGTAAGGCCCGGCGCGATGGGCTGCACCAGAACGACCTTGCCGTTCCAGCCGGCCTTCTCGTTGGACATGTCAAAGAAATAATCCACAAAGGCTCTCAGGAAATTTCCTTCGCCAAACTGCAGCACCTTTTCGGGCGCTTCCTTCAGCAGATATCCGTCATATTTCAGTTCTTCCAGTGTCTGATAGCTTAACTTGTTCACTTTTAAAGCCCTCCTGCGCTTGTCTTACAGCCCGAAATATCTCTTTGCGTTGTAGTAGCAGACGCCTTCCACGATCCGTTTCAGCGCCGCCTCGTCACACGGATACTCTCCGTTTTCAACCCAGTTTCCGACCAGGTTGCAGAGGATCCTGCGGAAATAATCATGTCTTGTATAGGAAAGGAAGGAACGGGAATCCGTCAGCATTCCGATGAAATTGCCCAGAATTCCAAGGTTTGCCAGCGACTTCATCTGCTCTTCCATTCCGCTCTTGGTGTCGTTGAACCACCAGGCCGGACCCTGCTGGATCTTTCCGGGAACGTCGTCCGACTGGAATGCGCCGAGGATCGTTCCGATCTGCTCGTTGTCCGCCGGATTCAGCGAGAACAGGACTGTTCTGGGAAGCTCGTTCGTCTTGTCAAGCTCGCTCATGAATTTTGCGATATTGCCGCCGCAGGTGTTCTGGGCGATCATGTCAAAGCCGGTGTCCGGACCTTCCTTCGCAAACATCCGCTCGTTGACGTTGCGCAGGCAGGAATAATGGATCTCCATGACGATTCCGTATTTATGATAGGCCCTGCCAAGGGTCAGCATGAACGCGGTCTGGAATTTCTCGGCCTCTTCGATGGTAAGCTCTTCGCCCTTCATTGCCTTCTGGAAAGCGGCTTCCACTTCTTCCATGGGCGCCGGGCGGAACATCATGTAATCGATGCCGTGGTCGCTGGCCACGCAGCCATGTTCTTTAAAGAATTTAATACGCTCTACGATAGCGTCCAGCACTTCCTGAGCGGACCCGAACTTCTCTTTTCCGACACAGTGCGCCAGTTTGTCCATATATTCCTTCCAGCCGGCCTTGTTGATATTGATGGCCTTGTCGGGGCGGAACGAAGGACGGACGATGGTCTTGAACGACTCGTCGGCCGCGATCTTCTCATGCCATTCCAGGGTGTCCACCGGATCGTCGGTGGTTCCGATGTAGGCAACGTTGGAATTACGGATCAGACCTCTTACGGAGCATTCCGGATCGTTCTGAAGCTTATCGTTGCACTGGTCCCAGATTTCCTTTGCTGTTGCTTTGGAAAGCGGCTTGGTCACGCCGAAGTATTTGCGCAGCTCCAGGTTGCACCAGTGATACATCGGGTTTCCTATACAAAGCTCCAGAGCCTCGGCAAATTTCTCGAACCGTCCGAAGGGATCAGCCGTTCCCGTCACATCCTCTTCCTTGATTCCGTTGGAACGCATGATCCTCCATTTATAATGATCTCCAAAATAGCTGCCGTCCGGATTCTTTCCGCCCAGCCAGACCTCACCGATGTCATTGAAGCGGCGGTCCTCGTAGATCTCCTGGGGATTCAGATGACAATGATAGTCAATAAGAGGAAGATTTTCTGCGTACTCATGAAAAAGATGTTTTGCTGTTTCGGTCTGCAGGACGAAGTCCTTGTCCATAAATTCTTTCATGCCTTTTCCCTCCGGCGGATTCTTTTCCGCCTTCCTTCATATATAATATTGACAGCATGTTCTCCGGCCGGCGCTGCGCGTTTCAAAATGCAGAGCCTTCCGCAGAGTTTCAAATTCATTATACGTCTTGTATACTAGAATTCAAGTAGTGAAAGTAATAGTTTTCACCGTCATTTTTTGTGCAATTTTGAAGTACCCCGTTTTTCCTTATTTTATCGGCATTTTGAGGGATTTTTTCGATCACGGGACACCCATGTGCAATTTCAACAAATTTGGGCTTCGTTTTTCTACTTGTATACTAGTAGACAAAATACGGGGTCTGGTGCTATTCTATATAAGACATGAGCAACGCCTCATACATAAACAATTTTTGATGCCCTGATAAAAGGATACCGTTGAGTGTGCGTCCACAAAGCTGACTTGCCGCCCCGGCGGCAGATTGGAGATTTTTTATCATGAAAATGACATTTCGCTGGTACGGGTCCGAAAGCGACAACATCACGCTGCAGCAGATCCGCCAGATTCCCGGCATGTCCGGTCTTATGGGCGTTCTGGACTACAAAGCGGCCGGAGAAGTCTGGGAAGAGGATGAAATCCGCCGTTACGTAGAGGAGGTTCATGCCGCCGGCCTTGAATGTGAAGTCATCGAAAGCGTAAACGTTCACGAAGATATCAAGCTCGGCCGTCCCACCCGTGACAAGTATATCGAAAATTACTGCATCACGATCCGCAACCTTGCAAAATACGGCGTCAAGGTCATCGTTTACAATTTCATGCCTGTCCTGGACTGGCTGCGCACCGACCTTGCCCGCCTCATTCCCGAGGACGGCTCCAACAGCCTGTATTTCGACGAAGCAGAGCTTGGCGAAATGACGCCCACCGAGATCGTCAGAAAGACCGCCGAGAGCTCCAACGGCTTTACTCTGCCCGGCTGGGAGCCGGAGCGTCTTGCCGAACTGGAAGCCACGCTCGAGGCCTACAAATCTGTCACCCCGGACATCCTTCGTGAAAACTACAAATACTTCCTGGACGGCATCATTCCCACCTGCGAGGAGGTCGGGATCAAAATGGCGGTCCATCCGGACGATCCCGGCTGGCCCATCTTCGGCCTTCCCCGCATCACCCATTCCCAGGAAGATTTCGACAAGGTAGTCGCCATGCACGACAGCCCCTGCAACACGCTGTGCCTGTGCACCGGTTCCCTCGGCTCCAATCCGGACAACGACATTCCGTCCATCATCCGTCATTTCGGCGAGATGAACCGTATCGGCTGCCTGCATGTCCGCAATGTGAAGTATCTGGGATACCACAAGTTCCGCGAAGCCGCTCATCTGTCTTCCGACGGTTCTCTCGACCTCTATGAGATCATGAAGGCCGTCTACGACACCTGCCCCGACACCTACATCCGTCCGGATCACGGACGCATGATCTGGGATGAGCAGGGACGTCCCGGCTACGGGCTTTACGACAGAGCGCTGGGTGCGTGCTATATCAACGGACTCTGGGAAGCCATCTGCAAGGCGAACCAGCAGTGAATCCGCTCCTGAAGACTCTGAATTGTTACACTAACATATGTGGAAAAGGATTGATGCTCCATGAGAATCAAAGACAGACTTCCGCGTGAAACAGGACGGGATTACGCTCTGCGCATTTTGAAAGAAAATATCATACATATGGAACTGGAACCCGGAAGCCGGGTCAGCGAAAATGAGCTTTCTGCCAGTCTCGGTCTTTCCAGGACCCCCGTCCGGGAAGCTCTCATTGAGTTGTCCAAGGTAGGAATCGTGGAAATTTATCCTCAGAAGGGAAGCGTGATCTGCCCCATCGACTTCAAGATGGTCGATCAGGCTTACTTCCTCAGAGAGGTTCTGGAATGTGAAGTGGTTTCCATCGCCTGCCAGGAGATCACCGAAGAAGGACTGAAGGCGCTTCGCGCCAATCTTGCGCAGCAGGAGGAATTTGCCAGAACCGGAGGCGGCTCCACAGACGCCACCTTTATGGATCTGGACAATGCGTTTCATGAGACCCTGTTCAATATTGCAGGGAAACCCATGATATTCCGCCTCATTCAGGACGTGGTCATTCATTTCGACCGGATCCGGAATCTGACGATCCGGTACATGACGCCTTCCAACATCGTTCAGCAGCATCAGGCCATCCTGTCTGCTGTCGAAGATCACGACGGCGCCCTCGCCTCTGCCCTGATGCGCAATCATCTCAGCAAGTTCCGCGGAATCGAACACGAGCTGCGCGAGCAGTTCCCCGGATACTTCAGGGACTGAATTTCATTTGAAAAGCAGAACAAAACGCCTTCAGACCAATAAGGCCTGAAGGCGTTCGTTTTGCTTTATTTTCTTTTTACATACCCGTTCAGCTTGTTTCCTACCTCTTTGGGGTCCACGCCACAGTCTTTCATAATCTGCTTGGATTCCAGATAAGAAACGACTCCCTCGGCCGTATAGCATTTCATTCCAGCCATACTGACAAGACTGACGCCCGGCGTGGTAAACACGCCGACGATCTCCATCGGTACGTTTTCAAGGCCGGCGTCCTTCATCACTGCCTGCAGGATTTCCTCCTGCTGTCTGTTGCGGACTACGGCATTTGCAATCTCCTGCTGCTCCCCGTTAATCTTCTGAATCCAGGGCTCATCGCCCGGCCTGGCCGTCACGGAACCGCCAAATCCAAAGCAATTGATTCCGATCACGCGGGATCTTGTTATAAGAATTCCCGTAAGCACCGCTACATTTTCTCCGGATTGGACCGTTCCTGGTACGATCATCATAAAATGATTTCTTCTGGCAAAAGAAAGCATCGAAGAAATAAACTGATACAGATCGTTTTTGCTACTGTTTCTCTGCGGTTTTCCGCCTCTTGCCGTTCCGGACTTTCTTTTCTCCTGTCCCTCCGTTTTTTTATCGGGTTCTTCCTTTTTTCCAAAAGCCGTGTTGTTTACACGGCTCCCGAAAAACAGTTCCATGGGATTTTTGCCGGAACGCCTGGCAAGAAATACAGGAATGCCGACCAGGACAAGGGCCATGATAATAAAAAGGATCACATTCTCTAAAGTCATTTTTGTTAAACCTCGCGTGCAAGCCCGCCCCGCGTTCTTTGCTGTCGGACATGCATGGTTCATTGCCAACACGCAAAAACCACCGGTTTCTGTTGTTCTCACAGTCACCGATGGTCGTTGCCACATATTTTAGGGAAAGGAAAGAGTTTATCTCAAGAGCTCTGCTGTTCTCTTAAGATGTCTTTATGATACCCTGTAAATGTGAGGAAAATTTGTTCATATTCTAAAAAAACAATAAACTTCCTAAGAATAATCTTTCATTCAGCCACGTTTGCCGGCTGATCAATGGTCAATATCTTCCGAAAGAATCTCTTCGTGATTCATATCGCGGATCTCTGGAATCCCGGCCCGGCCCCGGCATACGTCTTGCTCCCCGCGGATAACCGAGTACGGCAAGGCCGGCTCCCGCAAAGTACAGAGCAAAGGAAACAAAATACATGACATTCTGTGAAGTATCTCCAGTCAGGAAGCCGGAGTCTATGTTGTTGCTGCTGTAGATCAGGTTCAGCACCAGCATGTACACAAAAGAAACCGCTGCCATGATCGGGACGATCCATACAAAGACCTGTCTTCCCCGCCCCATCTTACCGGTCACGATTATGTATACGATGGCAAAAACGATTTCCATCGCGATGGGAAGAAGAAATGTCAGAAATTCTGACTTGGCTATCTCACCCGCGATATCGCTGTTTCCTCCGAAGGAAGAAATCACGATCATGCCCCAGATCAGCACCACATTCAGGAAGATAAATTCAAAAACAGGAATCAGGATGGCGGGCGCTCCTGTTCCGGAAGCCTTTTTTCTGCCCTTAGTGATCACAAGTACTGCAAACAGAATCATAAGAAGTCCTGGCAATGCATGGTACAGGATCATGCAGATGACTGATCCCTTGTAAAATACTTCGGCGTCACCACCCATGGACCCCAGCATGCCTGCACTGTCCCATGTCATTTTCAGAAAATCCTTCCACTGGATATTCATGCATGCTCTGACGATTCCGCCGGCAAGCAAAAGTACCATGCTGATCCAGAGGAAAATCATATTTGATTCGCCCGGCTGCCGCGAAGGACGGTTATATCCGCCGCGGGAACCGAAGGAATCTCCGCCGCCAAAAGAACCGCCTCGCCTGGGAGCGCCTCCAAAAGCATCTCCGCCCCGGCTTCCCCGGCCTCTGCTGTCAAATGCACCGCCCCGGGACCCAAATGCATCACCGCTGCGGGAACCGAATGCGTCTCCTCCGCGAGGTCCATAGGGGTCTCTTCCCCTGGAACCAAACGCCTCTCCTCCGCGGCTGTCATAGGAAGCTCTTCCGCCGGAAGCTCCTCCCTGAGCTGCCCCGCAATAGGTGCAGAATTTCGCGCCATTTGCAATCTGCCGTCCGCATTTGCTGCAAACCATAGCTTACCCTCCTCCAGCTCAATTTTCTGTTACAACTTTTCAACAATAATCTACTCCGTATTTTACCTCATATCATGCATTTTTACAAGAAGCGATGTCGTTAAGAAAAGAAATACGTTCCCGGTAAGCTCTTGTTTTTGAAGCCAAATTTGCAGACAACAGCCATTTTCAAGATCTTCTTCATCAGCCGATATCCCGGCACCTGTGTATGATATCAATAAATCCCCAAAACCTGCGGATTTTTCCCGCCGGATGTGGTACAATGATCCAGGAAATTAACATAGACCAACACAACGAGGTACTGTTTTAATGAATGATCTTCTGACTGAAATTCAGGCCGCGGCCCGGGAGGCCGGCGCCATCATGCTCTCCGCTCACAGCGAAGACATGCAGGTGGAATATAAGCCCGGGCATGCAAATTTTGTGACCGAATACGATAAACGGATCCAGACCTTCCTGATGGATAAGCTCAGCCATGCCCTTCCGGAGGCCCGGTATCTGGGCGAAGAAAACGGCATGGACGCCTTCCGGGAAGAGTATGAAAAAGGCTATCTTTTCATCATCGATCCCATCGACGGGACCACCAATTTTATCCACAACCTGCATCCCAGCGTCACCTCCATCGGTCTTCTGAAGGACGGAAAGCCCTACGCCGGCGTCATCTACTGCCCCTGGAGCGACCAGATGTTCTGCGCAGTAAAAGGCGATGGCGCCTATGAAAACGGAAAGCGGATCCATACATCCCGGGAGAATCTGGAAAACAGCATCGTTCTGGCCGGAACCGCAGGCTTCGATCTGGTCGCGGCCGAATATTCCAAACAGCTTGCGCTGGAATATCTTGGCGCATGCGCAGGTGTCCGTTCCATGGGCAGCGCCGAGTACGCTCTGTGCATGGTTGCCAGCGGGCGGGTCGGCATGTACTTCGAAATGAAGCTTCATATATGGGACTACATTGCCGGCGGGATCATTCTGGAAGAAGCCGGCGGATGCATGACGGATATGCACGGGAAACCACTCTCCTGGCACGACACCTGCTCTGTCATGGGCGTTTCCGAAGGCATTGCAAAGCAGAATCTTCCGAAGCCGGATCCGGGCTATTATCTCGGATTATACGAAAAAGAGAT
>CAMNNM010000045.1 GCA_946545425.1 uncultured Blautia sp. | reverse complement strand
GCTTCCGTCTGAGTATACCATTATAAAATAACAGTTGCAAATTCTCTTATTTCCTGTAGAATAAAGCATAGTGTTCACAATTAAAAGGAGAAAACATATATGATCGCTGCGAACAATGTAACGCTCAGAGTCGGAAAAAAAGCACTCTTCGAGGATGTCAATATCAAATTCACCGAAGGCAACTGCTATGGTCTTATCGGTGCCAACGGAGCAGGTAAATCCACCTTTCTGAAAATTCTTTCCGGTCAGCTCGAGCCCACAAGGGGCAGTGTATCCATCACCCCCGGACAGCGTCTTTCCTTCCTGGTACAGGATCACTTTAAATATGACGCCTACAATGTACTCGACACGGTCATTCTGGGCAATCCCCGTATTTTTGAGATCATGAAGGAAAAAGACGAGATTTACGCCAAGCCGGATTTCTCGGATGAAGACGGTATCCGCGCCAGCGAACTCGAGGCTGAATTCGCCGACCTGAACGGATGGGAAGCCGAATCTGACGCTGCCACACTTCTGAACGGCCTTGGAATCGAGACAGAGCTGCATCAGGAGCTTATGGCCAACCTTACAGGAAGCCAGAAGGTCAAGGTGCTTCTTGCCCAGGCACTTTTCGGAAATCCCGACATTCTGCTTCTGGACGAACCGACCAACCACCTGGATCTTCCCGCCGTAGAATGGCTTGAAGAATTTCTGATCAATTTTAACAATACGGTCATCGTCGTCTCCCACGACAGATATTTCCTGAACAAGGTCTGCACGCAGACGGCCGATATCGATTACGGCAAGATTCAGCTGTACGCCGGCAACTACGATTTCTGGTTCCGTTCCAGCCAGCTGCTCATCCGTCAGATGAAGGAAGCCAACAAGAAGAAAGAAGAAAAGATCAAAGAACTGCAGGAATTCATCTCCCGGTTCAGCGCCAATGCTTCCAAATCCAAACAGGCAACATCGCGTAAGCGTGCTCTTGAAAAAATTCAGCTGGACGAAATGAAGCCCTCCAGCCGTAAATATCCCTATATCGATTTCAGGCCCAACCGTGAAATCGGAAACGAAGTCCTGCAGGTCGAGAATCTTTCCAAGACCATCGACGGCGTAAAGGTGCTGGACAACATCTCCTTTACCCTGGGTCATGACGACAAAGTTGCCTTTGTCGGCGCAAACGAGCAGGCAACCACGACATTTTTCAAGATCCTCATGGGCGAGATGGAACCGGACGAAGGCACCTATAAGTGGGGCGTTACGACCACCCAGGCCTATTTCCCCAAGGATAATTCCTATGAGTTTGACAACGACCTTACCATCACCGACTGGCTGACCCAGTATTCCGAGATCAAGGATGCAACCTATGTGCGCGGTTTCCTTGGCAGAATGCTGTTTCCGGGCGAAGACGGAATCAAAAAGGTCCGTGTGCTTTCGGGAGGCGAGCGCGTAAGGTGCATGCTTTCCAAGATGATGATCTCCGGCTCCAACATCCTGATCCTGGACGAGCCGACCAACCATCTGGATATGGAATCCATCACAGCACTCAACGACGGTCTGATCAAATTCCCGGGTGTCATTCTGTTTACGTCGCACGATCATCAGTTTGTGCAGACAACGGCCAACCGGATCATGGAGATTCTTCCGGATGGAACGCTGGTTGATAAGATCACGACGTATGACGAGTATCTTGAGAGTGACGAGATGGCGAAGAAGAGGCATGTGTTTGTTGTGAATGAAGAGGATGCGCAGGATAACTGATACTCAATAAGATTAAAAAAAATAAAAGGTCAGTATGAAATATAACGGGGCCCGCTTGCGCTTGGTCCTCGCGCAGCGGTACATAAGGAATCTGCTTCGCTGTGCTCGCAGATTCCAAGTACCGGCGCTGTGGATGGCCCCTTATATATTTCATTACTGACCTTTTTTACGTTTTCCCAAGGGATGAGAGTCCCGGTAAAACCTTTACCCCATCAAAAACATTCAGTATCTCCGCGGATCGTCGTAGCGATCATCGTAGTATTCGTCGGAGGGGGTGTCTTCTGTTGGTTCTTCGGGGTATTCTTCTTCGTATTCAGGTTTATTGATGAGCAGCTGGATCACAATGCTGAGCATTGTGAACAGTGCGGCAAGCAGAAGGCCGTAGGTGGTTTCGGATACGTCGAGTATTCTGGCAAGAGAGAGTCCGCAAAGTACGCCGCCAAACAGAGCTGTCACCACAATGAGCATCTCCCGGGTGAATTTCAGTATCAAGAAACCGAATATCGCACCAAGAAGCAGGCACAGAAAAAACATCGCCGAGGTGGTCGGGTGGATCAGGATGACCGCAATGGAGGCGACAAATACCGATCCTGCCAGAAACAGCCCTGCACGGAAAGCAAAGAACGTAATAACAGCAATGACGACGCCTGTCAGCACGGCCGCGATAAGCGCGGTTTTCTCCGCCGTAATGCCAAATTGGCCTGCAAACAGATAACCGACGACCGCTCCTCCTGCAAAGCCTGCCAGCATCATCCAGAACCGTATCAGACGATACCCGAGAATACAGTTCAGCAGGCCAAAAATCAGGATCGCAGCATAAAAGAACAAAGCATACTCAGACCGTTCCAGATGGATCCGGTATTCATCGATGACGGTCAGGATCCTCAGTAAAAACTCCTTCATAAAGATCACCGCCTTTTAAAATATCAGGTAAATGGTATTAAGATTTTCAATGGCTCCGCAATGATACGAGACTGTCGTAATTCCGTGGCTTCTCATATAATATTGCGCCGTCTCTCCTGCCCCGTCTCCGTTGACCCACTCCGCATAGGCCTGCTCGTAAGCTTCTCTGTTGGAAAACTTGAAACGGATGACGGCGGCGTTATTGTCGATCCTGAGCTTTGTCAGATCGTATACAGACTGCCAGGTGTAAACATCAAAGCAGGCATTGTTCAGCGCATAAAAATTCAGATCACGGGCCGTGCATGTCGGAACCGGAAATCTGGAATTCGGCGTATAAACCGCCCCGTATTCTTCGGGGAACGGACACAGATAATCGACAATTGTGGTCTTGTGCTCGGCAAGCTGGGCAAAGTCGCCCTGAAGAAAATCAGGCTGATCTGCGTTTGTCGGATCCGCAATATAGTACTGCCCGTTCAGCGTAACGATGCACCACGCATGTCCGTCCGTAGATCCCCGGGTATCTCCTTCCACATAAATGCAGGGAATATTCATCCGTTCCAGAAAATACTGAAGCGCCCCCGCATAACCCGCGCAGACAGCCTGCTTTTTCCAGAAAACGCCCGCTATATTCTGATCGCAGTCATTAAACACATAATCGGTACGGTCCACGATCCAGGTATAAGCAGCAAGAACCTTGTCATAATCAGATGCGCCTTCGGGAATACCGGCGCACAGATCCTGGTAGCTCTGCTCGATCACCGCGTCGATCTGTCGGATCTGCTCCTGCGTAAACGAGTATCCCGGCGAGAATTCACAGTAATCCGCGCCTCCGTACGTCGTTGTATACACATTCATCGTATTATGTACCCAGTACGCCTCGGGGTGATCCCTGGTAACGGCGTTGAATACTTTTGTGATCGTATCTTCATCCGACGTTGTCAGATAAAACTTTTCTCTGAAGGCCCTGACCCCCGAAAGAATCTCTCTGTAGATCCTCTTTTCAGAATCCGAAAGAAGCCCGAAATAGTACTCCTGATGTCCCGGATCCGTCGGTACGATCTCTGCTTTTCTAAGCGTTGTCACCTCTTCGGGATCCAGCTTCAAAAACGAACGAAGCTGTCTGACCGCGTCAGAATTCTGAATTCCGGCATCGGATATTCCCAGCCTTTTCGAAAAATCAGGTCCCTTAAGAATCAGAACGCCAATGCAGGATAAAAGAATCAGGATAAAAAGGAAAAAGCCGATATGGCTTGAGCGTCTTCGTCGCATGGAAATCCCCTTGTTGCGTTTTGGAAGAACAAATGGTATAGTAGTGAACTACAATATATCTGTTTACTGCCCGTACAGATACGGGTATACGTCATGCTTTTCCCGGAGGAATCACAATGAGTGTAAAGATACCGATCGAAACCTCGGCACGCCATATCCACGTATCTGAAGAAGATTTTCACCGCCTTTTCGGCGATGAAGCAGAACTTCATTTCAAAAAAGAACTCAGTCAGCCGGGACAGTATCTGTGCGAAGAGCGTCTGACCGTAGTAGGCCCGCGCGGGAATTTTGAAAACATTGCCATTCTGGGGCCGTTCCGTTCGAAGACCCAGATCGAGCTTTCTCTTACCGACACCAGGCACATCGGCGTTCCCGGTATCATCAGGCAGTCCGGAGACATTGCCGGTACGCCGGGATGTACCGTGATAGGCCCGTCGGGCCAGCTTCAGCTCGAAAACGGAGTGATCGTTGCAAAACGACATATCCACATGACGCCTGACCAGGCGCTGATCGAACGAGTCCGGGATAACCAGGATGTTTTTGTTCTGACCAAGAGCTACGGCAGAACCGTAATCTATGCCGACGTCGTGGTTCGCGTAAGCAGAAACTTCCGGCTTGCCATGCATGTGGACACAGATGAGGCAAACGCTTTTTCCAGTGACGCCGAGCCATACGGCGTTATCGTCCAGCTTTTCGGCGACGATTACGATACCCACAAATGGATCGACGAAGAGCTGTCCGGTATTCACAGGTAAAGGAAAGCCGGCGTCTCTTTTTTACTTCCGCATAAAGATCTCACTTATATTTGCTGAAAAAGCAGCTTCCGTGAAGGAAGCTGCTTTTTTTCATTGATCTGTCAGAACATGATGACGATGGAGTCATCTGTAAGAACAACGGGTTCTCCGAGTTCGTTCTCTTCGTCGGCCACTGCAGAATCAGAAGCGGCTTCTTCATAATCCTGGTCAGAGGAAAGGATGACCGTACCGTCGGATACAAACACAATCGGAACCGAAACAGTTTCTACCGTGGATCCGTCTTCGGAAACCTGGCTGTAGGTAAGGATTAATCCGGAATTATAGTCCGATATCAGTTCCTCTCCTTCCAGTTTCAGACGTCCTATATCATCCCGGCTCGGATAAAATGAAGGCTGTCTGATGTATCGGAAGCTTGCGCTGTATGCCTCCCCGACAGAAACTCCGTTTACGGATGCGGAGCAATGTACCGCAAGCCAGTCTCCTGCGTCCGTCTGTCCGCAGATGATTCCGACATGGTTGTCAGATCCCCATTCCGGTCCTCTCTGGAACACCAGATCACCAGGCTGCGCATTTGATTCGGCGACAGAGTTCGCGTTCTCCCACTGTGAAGAAGTTCCGTCTCCGATCTCATATTCCATGTACGGATCCTTATAGCCGTTAATGACGGCCCAGGTTACAAACCCGCTGCAGTCAAGGCCGTAAGCTCTTATGGTACCGGTGGTGGAGCTTCCGGTGGATACAACCATCTGGGCGGTACCCCACTCACGGTCAGGACCGACGCAGAAGCTCTTTCCGCCCCAGAAATAGCCAATCTCGCCGATCAGCGAGTAGGCAGCCGTGATCACATTTACACGGTCTTCGGAAACGCCGTCTCCGACGCTCTGCCTTACAAAGCTTCTGGAATCTGTGACAATGGCGCAAAGCAGCTTGCAGTCTGTCTCAAGATATTTATTCAGAAGCTCGGCGTCATTTCCCGAAAGATCATGTTTTTCGATATAATCGCCGATATGGAGGTTCCCGTAGGACATTCCTTCGGCTCCTGTCGGGTCCACCTTGATCGGGTTCATCTCGCGGAAAATTTCGGCCAGTTCTTCCTTTGCAGAGGAATCGATAGTATAGCTTGTCTCTCCCTCAGCATGATGACGGTATACATAAACGGCCAGAACGTCCTGCCAGTTTCTTACCAGGAACTGGTCCATGTCGGATGTGATATCGGTGTCTTCGATATCCATGACGTCCACGATACCGTTTTCTTCTTTATATTCCTGCTCAATCTGTTCCACCATGGACGCGAAATCCGATGAGAACTCCAGCTGATATTTCTCCTTCAGAGAATTCAGATAGAACTGGTTTCCGGCATGAAGATTGGAAACCATGTTGGTGGTAAGGACCGGCGTTGAAGTAAGGAGATCGCCGTCCGGTTCATCTGCTCCGGAGGTTATAAGATCCTCTCCGCCTTCAGTCTTGAGTTCCTCTTCCGGAAGCCCTTCCACCGGAGTCGGCGTAGGCGTTCCACTGGGAACTGCCGGCGTGGGCGTAGCATTCGGATCTTCCGGAATGCCTGTCACATCAGGATTTTCTGGTATCGGCGTTGCTTCCGGGTCTTCCGGCACGCCTGTTACGTCAGGATTTTCAGGCGTCGGCGTTACTTCCGGGTTTTCCGGATCTTCCGGCACACCCGTTACATCCGGGTTTTCCGGGTCATCCGGCGTACCGGACGGATCCGGCGTCACGGAAGGAGATACGGAAGGCGTCACAGACGGCGTCACGATAGGACGGACCGCAGGTATTCCCGTTCCGCTTACAAGCAGTTCAAGGTTTGCCTGCGAAATATCCCGGCCCATTACATTAATGATCCGCCGGATCACGCCCCGTAGTCCTCTGTAATTAGTGATCAGAGCCTGCTCCTCGGCCGGAAGACGGTCATACGCCTTCTTTACAGCAAGAATTTCGTTTAAGTCTGATCTGACGATCACTTTACCCTGAAGCCTTGCGATGCGCTGGATCAGGTTTGTGATCCTTTCAGGTATTTGAGTCGGTGTCGGCGTTATGCTTGGAACCGCTGTCGCCGTCGGTCCCAGAGTAGCCGTCGGAGAAGCAGTCGCAGACGGTCCTGCACTGATCGAAGGTGATACAGACACAGACGGTCCAACGCTGATCGAAGGCGATACTGTCGCCGAGGGCCCCGCGCTGATCGAAGGTGATACAGACGCAGACGGTCCAACGCTGATCGAAGGTGATACAGACGCAGACGGTCCAGCGCTGATCGAAGGCAGCGCCGCTGCAGAAGGCACAGCTGCAGCAGAGGGGCCGATCGTCGCGGTCGGTGCCGCCACAGTAGCTGCCGATACTGCCCCGGCAGATGTCTGTGCCGCACCACTGTTACCCTCATTCGTATTGGAAGATGCTGATGCATCCAAGTATTCTGTTTCAGCCTGCGGAGTCGGCATTAACACCGGCTCAGTATAGTTGCTCCCCTCATCTGAAACAATCGGCTCTTCAGCACAGACAACCTGAGACCCTGAAGTTAAAACCACAGAGGCTGCTGATGCATAAAGAAGCCCTTTGACATATTTGTATTTCATGACGGAAAAGAATCTCCTTTCAAAATGAGAACCCCACTCCCCAGAGGATCCATACATTATTTATATCATACTCTTATCCGATCCGGTTAAGGCCGGCCTTGTCTCAGTCAAAGCTATAACCTACATTATTCTAACACATTTCCCTTAAGATATCAAACAAATTTTCAGAATTCTGTAACAATGCTGTAAATCAGAACGGTGTCCCGTACAGATCATAGGGCGTACTCTGGTATACATAATAATTCAGCCAGTTTGTATACAGATTGTTTGCGTGGGCTCTCCACATAAGAAGGGGCTTCACTTTCGGGTCGTCGTTCTCATAATAATTGACGGGAATCTCAATGGGAAGATTTTTGGAAAGGTCTCTCTTATATTCGTTATCAAGCGTGATCCGGTCATATTCCGGATGTCCCATCACGAATATCTTTCGACCGTTCTCTGACATGCACAGAAACACCCCGGCTTCCTCTGATTCCGCAAGAACGGTGATATCTTCACAGGCATGAATCCTGTCGGCAGGTACCTCGGTATGTCTGGAATGCGGTGCCACAAATACATCATCAAATCCACGCACCAGCGGTATCTTCCGGTTCATCACCCTGTGATGAAACAGTCCGAAAAGCTTCTTATCGAGGGGACGTTTGTTTATCCCGTAGTAATGGTAAAGAGCAGCCTGGGCAGCCCAGCACAGGTAGATCGTCGAGGTTACATGCGAAGGGATCCAGTCCAGGATCTGCTTCATTTCTTCCCAATAATCCACCTCTTCAAATTCCATCTGTTCCACCGGCGCACCGGTAACGATCATACCGTCGTATTTGGTATCTTTAAGTTCCTCGAACGTCTGATAAAACTTGTTCAGATGACTCATCGACGTATTCTTGGATTCGTGCGTCTTTACAGCCATAAAGGTCACGTCGACCTGAAGCGGCGTATTCGACAAAGATCTTAGAAGCTGGAGCTCGGTATCCTCCTTGAGAGGCATAAGATTCAGGATCAGGATCCGGATCGGACGGATATCCTGATGGATGGCTCTGTGTTCATCCATTACAAATATATTTTCGTGTTCCAGTATCTCTTTTACGGGAAGATCTCCCTGAATCTTAATGGGCATGGCTGTTGTCCTTTCGTAATGCTGTTTCTGTTACTCGATTTTACGATAATTCGTTTTCTCCTGTCATTTTTAGAAAATCCGCTTCGGAAATAACCGGAATTCCCAGTTCTCTCGCCTTTTTGTTTTTAGATGAAGAAGAATTCACGTCATTGTTGATCAGAAAATCCGTCTTTCCGGTCACAGAGCCCGTCACCTTCCCTCCCAGCGATTCGATCAGCGCCTTCAGTTCGCTCCGGTTGCTGAAATGCTCCACGCTTCCGGTAACGACAAAAGTCCGGCCTTCCAGTATCTGATGCGCAGGCCTTTCTTCCCTGGAAAGATGAATTTCGTTTAAAAGATCATCAAAGATCCTGTTATTTTCGCCGTCTGCAAAATAGGCGGTAAGCGTCCCGGCAATTACGGGTCCGATCGACTCTATGGCACTGATGTCATCAAAGGATGCATGACGGACTTTTTCCGGATCCTCGTCAAAATGTCTGCTGATCACCCTGGCATTGGCCGCGCCTATATTGGGAATCCCGAGACCGTAAAGCACCCTTGCCATGGTCGTGTCTCTGGAAGCCTCAATGCCGGCCGTCAGTTTTGAAAAGGATTTTTCTCCAAACCCTTCCATGCCTACGATCACATCATGCTGCTCTTTCAGTCTGTAGATATCGCTGAATTCATGGATCAGTCCTTTTGCAATGAACTTTTCAAGCGTCTGCTCGGAAAGTCCGTCGATATTCATGGCGTCACGGCTTACAAACAAGGTAAATGCCTTGATTTTTTTAGCCGGACAATCCGGATTATCACAGACCAGAGTTTCGACGTCGTTTTCCTTTTTAATTCTGGTTTTCTGACCACAGGCCGGACAGGCGCCGGGCAATGAACTAAATCCGCTTCTTGTCAGATTTTCGGCGATCTGCGGAATAATCATGTTTGCTTTATATACCAGAATGACGTCGCCGATTCCCAGCTCCAGTTCTTTCGTAATGCTGACGTTATGAATACTGGCTCTGCTGACGGTCGTTCCTTCGAGCTCGACCGGCTCAAATACCGCCACCGGATTGATCAGTCCCGTCCTCGATGGATTCCATTCGATTTCAAGAAGTCTTGTCTCTCGGGTTTCGTCAGCCCATTTAAACGCCATGGCGTTGCGCGGGAATTTTGCCGTGGTTCCCAGCGCTTCCCCGTATGCAATATCGTCATAAAGCGCTACCAGTCCGTCAGACGGAAATTCATTTGTGCTGATCGCGGATGAAAAATAATCCATCGCCTCGTCCAGCGTTTCCCTTGTGACAAGACGGTATTCCACTGTTTCAAACCCCTGTTCCCTAAGCCACAAAAACTGCTTTTCATGGGAATTTCCAAAGTCCACCCCCGGAGCGCTTACAAGGGAAAACGCATAAAAGCGTACATTACGTTCCGCCGTGATTTCGTTGCTCAGCTGACGCACCGACCCGCTGCACAGATTTCTTGGATTTTTGTACTTTGCATCGGCGTCCGGAATGCTCTCATTAATTTTTTCAAAATCAGAATAGGTAATAACAGCCTCTCCCCGAAGAACAAGGGTTCCATTATAAGGTATTTTCAGCGGTATATTCTTAAACACCCTGGCGTTATTCGTAACGACTTCGCCGGTCACGCCATTGCCGCGTGTGACCGCCTTTGCAAGGCTCCCCTGTTCATAAGTCAGGACGATCGTCAGTCCATCCATTTTCCAGGACAGAAGCGTTTTTCTGTCCCCGATAAAGCTCCTGAGCGCTTCTCTGTCCTTGGTCTTATCAAGGGAAAGCATCGGCCGCTCATGCTGTTCTTTCGGCAGAAAATCGACCGCTTCGTATCCGACGCTCATGGTAGGACTACCGGTCAGAACGGTTCCTGTCTCCTTTTCAAGTGAAACCAGCTCATCGTATAACCTGTCATACTCCAGATTGCTCATGATCTCGCGGTCTTCCTGATAATATGCGCGCGAAGCGGCCTTCAGTGTTTCCGCCAGTTCTTTCATTCGGACGATATGGTCCATATATTTTACCTCCGGTTTCAATTTCCGGTTCCGGAACCTGCAGAAAGATTCTTTTTCAGCTCCGTAAATTCATCCGGTGTTATCTCTCTGAATTTTCCAGTGTCAATTCCGTTCAGCGTAAGGTTCATGATCCTGATCCGTCTAAGCGATCTTACTTTATATCCCAGCGCGTCGCACATTCTCCGGATCTGACGGTTTAGTCCCTGCGTCAGAATGATCCGGAACGAACAGTCGCCCGTTTTCGTCACTCTGCAGTTTCTGGTAACCTGCCCCAGTATCCTCACGCCAGAGCGCATCTGTGTCAGAAATTCTTCCGTCAGCGGCTTGTTTACCACAACTTCATATTCTTTTTCATGGTACTCGGATGCCTTCATGATCCGGTTGACCAGCTCCCCCTGGTTCGTGAGAAGAAGAAGTCCTTCCGAATCCTTATCCAGCCGTCCCACAGGATAGATCCGGACAGGATAATTCAGATAATCAATGACCGTCGTCTCCTGCCGCTGCTTTACCGTACTGCAGACGATCCCGACGGGTTTGTTAAACAGCAGAAGGACCTTTTTCTCCTCAGGTCTGATTTCCCGGCCATCCACGGTGACAAGATCGTCTTTCTGCAGCCTGTACCCGGGTGACGGAACCGTTCCGTTTACCATGATTCTGCCTTCATCGATCATTCTGTCAGCCTGCCGTCTGGAACATACACCGGCGTCGCTCAGATATTTATTGATTCTGATCCCGGAATCCGTAATTGACATAATGCATGGTCCTTTCCGCTGATTTTTACTTCATCGTCTTAAAAGAATATCACGATAAAGCCTTACTTGCAAGCCGCACGTTCATGCGGACGATCATTTTACTTGTAATTTTACGGGCGTTATTGTAGAATTATGTAAATGTAAACGATACCTGTAACGAAAAGGAGGAATTCATATGGCCGCTGAAAAGGCCAAGACAAATAAATTACTTTTGCTTCTTTCACTGCTTGCCTGCCCGGGCATCGGCTTTTTAACCACACAGACTTCTCATATTCCTTCGTCCATCGCCCCTGTGAACATCTCAATCCGGCTGCCTGAGGGAATTATGGGCGGAGGCGGCAGCAAAACCGCTTCCACTTCACAGGATCAGACTACAGTTCTGGATCCCGCTGTTCTTACTCCTGCAGTACATACACCGACAGCCGCGGTATCTGATGCGGAACAACAGACCGAAGCAGTCGCCGGACAGGCCGCTGCGGATCCCGTCACGCAGACTCCCGCTGCCGAAAGTTCAGCAGCGACATCTTCCGCTTTCATCCGAAGCCTTTCCGCCCCGTATGCCTCTTTCCGTGCGGCGAAGGCGCAGGCGCCTTCTGCAGAAGCTTCAACAGGAACCTGGACAAAGGGAGAAAACACCTGGTACTACATGATCAACGGCCAGGCCTTCCATGGATGGCTGAACGATACAGACGGACGTATTTACTATTTTGATCCCGCATCCGGAAATATGGCTGTCGGCTGGCAGAGCATAGACGGAAAGCAGTATTACTTCAGTAATGACGGCGTACTCCAGTGCGGCCAGATACTGATCGATGGTGCCTATTACGAATTCGATGAAACGGGCGTCCTTGTAAGCGCTCCGCCTGCTCCGGAAGCAACACCACAGCAATAATACAGGAAAAGAAAAGAGCTGCTGTTCACGTACAGCAGCTCTTATTGTTCTCAGATTTGTCTTAGCGAAGGTAATCGCCGTAGATGTAGCCTTCCACACCGTCTACAATTACGCCATACCAGCCGTCAGCTTCTTCGCCGGTCAGATTAACGGTGGTTCCTTCTTCTGCAAAGGAAATAACATTGTCCCAGTCGGAATTCGGCTCAGATCTGACATTCACGCCGTCCGTGGTCACGCGGGTTTCTCCGTTGCCCTGAGGAGCCGGCTCTGTTTCCGTCGGTTCTGTCGTTTCGCCTTCTGCAGGAGTACCAGCCGACGTGCTTCCAGCCGTATCGGTAACACTCTCGCCCAGTCCTGCGGCAAATTCCTGAAGTGCAGAATCAGATGCAAGCGCCTTGCTGTTGGCCTCCTGAACCTGAGCCTTCAGCTGAAGGAAATCGGAATCCGATTCCAGCTGTGCCATGTAAGAGGAATACTCTGCGCTGCCGATTCCGATTACATCGGAATCTCCTGCAATCTTCAGCGAGCCGTCGTCGGCCGTCACCACATAAAGCTGGCTCAGCGCCGGATAGGCCGTCTCGATATCTCTGAACATATAGTCCACGCATGCATATACGACGTTAGCGCCATCGGACATGCCGTCCTTGGTATAAACATCCTGCACGCGATATCCTTCGATATATCCGTTTGAATTGGCGATCCGTGATTCTTCTTCTGCAGGCAGATTCATAACCACAGTGCGAAGTGTTTCGATATCCTTGTTCTGTACCGCCTGATAGTAGGTTTCGATCAGGGTCCGGATTTCGGACGACGCCTGAGTAAGCGGATGCTGAATGGTCTGTGTCGTCTCGTCGCCGGCCGTCGTTACGTTGGCGTTGCTTTCGGTACTTGTTGTGATGGTACCGGTTCTGTCTTCAGTTGGTGTTTTTCCTTTTTTGCAGGCGCGCACTGAAAAAATGACAACCAGCAGAATAACCAGTGCGATCGCTCCGATAATTATATACAGCAAGTGGTCTGATATCCACTCGCGTATTTCATCTGGGGCAGAACCCCTCCCGGATTTACTCATGAAATACCCTCCTTATTCTGTTATTTACTCTCCCTTTTCCCCTTTGTCCGTCAAACGGCTGTTCATTTATCCCCCATGCCGTTCTGAAAGACAATTACCCTCATACACAAAAAATATTAACATAATTCTCAATTATTGTAAAGATACGATCGGATGAGTTGC